>NZ_JBQQBZ010000035.1:0-75492 GCF_052245655.1 Streptomyces sp. 4N509B
GGTGGGTGTCACGGTGCCGGCGTCACTCCTCCTCAAGGGGGGCCCAGCCGCCGAGGATCGTGTCGTAGCGGTAGTGCGGAAGCTCCTCGACGCCGACCGTGCGGAACGGCCGGCCGTTGTCGTCGATGCGGACCGTGTCGGAGCGGCCCTGGCTCGACCACTCCAGTTCCAGGTACCAGAGGCAGTCGCACGCCACGGTCTCGGCCCGGACGAGCAGGACCTCGGGGTCGTCGGCGGAGACGCGGTAGGGGAACGTCAGGGCGGGGAGTTCGGTGCCGGTGTCGTTGCCGGGGAGGGAACGGACCAGGGGGCGGTCCGCGTCGAGGTCGACCTCGAAGCTGCGCGGTGTCAGAGCGCCGCCGCAGCCGTCGTTCATGAGGTAGACGTTGCCCCGGGTGGGCACGGCGTCACGCTCGACGACGCGCACGTGAAGGGCCTCCAGCACGACGGTCGCGTCGCCGCTGCCCTGGACGGTGACGCGCACGACGGTGTCGCCCGCGTGCCGCGCGTCGAGTGGATCGGCCCAGGCCCTGGCGTCCTGTTGGGGCGGCGGCGGGGGGACCTCGGTCTCCGGGCGGTCGACGAGGTAGGCGTGGTCGCAGCCGAACCGCCACGCGTGGGAGTTGACGGTCCACGCCAGCGGCTCCGGCGTCGGGGTCCCCCCGGCCGGTGTCGCGTCGCCCGGCTCCGTGTCGTCGGTCCCGCCGTCGGGCGCCAGCAGCGCCACCAGCACGGCCACGACGACGGCGACGGCACCGGCCACCGGCGCCACCACCCGCCACCTGGGTCGCCGTGCTCGCCGGGCGGCGCGGTCACGTCGGCCGCCCAGCCCGCCGTCCGGCGCGCCGGGCCCGTCACCGGGCCTGGCCCCGGCGCCTGCTGCTCTTCCCCCGGCCCTTCCGTCCCCTCCGTCGCCTCCGTTCCCTCCGTCGCCGCTGGCCCCGCTTCGCTCGCGGTCCGAGGCCCCCCGGCGCGTCCGCCTCTCCTCCTCGGAGCCCCCGGAGCCCCCGGAGCCCCCGGAGCCCCCGGAACCGTCCGCCGCTGCCGCCTTCCCGGCCTTGCCCGCCGTCCGGGCCTGCTCCGTTTCCTCCGCCCGTTCGGGCGCGTCCCCCGCCCCGCGTTCGCGACTCCGCCGTGTCTCCGCCGCGTTCATCCACAGCCTGTGGAGTTCCGCCCGCTCGGCCGGCGTGGCGCCGCACAGCCGGGCGAACCGTTCGAGCAGCGCGAAGTCCGCCGGCACCGCGTCGCCGGAGCCGTAGCGGTGCAGCGTCGACGCGCTGACGTTCAACCGCCGCGCCAGCGCCCCGTAGCTCCGCTCGCTGCGCTCCTTCAGCTCTCGCACCAGCGCCGCGAAGTCCTCGACCTCTCGTGGCCTCACCACGACCGCCCCCGTCCGTTCCCGTCCTCGGCCGTTCCACCACCACGTTCCAGGGCCTGGCGAAACCGCAGGTCACCGTGGGTGGAACCGTTCCACCGTCCCGAGTTCCCGCGCAGGCATTGCCGGCGCGCGCCGACGTCGCGCACGCTCCCTGCACACGGACCGGGACACGCGACCGACCGTACCGATCCATCGACCACATCATCCGAGGGGGGACCCACCATGACCACCCGCACCCGCCGATTCGGCCGGGCCCGCGCCGCAGCGATCAGCGGCCTCACCGTGACCGTCGTCGCCACGGCCGCCTTCCTGTCCGGCAACGTCTCGGCCGCCACGCCGCAGGACGCCTCCGGCGAGGAGACGACGAGGGCCACGACCGCCACCAGGGACCTCACGCCGAGCTTCCTCCTGGCACGCCAGCTGCCGCCGCACCCGTCCTCAGCCTGGTCGGCCGGCCGGGTCACGGCCGGCGCGCCCGAGCACGCGCCGTTCTGCTTCGGGGAGGAGATCCCGGACGGCGAGAACACCCGCCACCGCGAGTACTGGACCGAGGTGGACGCCAACGCCGTCCAGGTCACCGTCGTCACGCCGACCCCGTCCGCCGCCAAGCAGCTGGCGTCCCGGCTCAACGACGCGATACGGCAGTGCGCGACCCGGACCGAGCAGGAGTACCCGGACGTCTCCGCGCAGTGGCGGGGCTACGGCACGGTGGACGTCGAGGAGGGCGCACGCGTCCAGGGCGTCCACACCGTGACCGAGTGGGGTGCCTCCGACATCCACCTCTTCTCGGTGGGACGCGACGGCCGCACCGTCACCATCGTCCGCTGGGGCCAGATGGGCGACTTCACCGACGCCCCCGTCGCCGACTTCAAGCGCACCACGACCATCGCCGTCAACCGCCTCTACTGACCCCCGACCACGACAGCCGGTCCTTCCCGCCGGGGGGCGGGAAGG
Source organism: Streptomyces sp. 4N509B (assembly GCF_052245655.1). NCBI lineage: Bacteria > Bacillati > Actinomycetota > Actinomycetes > Kitasatosporales > Streptomycetaceae > Streptomyces > Streptomyces sp. 4N509B. The sequence goes on from NZ_JBQQBZ010000035.1 coordinate 2,333, forward strand.
CCCGGCCACCGGGCCGCGCGGATACGGCACACGCAACACGTCCACTTGGCGCATGAGAGCTGTCTGCGGGCATGCGCATTCACGCGTACCGGGTGGGCGCCACCGGGTCGCTTTGTCCCACTGTGCGGATGGGATGACTTCCCTAGAGTCAAACCTATGGGGAGGGACACGCAGCCCTGGGGTCAGACACTGCATGACATCGTGGGGGACGCCGTGTGGCGTGCGCTGCTGCGGACCGCCTTCGAACGCCACCATCCAGCTGACGACCTGCTGTTACGCCAGGGGGATCCCGGGACGCATCTCCTCGCCGTCGTCAGCGGCATCGTCAAGGTGGTGAGGACCGAACGGAACGGCGATCTGATCCTCCTGGCGTTCCGAGGACCCGGCGAACTCGTCGGTGAAGGGGCCGTTCTTGGCGGCGGGGGACGACTGGCCAGCGTCAGAACCGTCTCCGCCTGTCGCGTCGCGGTAGTGGACCGAGCGACGTTCATGAGGTTCGCGACAAGTCACCAGCTCTTTCCCGCACTGACACGGTATGCCCTAGGGCGCCTTGGTGAGTCCGACCGCGCCCGCACGGGCGGCGACCCCCTCCCACGACTCGTGTCGACCCTGGTGAGGATCGCGGAGATGTCCGGCCAGGCCGACGACCCGCTCACGCTCCGACTGAGCCGTGACGACCTGGCCCAGTACCTGCGCATCTCCCGTAACACGGTCACCGCGAAGCTCGCCGAGTTGGAGACCCACGGCGTCGGGATCAGCCGTCGCAGCATCGTCATCAGGGATCTCGACGCCCTGCGACGGGCCGGGGAGACTCTCGACGCCTCCGGCTGAGTCCTCCACCCTTCCGCTGTGAGTGGCCTCACCTCCGTTGTGCACAGCGAGTGCGCACCACGCCGCACGATCCCGCGAAGCTCACTCAACGTAAACCGGCGCGAGTGGGCCAGGACGGTGATGGGGCCCGCGTCACGCGCCACCCAGCGCTGCGTAGCAGCAGACAGAGGGAGCATCCGCATGAACAACCCCACACCAGAGCTCTCGGGAGCGCTTCCCGAAGCGACGGCACGCCCCCACCTCCGCAGCCGTCGCCTGCCCCCCTACCGTGGCATCGTCGCCGTCGATGCCAAGGACTTCACCGGCTATCCGGCCATCGAGCACGGCGCGATCAGTGAGGCCATCCCGCAGATCCTGGAGATCTCCTTCGGCCGGGCCGGGCTCGCCGAAGTTTGGGAGGACAGGAGGTTCCCTGCCTCGACGGGTGACGGATATGTCTTCGGATTTGATCCGGCCCAGATGCCCTTCGTCATCCACCCCTGGCTGATGGCCCTCCAGGAGTCGCTGACCGAGTTCAACGTGCACTCCGCCGGGACGGTGCGCATCCGCCTCCGTGTCAGCCTGCACATCGGCCCGCTTCCCGATTCGGGAGGCGAATTCGACGGCAACGGTACGGCACGCAACGACACCCACCGGCTGCTCGACTCCCGACCGGTCAAGGCCATGTTGGCCTCCTCCAGGGAGAACGTCACCCAGGTCGCCGCCATCCTGTCTGATCGATGCTTCCAGGATGCCGTGGCAAGCGGGTACACCGGGCGGCACACGGACCACTTCATCGAGGTGCCGGCCACGGTCGAAGGCAAGAACTTCGACCAGCGTGCCTGGCTCTACGTCCCTGCACCGTCCGGCAGCTTGTACGACTCCCGAATTCTCGGGGAACGGGTGATCGCTGACCACCGCACGGGTGTGTCGGAACACGACGCCGATGCTTCGGCGACTGGGCGAACGGCCGCGACACGGCGACGAGGCAGGCGTGCCGCGCCGCCCACGCCGCAGACGGTGCGAGCCGACCGCGGCATCGTGAACACCGGCACCGTGTCGGGAGGGCAGACCCTGACCAACAACCAGTACGACGGATATGGCGACCGCGTCGATGGTGACGAGGAGTACCTGACGTGAGCGCCGCCGAGAAACCGCCCGAGCCGGAGAACGCGCTTGGAGCGGACGGCGCTTCGGAGGCGGACGCCTTGGAGGACGGGCCGGCCGACGAACGGGCGTTCATCATCTACGCGGAGTCGAGCGTCATCAACACCGGCAACATGAGCGGCAGTCAACACTTGCACAACCAGGGCGGTGCGAGTGGCGGACCGGGGCGGCGTCCTGCGGAGTCCCGGGAAGGGCCGATCTCCGCGGAGGAACTCGACGCCGCGCGTGCCGGGTTCGCCGAGCCGGATTGGTTCGACAAGGCCCTCACACGGCTTGACTCGCGTCTGCTGTTCCTGGCCGGTGAGCCCGGCAGTGGACGCCGAACCGCGGCACTCCACCTGCTGCTACGACACAGCGGAAGCAGCGCGTTGCGCGCCGTTGAGAGCGGTGACGAACTCGCACAGTGGCGTCCCGCGCGAGACGGAACACGCGGCTACCTCGTGGCGGGTGCCTCCTTGCACCAGCCACTCCGGCGTTGGGCCGTCGATCGGCTGCGCCAGCGCCTACGAGCGGTGGACGCCCGCATGGTGATCGTGCTCGCTGCCAGCCCGGGGGTCCTGCGTGACTTCAGGCAGGAGCACGACCTCTCGCCTCAGATGTGCATTCCGCCGCCTCCGCGAACGGTGTTCGACGCTCGTCTGCGACACGCCGTCCCGGACGCGGCCGAGCGAACGAGGCTTCTGGGCGCACTCGACACCGGCCTGTTGGACGAGTTGCTCGCTCCGGACCTGACGCCCGCACAGGTGGCCGAGCTGGTGTCCGAGATCAGCGCGGGAAACACCGATGCCGCCGCGCTCCGCGAACGACTGAGCTTTCTGGCGCGGGAGGAGGTCCCGCACTTGCTCGCCGGCCTGCGGGACAAGCCGGACAGCCTCGCCTTCCTCCTCGCCACCGCGGTCTTCCAAGGGCTCGATCAGCGCATCGTCCGCGAACAGGCAGAGCTCCTTCTGGAGCGAGCGGAGGGACAACTTGACTCCGTGCTGCACGAGAGCGACGGCAGCGGGACGAGCGGATCCTCCACCCCCCGTCCGAATCCTCGCTTCGCCTTCCGTCAGTCCCTGGAGGACCTCCTACGAGATGTCAGTGCGCGCGTTCTGCCACAGGAGATCCATCGTTCGTCGGATTACAGCTACACCGTCGAGCCGGTGCGCTTCGTTCGGCACGGGCGCCGAGAGGCCGTACTTCGCCACCTCTGGCGTGAGTATGGGCAGACCGCGGCACTCATGACCCGGTGGCTGAAGGATGTCAAGTCCGATCCTGAGCTCGCACAGGCGGTGGGACGGTTCATGGGCATGGCGGCCAGCTGGGGTGGAGGGCGGCAGGCGCTGCGCCACATCCGCGCTCTCGCCGACAGCCCCAGGGCGACGACACGGGCGATCGCGGCCTATGCCCTGGGGATGGCGGCGGAGGACCCCGTCCTGGTGTGGGAGGTCAGACATCGCCTCAGCCAGTGGAGCACAGCCAGCGACTGGAAGCTGCGAGGCACGGTGGCGTACGCCTGTGGCACGGACTACGGGATCTCGCGCCCCGACCAGGCCCTGCGGCTACTGGGCCGCCTGACGAGCCCTCTCGATCGTGAGGCTGAGGGCGAGGCCAGCGTCAGATGGGCCGTCAAGGACGCTCTGATGGCCCTGTCCGCGGCGGGCAACCAGACTCGTGTACTCGAGACGCTGGCGACATGGGCGGACGACAAGCGCCGCGCAGGACTCGCTCTTCCGGCGTTCGGGGACTTTCTGCGGTATCAGACGCCGTGGGTGGTCGCGCAGCTGCTCCGGACGAGCGAGGCTCACGACGCGACCGGCACGGCCGACGTCCCCGAGAGAATTCTCACGTTGACGCGCCAGACGCTCAACGACGATGAGCTGTTCGAGACGATCGCCCGCACGGTGCTGGTGTGGTGCCGCATCGGCGGAAATGGCGACGAGCGGACGCGGGCGGCCGTCGAGCTCCTGCTCTCCGCACTTGCGGGTCATACGCGCCATGGCGAATTTCGCCTTTTCGTACGGATCAACGAGGACGAGGACACCGGTCTCGCCGGGCGCTCCATCGCTCGTAGAGCGCTCAACTTCTGGCGGAACGGCACAAGGGGAGGCACAGCATGAGGACTGAGGTGAGGACGACATGACCACCCCCGTCGAACCGGAGAACCGTACCCCGCTCTTCCGTGAGGCACCCCAAGCGGCCTGGCGCGAGATCCTGCGTCAGCGCTGGTCGCGTCGCTCCGACGAAGCCTTGGTGCTGCTGGACCGCACTGGACTGCACCAGGTGATGTGGCCCCGTCGGTACTCGTCTGCACAACCGGCTGGTGCGGGACGCGCCCGCGAGGCCGAGGGACACGCCGACCCTGTGCTGTTGGGCGGGTACACGGCCGCCTACCGCGTCCGCCTCGCGGAGTCGCGCGCAGCGCGACCGGTGCGCTTAACCCCCACCTACGGTCCGCCCGAGTCCGTCAGCGTGCACGTTCACTGGTGGGTTCACGACCCGGCACTGGTCGTGCGAGCGCAGGTCGAACACGGCTGGGCCGTCGTCAGCCAGAGCCTTGCTCATCGGCTCCAGGAACTGGAGAGCGAGCTCGCCGCCGCCGCGCGACCGATGGATGCCGCGGAGGTGCTACGTCACATGTCGCGACCGAAACACCTCAGCGACTGTGGCCTCACCTATCGCGTCGCCGATGTGCGGACCCGGGAACCGGATGGCGAACTGCTGCTAGCACCTTCCGGGGGACGTGGCTTCCCCTCGGCGTGGACGCCCAGCCGTCGGCAGGAGTACGACTTCTGCCTGTACGCGATCCGCAACGGACCAGTCTCCCTCGTGGCGTTGTGGCTCCTGAGCCAGCCCGAGCAGGTCCGTGAGGTACTGGAGTGGACAGTCAGCAACCAGGCGCTGATACGCGAGGAGACGACCTGGCAGGACGAGATAGCCGGACTGCTCGGCGCTCTCTCAGAAGAGGAGAGACGCGAGCTCTCCAAGCTCCTGCGTGATCGTCTCCTGCGCATCGGCCGCGGGACGCCCCCGCATGAGGACGAGGCCGCTGACAGCTGGGAGACCAGCGCGCGGTGATGACACCGGGCTGACCGCCCTGGCCGGGCGGCCGGACGGTCAGCCCTTGACGCAGACGACCTGGCGGAGCTTCGCCACGACCTCCACCAGGTCGCGCTGGCGGTCGATGACCTGCTCGATCGGCTTGTAGGCGCCGGGGATCTCGTCGACGACGCCGGCGTCCTTGCGGCACTCCACGCCGCGCGTCTGCTCGACGAGGTCGCGGGTGGTGAAGCGGCGCTTGGCCGCCGCCCGGCTCATGCGGCGGCCGGCGCCGTGGGAGGCGGACTGGAAGGACGCGACGTTCCCCAGGCCCCTGACGATGTACGAGCCGGTGCCCATCGACCCGGGGATGATGCCGTACTCGCCGCTGCCCGCGCGGATGGCGCCCTTGCGGGTGACGAGCAGGTCCATCCCGTCGTACCGCTCCTCCGCGACGTAGTTGTGGTGACACGAGATCACCTCGTCGAAGCGCGGCGCGGCCTTCCTGAACTCCCGGCGGACGACGTCCTTCAGCAGCGCCATCATGATGCTGCGGTTGATCGCCGCGTACTCCTGGGCCCAGAACAGGTCGTGCCGGTACGCCGCCATCTGCGGCGTGTCGGCGACGAACACGGCGAGGTCGCGGTCGACCAGGTTCTGGTTGTGCGGCAGGCCCTGGGCGACGCCGATGTGGTGCTCGGCCAGCTCCTTGCCGATGTTCCGCGAGCCCGAGTGCAGCATCAGCCAGACCACGCCCTCGGTGTCGGTGCACACCTCGACGAAGTGGTTCCCGCCGCCGAGGGTGCCCAGCTGCTTCCGGGCGCGCTCGCGGCGGAAGGAGACGGCGTCGGCGACGCCGTCGAAACGGGACCAGACGTCGTCGAACCCGGCGGTGGGCAGGCCGTGGAGACGGCGGGCGTCGACCGGCTCGTCGTGCATCGCCCGCCCGACGGGGATGGCCTCCTCGATGCGCGAGCGCAGCCGGGAGAGGTCGTCCGGCAGGTCGTCGGCGGTGAGCGAGGTGCGGACGGCCGACATGCCGCGGCCGATGTCGACGCCGACGGCGGCCGGGCAGACCGCGCCCTCCATGGCGATGACCGAGCCGACGGTGGCTCCCTTGCCGTAGTGCACGTCGGGCATGACGGCCAGGCCGCGTACCCAGGGCAGCGTGGTGACGTTCCGCAGCTGCCGCATGGCGACGTCCTCGACGCCGGCCGGGTCCGCCCACATCCGGATCGGGATCCGGGCGCCGGGCAGCTCGGTGTAGCTCGTGCTGGTCGCGGTCTTCGCGGTCTTCGTGGTCGTGTTTCTGGCCATGGTCGTGGCTCCCCCGATGTCCCCCCGGACGAATGGTCGTTGGTCACTCATTGTGACCTGACGGGTGGGTTGGGGAGCAACCGGTTTTCGCCGGGTGGCCGGCCCGCCGCGGGTCGCCGTCGAGTTCGGGGCCGGGGCCCGGGCAGGGGCCGCCACCGGTGTCGGAGACGGGGGACGGTGTCAGTAGGCACAGGCGTCGACCGAGTTGTCCTCCTCCAGCGGCTCTCCGCGCAGCGTGAGCGGCAGCAGCACCTCCAGGCAACCGGCCACCTGGTCGGGACTCACCGACTCCTGGGTGATCATGTCGTGCACCTCACCCTGGAGGGTCTGGGAGAACGCCGCGTAGTTCTCGGTCTCCGGCCGGGAGCGGGCCTCGCGCAGGGCGCACCACAGCAGGTTGTTGAAGGTCCTCTCGGCATCCTTCACCTCCCGCGCCTGGGCCGCGTCCCGGGTTTCCTCGTCCGCCCCGGCGGGGCGCAGCACCGAGGGAGGTTCGCGGCACAGCCGCCCCTCGGGCGCCGGTAGTTCGTAGGCGGCGCGCAACGCGGCGGGGGAGCCGGCCTCCAGCAGCGCCTTCTGGTTGGCGCGGTCGTGGGTGAGGAACCTGATCAGCTCCTCGGCGTCCCGGACGTCCTGGTCCCCCTCGCCGTCCTCGGCGTGCTCGCCTTCGGCCGCGATCGCCAGGCTGCGCCCGCCCAGGGCCGTCGAGCCGGGGAGGGCGGTGACGCCGTATCCCTGGCCGGCGGGCAGCTGGTGGTAGGAGTCCGGCCAGCCGCGCATCATCGCCGTGCCGGGCTCCATGAACTCCTGGAGCGCGGCGGGCTCGTTGGCCTCGTCGGCGAGTTCGCTGGTCTTCCCCTCGTCCGCGATGTTCTCCAGCGTGGCGAGCCCTTCGCGCAACGCCTCGGAGCTGCCCGCCCAGTCACCCTCCTCGTCCACGAGGTCGATGCCGGTGCTCCAGAAGGCCTCCAGGGTGTTGACCGTCAGGCCCTCGTAGGGCGCCAGTTGCGTGACGTACGAGGGCAGGTCCTCGGCTTCGTTGAACCTGCCGAGCAGCCCGGCCATGCTTTCCGCGTTCCGTAGGTCGTCCTCGCTCACGCCCTGGTCCGCCAGCACGTCAGTGCGGTAGAAGAGCAGGCCGACGTCGGTGATGAACGGCACCGCGTAGACCTCGCCGTCCCACTCGGCCGACTCCTCGGCCCCGGCCGTGAACACGGGGTCGAGCAGCGCCGCGTCGAGGGGCCGGATCAGGCCCGCCTCCGCGAACTCCGGTATCCACGGGGGGTCGAGCATCAGCACGTCGTAGTCGGCTTGGCCCGACTGGAGCGTCGCGATGAGGTGGCTGCGCTGTGCGTCCACATCCTGTGGCAGCCGCACGAGTTCGGCCGGCCGTACGCCGTCCTGCTCGTTCCATCGATCGATCATCTCCCGCAACACATCCCTGCCCTTGGCGCTGGTGGAGGCGGCGTTTCCGGCGACGACCAACGGGCGGTTGTCCGTGAGCCTGTCGGGGAGGGACGACTCCTCGTCCTCCGAGCGACAGGCTCCGGCCGTCGCGGAGAGCGTCGCCGCGAGGGCCAGTGCCAGCGCGAGGGACCGGCGCGTCGTGCCACGACGACGGTACGTCGCGCCGGGGAGGCGGCGTGGACGGTCGCTCGTTCCCGATCCGGTGCCCGGTCCCGTTGTCGTTGTCGTTGTCGTTGTCACGGCCCTACGACCCCCACTGGTCGGTGAACGTGCCCCGCAGCGCCGCGACCTGGTTCAGCGAGGAGTCGACGCACAGGTCCTCCTGCTTGATGAGCTCCTCGTTGAACGTGCTGTCGCACCCCGACGCACCGAAGGTCACCAGCACGATCGGAACCTGGGGCGCGATGCTCCGACGGGGCTGCGCCTCGCTGTCCTCGTCGTCGGTGATCAGCACCAGCACCGGGGCGTACCCGTTCGCCTCGCTGTCGCCGAGCAGCCGCAGCCCTTCCTCCACGGCCTCCTCGACGGGGGCGTTCGTGGGGAGGGCGGAGAACCCGTTGATCGTCTCCTCGACCGCCTCCACCCCGTGCGCGTGAAGGGCTCCGAGCGGGTCGCCGATGCCGCCGCCCGCGTCACCGGGCGCGGTGAGGACGGCGTACCTGTCGGGCTGCCCGTGCTCCTCCCCTGGCGACTCGTCGCTGAGGGCGGTGACGGCCTCGCCGAGAGCGGAGTCGGTCAGTCGCACGCGGTTCCCCGCGTAGGAGCTGGAGGAGAGGTCGATGACGAACACGACGTCGAGTGGCCTGCGCTCGGCTGCCGGGCGCGTCAGGTACGCGTCGGCGTCCCGGGCCGTCAGGGGGTCACCGGTCCGCACGCCCTCGACCGAGAAGGCGCCGTTGCGCAGCGGTACCTCGCCGCCCACTTCCGCCTCGCTGCTGACGCTCCCGTCAGGGGCGCGGAAGCCGTGGCGTTCCAGGTGAAACCTGCCTTCCTCCTCGCGGAGCCAGTCCGCCAGCTCCGCGATGGCCGCGCGGCGTTCCGTCTCGTCCTGGTCCCCGCCGTCCCAGAACACCGGCACGAGGCTGAGGTCGAGGGGTGCGACGTCGTCGGGGTAGTAGGCGGTGTAGTCGGCGTCGTCGACGTCGACGTCGGCGGTGAGGCACGCGGCCGCGTGCTGGCGGTCGACGAGCGAGACGACGGAGCGCTCGGCGAGGAGGAGCGCGGGCCACTCGTCCTCGCCGCCTTGGCCCTCCGCGCCCACGCTCCCGCCGGTCGGGCTGGCATCGGCGAGGCCGCACAGGAGGGTGTCGTCGTCGAGGGGCAACGGCACGCTCGTGTCGACCAGCGGGGCACCGGTCCGCTCCGCCGCCACGCCGAACGCGAGGGAGGCAGCGGAGGACGCGGGATCGGCGCGGCGGACCGTCAGGCCCTCCTGTTCGGTGGCGTCGAGCAACTCCTGGAGCGAGGTCCCGGTCTCCTCAGCCACCGCGCCCAGGTCCCCGGGCACCGCCAGGACAGCGGGGGACCGGGCCACGACCTGCGGTTTCCCCAGCCACGCCTCGGCCTGGGAGGTGGCCATCTCGTCCGTGAGCAACCCTGCCGAGGCGGGCGTCGGCGCGAACCACACGTCCGGCAGGGGACCGATGTCGTACAGCGGCCGGAGGCAGTCGACCGGAGCTGTGGCCTCCGCCTCGGTACCCGACTCCGATTCCGCTCCCGTTTCCGTTCCCGGGTCCGCTCCTGTCCCGGGGCCGGGAACCGCCCCCGTCGGGCACTCCTTCGGGTCAGCCCAGCTCGCGGAGTTGGCCAGGGCGCCGGTCACGGCGCTGCCGGAGGAGGAGAAGACGTACGCGTCCACCTGGGGACAACCAGATGGTCTGATCCCCAGGTCCCTCTCGTCGTCGTCCGCCGTGGGCCACAACGCCTGCTCGAACTCGGCCATGATCTGAGCCAGCGGCTCCTCGTACTCGGGCGTGGTGACGACGCGCAGTTGAAGGGGAATGCCGCACTGGGTGGGGGGCGGGGTACCCCACCATGTGGAGAGCAGCCAGCAGGCCGTGGCGAGCGGGGTGAGGAGGAGGGCGAGAGCGGAACAGCGACGCGTCAGGGGCGCCGTGCCGTCCAGCAGGGTGCGCAGCGGATGCAGGCGCGTGACGCGACGCCGTTGGCGCTCCGCGAACTGGCGCACGCCCTCTCCGAACGAGCGGCCAGGGCGTTTGAGGACGTGCGAGACGACGGTGTCGCCCGGCCCGTTGACGGTGACGACGTTGGGGTCCCAGTCGCCGACGGGCGCGTACCCCGAGTCCGCGCGCTCGGCCTGCTCCGCGTCCTTGGCGGCCAGCCGCTTCAGCGGCGCGGCGAGCCGGTTCACGGTCACCATCACGTTCGGGGAGACGCCCTCGCGGAGCACCGTCAGCAACGCGGCGGTGAACGGTGTGGGATTGGTGCCGTCTCCCGAGTCCTGGGGCCGCTGCTCCCTGGAGGAGGTGATGAGTGTGAAGGTGCCACCGCCCTTGGGCGGGCGGGCGCTGCCCGAGTAACAGCAGTCGAGGATGAGCACGACGTGCCGGGCGTCGCTCGTGGCGAGTTCGTCGCGCAACAGCGTGTACTTGATCGCGTGAGACGTCGGATCCGTGCCGTGGGCGTTGCGCGGCAGCAGATAGAGCTCGTCGGGCGCGTTGGGATCGAGGTGGCCGTGGCCCGCGAAGTAGCACAGCAGCAGGTCCTTCGCCTCGCGGGCGGCTCGCTGAACGGCGGGGAAGACCTCGTCGTGCTCGGGGTCGAGCAGTGGGCGGACGACGGTGGTGGGGAGTCTGCCCTGGTTGCCGTCGGTGAGGGCCTTCTCCAGCTGCGTGACGTTGGCCACGACGGACCGGAGCTCGGGGTGGTGGGCGTAACGGGAGACGCCGATGAGGAGAACCTGGGTCTCTTCGGGGACGGGAAAGAAGGGGGGCGGGGAGGTGAATGCCATGGGAGCCTCACCCGGCGCCGTGGTCGTGCCACTCTCGCGCCAGCCGCTCGGCTCGCTGCTTGAGCTCGCGTTGCGGGAGGGCGTTGTCGGACGTGAGCTCCGTGAGGACGTCGCGGGTGAGATGGCTGCGGACGACGATGGTGCGGGAGAGGTTCCTCAGGTTGATCAGGTATCCCTGGAGGGATCCCAGGAGCGCGAGGGCCACGTCGGGCCGGTGTGTGGTGTCCCAGCCGACGAGGATCTCCTCGATGGGCGTGCCCATGCCCCCCTTGCCGGCCTCGGGGTTCTTGTGCCGTGTGACCCTGAATCCCTCGCGGTCGTTCAGCTCGCGGTCGGTGGTGAGCCACCGGTGCAGCCTTCGGTTCTCCGCCGCGGTCGACTCGTCGTCTCGGGCGCCTTCGATGCCGAGCCGCAACTCGGCGAAGGTGTTGACCCTGCCCTTCGAGGCCCCGGGTGTCTTCGGCCCGTCTGCCATGCGGTCCCCCAGGCGTCCGACGAGCCGTCAACCCTGCCCGCTCGCGGTAGTCAGTATCACCACTGTTCTGGCCTTCGAAACAACCCAGAGTGATATGTGTCTGGTGAACATGCCCCGGGCGCATGCGTGCGACCGTTCACCGCCGAACTCCTGCCCCGCGTCGACTCCCACGGTTGCTGAGACCCTAGACAGCGCACCTCCACGACCTCGCCCACACCAGGGCCGCGCTCGCCGCCCCGACGGCCGCGTCCCGGAGACCCGCCACGAGGTAACAACGCGCCGCCATGGCCCACGGCTGACCGAGCCCGCTCCCGGGCCGCCCCCGCTTCCGGCGCGTCAGCCACAACCTCCGGCGAGCGCCGGGAGTCAGACCTCGTACCGCGACCCAACCACCGGCCTTCGGGGCCGTTGTCCGAGGGAGTGAGTACATGCGAAGAAGCATCATCGCGCTGGGCGCGCTCGTGTTAGCCACCGTGGGGCTGACCGCGCCGCAGGCGCACGCGAGCGAGGCGGCGTTGGTCGCCTTCTCGGGGGGCCACGACATCCACTACACGGCGGGACCGGGCGAGGCCAACGACCTGGTGGTCCTCCAGGGGCCCGGCGGGCCCGCGGAGTACGTGTTCGACGACCGGGTGCCGATCACGGCGGGCGAGGGCTGCGAGCACCCCTTCGCCGACGACCCGACCTACGTGGTCTGCACCCTGCCGTCCTACGACCCGGGGACCTCCTGGACGAGCGTCGTCGTGGAACTGCTCGACGGCGACGACCAACTCGGCCTCTACGCCGGGGACGACAGCCACGGCTACGGCGGCGACGGCGACGACATCCTGGACGGGGAGGGCGCAGGCTGGCTGTACGGCGACGCCGGGAACGACACGCTGCGCGACGCGGGCGTGCTGTACGGCGGCACCGGCCGGGACACGCTGTACCCCACCGGTCTGGGCGAGGGCGGCCCCGACGACGACCGGATCATCGGCCGTGCCGGCGGCCAGGCGATGTACGGCGGCGACGGCGTCGACGTGCTGCGCGGCCTGGACGGCGCGGACCACCTGTACGGCGAGGCGGGCGACGACCGGCTGTACGGCGGCGCCGACCGCGACGAGCTGAGCGGCGGCGAGGGCGACGACGCCCTCCACGGCCAGGGCGGCGACGACCTGCTGCTCGGGGGCCCCGGCACCGACCTGCTGGACGGCGGCTCCGGCACCAACGAACTCCTCCCCGACTAGCTCTCTCCTCGCCGTCACCACCGGAGTGCCGGCGGGGAGCCGAACACGCCGGCCGGGGTCCGTTCGGGAGGGACCCCGGCCGGCGCGCGGCGACCGCCCTTCAGCCGCCGGCGACGAGTCGCATGGCGGAGGGCCCGCCTCCCGGGCTGGCGACGCAGCTGATCTCGGCCGTGTCCGGCTGCTGGACGGCGAGCGTCAGGCAGGCGCCCAGCGCCTGTTGCCCGTAGGCGTTGGGGTGGATCGACTCCTGCCGATCGCCCTGCGACTCCACGATGACCAGGAAGCGCACCCACTCGGCCTCGGCGGCCGGCAGCGGGTTGGTCAGGGAGTTGGAGCTGGTGGCCTGGGCGCTGGTGTCGGAGCAGACCTCGTGCCCGTCGAGCGCGCCGCTGAGGTCGAGGAACCGCACGCCCCGGTCCTCCGCGACCCGGCGGATCATGTCCGAGATCAGGGGCACCACCGACTGGTTCGTCCAGTCGGAGTCGCTGTTCAACAGGGGACAGCCACCGGTGACGAGACGTCCTTCGTAGGTCTCGGGGTAGCGGTAGTCGGCGCCCTCGGGGACCGGCGATGGGTAGGACTGGATGATGAGGTCGTAGGAGCCCTCGGCGTGTCCGGCGTCGGTCATCACCGCCGTGATCTCGTCGATCGTCGTGCCGATCAGGGGCTCGGTCCGCGCCAGCGCGCTGGACAGCAGCGGCTCCTGGGAGGGACGGCAGGGGACGCCGTCGGGCGGGATCAGGAATCCCTTGACGCAGGCGGCGATGATGTCGGCGAAGCCCAGGTCGTTGCCGCCGATGGACAGGACGATGAGCTCCACGTCGTACTCCGCGGCGACCTCGGCGAGTTGGTCGGCCTGGGGGGCCTCGCCCTTGTAGCTCTGGCCGCCGTGCGAGGCGCGGATGACGTTCTGGGTCGTGGCGCCCGAGCAGGCGAGGTTGACGCGGTGGTCGACGTCGAGGTCGGCGGAGAGGATCTCGGCGGTGTCGGAGCGGTGGCAGCCGTTCTCGGCGGAGTCACCGTAGACGCGGCTGGCGTCGTGGGAGCACCAGGCGCCGTCCCACCAGCAGTCGTACGCGGCGCGGTCCGTGCCCCACCGGTCGCCGGCGAGGTTGGTCGGCACGGCGTTGCCCTGCCACCGTCCGGCCTCGCCGGAGATGAAGCTGTCGCCGAGTGACACGGCGGCGGTGGGGCGCTCGTCGACCGCGGGCGAGTCGGCGACGGCGGGCGAGTCGGCGACGGCGGGCGAGTCGGCGACGGCGGCGGAGACCGTGACGAGGGCCGTGAGGACCAGGGCCGTCGCGGCGACGAGCACCTTTCTCGACAGGGCTCGGGCACGACCTCGGGCGCCATTTCGGGGACTGTTTCGGACACGGACACGGACACGGCCTCGGACACGGGCACGGCCTCGGACACTCGACATCGCGAGCCCTCCTCGTCAGGGACGAAGAACCACGGGCTCCCGCTCGGGACACACCCGCGTCGGGATTCTGTCGAGGTTGGAGGTGGTTCAACCCCGTTGCACCGCTTCGTCACGGAAACGGGGGACTGCTCGCAGGGGAGTGCGGGAACGCGTTCGCCCGCCGGTCACCACTCGGCGATGATCGGCGGCCCGGTGGGGCCACGCCGCCGCCACGCCGCCGTGAGGCGGTCGAGGCGGGCCGCACCGAAGCCGCGCAGCGCCGCGACCCTGCCGTCGTCGCTGACGTCGAACGCGACGGCGCCGACGACCTGGTCGTCGAGAACGGCGAGGATGGCGGGGGAGCCGTTGACCGACTCGACGTGGATCGAGGGGGAGCCACCGACCAGGCGTCGTTTCGCGGGCGTGGGCCTGAAGCCGGCGCGCATGGCGGAGGCGACGCTCTCTGCCGTCTGGCGCCGCAGGATCCTCCCGGCCAGCCCGGCGCCCTCCGAGATCACGAACGCGTCGTCGGTGAGCAACGCCACCAGCCGATCGGTGCGGCCCGACGAGGCCGCGGCGATGAACTCCTCGACGACCCTGCGCGCGGACGCGGCGTCGACCTCGCCGCCGCGCCGATCGGCGGTGACGCGGCGCCGGGCCCGGGACAGGTGCTGTTGGCTGGAGGACTCGGTGATGTCGAGGATCTCGGCGATCTCGCCGTGCCCGTAGGAGAACGCCTCGCGCAGCACGAAGACGGCCCGTTCGACCGGGGAGAGGCGCTCCATCAGGATGAGCACGGCCAACGAGACCGACTCCCGCTGCTCGACGGTGTCGGCGGGGCCGAGCATCGGGTCGCCGTCGAGGAGCGGCTCGGGCAGCCAGTCCCCGACCGCGCGTTCGCGACGCGCGTGCGCCGAGCGGAGCCGGTCGAGGCAGAGGTTGGTGACGATCTTCGTCAGCCACGCCTCGGGCACGCGGATCAGCTCGCGGTCGGCGGCCTGCCAGCGCAGGAACGCGTCCTGTACCGCGTCCTCCGCGTCGCTCGCCGAGCCGAGCAGGCGGTACGCCAGGGAGGCCAGCCGGTCCCGGCTGGCCTCGAAGCGGTCGGTGGCGACGCTGTCCATGGACGGCACGCTACGCCGTCAGCCTCTCTCCGACCTTCCCGGCGGCGTTCGCGGCGGTGTGCGCGGTGGTGTGCGCGGTGGAGGTCGCGGCGGCGTTCGCGGGGCGCCTGCGCTTCGGCATCCCGAACGTCGGGTGCGAGATGCTCCACAGGGCGCCGCGCAGGACGCCGGCCTTGACGCGCGCCGCCGGTCGGCCGCCCAGGAACCAGGACTTCGGCCGCGCCTCGCCGTCGACCATCTGGATGATCGCGTCGCGTCGTCCGAGGCTGATGTGGTTGCCGACGTAGTTCAGCTTCCGGCTGGAGCCCCGGTGGCCGGTCAGCTCCGCCACGATCGCGTCGACCGCCCGCATGCCGGTGACGCCGGCCGTGGCGCACGACATCGGCAGCGGACGGCCGTTGTTCTCGTCGATGGCGCGGACGCTGTCGCCGATGGCGTGGACGTTCGGGTGCGAGACCGACCGCATGGCGTCGTCGACGACGATCTGGCCGTTCTCGGCGACCTCCAGCCCGCTCGCGGCGGCGATCGGGTGGACGGCGAAACCGGCCGCCCACACGGTGGCGAGCGACGGGATGGCGGTGCCGTCGGCGGTGATGACCCGCGTCGGCTCCACGGCCGCGATGGTGGCGTGTTCGTGGACGGTGACGCCGAGCCGCTCGAACGTCTGGCGCAGGTGGCGGCGGGCCCGGGGGGAGAGCTGTGCGCCCAGCTCGCCACGGGAGGCGAGCGCGACGGAGAGGCCGGGACGCGACTCGGCGAACTCGGCGGCGCTCTCGATGCCGGTCAGGCCCTCGCCGACGACCAGCAGGGTGCCGGTGCCGGTGCCCGCGCCGAGGCTGTCGATGCTGTCGATTCGGTCGCGCAGCCGCAGCGCCGAGGCGCGCGAGGTGACGTCGAAGCCGTGCTCGGCCACGCCGGGGACGCCGTGGTCGGCGACGGAGCTGCCGAGCGCGTAGAGAAGGGTGTCGTAGGGGAGTTCGTCGTCGCCGTTCTCGTCGGTCACGGCGACGGTCGCCCGGTCGGGGTCGACGGCCGTGACGCGCGCGAGACGCAGCCGCACCCCCGTGCCGGCGAACGCGTCGGCGAGCTTGAGCGTCCGCAGCTGCTGACCGGAGGCCAGCTGGTGGAGGCGCATCCGTTCGACGAAGGTGGGCTCGGCGTTGACGACCGTGATCTCGGTGTCGGCGGGGGACAGCCGGCGGGCCAGGACTCCGGCCGCGTAGGCCCCGGCGTATCCGGCGCCGAGCACGAGGATGCGGTGCTTCACGGTGGTGCTCCTCTCGGGTGCGCTGTTCGCGTGCCCCTTGAACGGGGCGGCGGCGCGTTTCCTGACAGGAGTCGGTGTGAAGCGGATCACGCCGTCAGGTCGGCGATCAGGTCGGCGGTCAGGTCGGCGGTCGGCGGTCGGCGGGCGAGGGCGGGGCGTTCGGCCTGACGAGTTCGGTCAGCACGTCCTCCATCGTGACGTAGCCGAGCAGCGTCCCCTTGTCGCTGGTGACGGTCGCCAGGTGGGTGGAGGCGGCCCGCATGGCGGTGAGGGCGTCGTCGAGCGGGGTGTCGACGCCGAGCCGCACGGCGGGCCGCAGGCTCTCGCGCGGCATGGGCCGGTCGCGTTCGACGACGTCGAGGGCGTCCTTGATGTGCAGGATGCCGAGCACGGCGCCGCCGGGGGCGGTGACCGGGAAGCGGGAGTAGCCCGAGGCGGCGGCGGCCTGCTCCAGCTGCCGTGGCGTGACGCGGTGGTCGACGGTCACCATGCGGGCGGCGGGCACGAGGATCTCGGTGACGGTGCGCGTGCCCAGCTCCAACGCGTCCCGCAGCCGCTGGCTCTCGCCGGCCTGGAGCAGGCCCGCCTCGGAGGAGTCCCGGACGATGCGGGCGAGTTCGTCGTCGGTGAAGACGGAGGCGACCTCGTCCTTCGTCTCGACCCGCAGCAGCCGCAGCAGGGTGTTGGCGAGGGCGTTGATGCCGAAGATGACCGGCCGCAGGGCGCGGGTGAGCGCGACGAGCGGCGGGCCGAGCGCCAGGGCGGTGCGCTCGGGGGCGGCGAGCGCGATGTTCTTCGGGACCATCTCGCCGAAGAGCATGTGGAGGTAGGTGGCCACGGTCAGCGCGATGGCGAAGGCGATCGGGTGCACCAGGCCGTGCGGCACGTTGGCGGCGTCGAACGCCGGCTCCAGCAGGTGGGCGATGGCCGGCTCGGCGACCACGCCGAGCACCAGGGAGGAGACGGTGATGCCCAGCTGGGCGGTGGCCATCATGGGCGACAGGTGCGTCAGGGCCCACAGCACGGTGCGGGCGCGCCGCTGGCCGGCCTGGGCCAGGGGCTCGATCTGGTCGCGGCGCACGGAGATCAGGGCGAACTCGGCGCCGACGAAGAACGCGTTGGTGAGCAGCGTCAACGCGCCGACGGCGAGCTGGAGGCCGGTCATCGCGCACCCCCGGGCGCCGTGGCCGACGGGGTCGTCGCGGCGGCGTCGGGTGAGGCGATCCTGACGCGTTCGACGCGGTGGTGGGCGGTGGACAGGACGGTCAGCCGCCAGCCGTCCACCTCGGTGGCGTCCCCGGGGTCGGGTATGCGGGCCAGGCGCGTCGTGATCAGCCCCGCGACCGTCTCGTAGGGGCCGTCGGGCACGGCCAGGCCGATGCCCGCCAGCTCGTCGATGCGCAGGCGGCCGTCGGCCTCCCAGGTGCCGGGGGCCGTGCGGGAGAGCTCGGGCTGCTCGGTGGGGTCGTGTTCGTCGCGGACCTCGCCGACGACCTCCTCCAGGATGTCCTCCAGCGTGACGATGCCGGCCGTGCCGCCGTACTCGTCGAGGACGACGGCCATCGAGCGGGAGGCGTGCAGCTGGTCGAGCAGGCGGTCGACCGGCAGCGTGTCGGGGACCAGGACCGGCTCCGTGGCCAGCTCGGTGACGGGGGTGCGGGCGCGGGCGGCCTCGTCGAGGGCGAGGACGTTCTTGATGTGGACGACGCCGGTGACGTCGTCCAGCCCGCCGTCGTAGACCGGGAACCGGGAGTGGCCGGTGGCCAGGGTGAGGTTGACGGCGTCGGCGGCGGTGGCCGTGACGTGCAGCGCGTGGACGTCCACGCGGGGCGTCATGACGTTCTCGGCGGTCAGCTCGCTCAGGTGCAGCGTCCGCACGAACAACTCACCGGAGTCGGCCGGCAGCGTTCCGTGCTCGACGGAGTGCCTGGCCAGCGCCACCAGCTCCTGCGGGGTGCGGGCGGAGGCCAGCTCCTCGGCCGGTTCGAGGCCGATGCGGCGCACCATGCGGTTGGCGGTCTCGTTGAGGTGGTGGATCAGGGGCGAGAACGCGGCGGTGAACGCGCGCTGCGGGGTGGCGACCACGCGGGCCACGGGCAGCGGCTGGGAGATCGCCCAGTTCTTGGGGACCAGCTCGCCGATGACCATCAGCAGCACGGTGGAGATCGCGACGCCCAGCACGACGGCGAGGGAGGAGGCCGTGGCCTCGGGCAGCCCCGCCGCCTCGATCGGGCCGTCGATGAGGGCGGCCAGGGAGGGCTGGGCGAGCATGCCGATCACGAGGGAGGTCACCGTGATGCCCAGCTGCGCCCCGGAGAGCTGGAACGTCAGCCGCTTCGCGGCCTTCAGCGCGGAGGCGGCGCCCTTGTCGCCGTCCGCCGCGGCGCGCTCCAACACGCCGCGTTCGAGCGTGGTCAGCGAGAACTCGGCCGCGACGAAGACCGCGCAGGCCAGCATGAGCCCGATCGCCAGCAGCAACAGCAGCACTTCGATCACCGTGTCACCCCCTTCCCGTTTGCACGAGGGAAGGCGCGTGGGGTGACACAGCAGATACTGGGAGGCTCGTCCACGGGGGCGGAGCACGCTCCTCAAGCGGTCGTCCGGGCAACGGTCTCCCCCATCGTAAAGGAACGGCAAACGCGGTGGCGAGATGGCGTTCCCGCCCTTCCGAGGGCGTCGCGCCCCTGGTCAGCGTCCCTGTTCGGCGTCCCCGCCCGTCGGCCTGTTCGGTGCCCCGGAAGGCGTCCCGGAAGGCGCCCGCGGGCGGCGCCACGCCACGCCGTTCCCCCGCCCACCGCCGCCGTCGCCCGACGGCGCGTGAGCGCCCTACCCCGCGTCGGGGTCCGCCGGGGGCCCCGACCGGTGCGCCTCGGCGCGCAGCACGCCGTAGGGGGTCCGCACCGACGCCCGCACCCAGTCGAGGCCGTCGGGCAGCGCGGGAGCGGGCCGCGCGTGGCGTCCCCAGCCGGGTTCGGTCGGGCGGAGCCCGGCGAGGGTGTGGAACAGCCAGTCGTCGAGGGTGCCCAGGAAGTAGTGGTCCCGCGACCGCGAGTCGAGGCGCCAGTGCTCCCACAGCGCCGTCGCGCCCTGCTCGACCCAGTACCCCCAGCTCGGGAACGCCGTGCGCGTCGCGACGGCGTGCGCGGTCTGGAGGTGCCCGTGCTCGGACAGCACCGGCAGCAGGAACTTCGTGGCCAGCGCGCCCGTCGCGAGGTGGCCCCCGCGGGCGCGGACGTCGGCGGCCAGCGCGTCGGCCGCCCGCCGGGCCGTCGCGGGCGGCAGCAGCCGCAGCGCCAGCGCCAGCACGTGGTGGGACTGCCGGAACCCGTCGTCGCCGCGCCCCGCGACGACCGGCGCGTGCGCGTCGGGCGCGGCGCAGGGCGCCGGGTGCGCGGCGTCGGTCACGAACTCCCGCCGGAACGCCCGCCGCACGCGCGCCGCCTCCCGCCGCCACCGGCTCGCCTCGGCCGGTTCGTCGAGCGTGTCCGCCATCGACGCGAGGGCGAGCGTCATCGCGTGGAGGAACGCCGTCGCGGCGATCCGGTGGTCCTCCGGCGGGACGCCGACCGCCGGGTCGGAGTCCGGGCTCACCCAGTCGCCGAGCGTGGTGTCGGCGATGCCACCGGGCGAGCGGGCCAGCTCGAACTCCACGTACGACGTCATGTCGGGCCACAGCTCGCGGACGATCCGACGGTCGCCGGTGTAGCGGTGCAGCCACCACGGGCCGAGCACGAGGGCGGCGTGCCACGTCGGAGCGGGGGACCAGTCCAGCCGCCAGCCGCCGAACGGCGCGATGACGGCCGGGGCGCCGGCGCCGTGCCGGGAGTCGGCGATGTCCTGCGACCACTTCGCGAGCAGCTCGTGCGCGTCGAAGTTGAGCAGGAACATCTCCGTGCCGAGCATGCCGTCCCCGGTCCAGCCGTTCTTCTCGTAGGCGGGCGTGTCGGTGGGCAGGCCGTGCAGGTTGTTCAGCAGCGTGCGGACGGTCAGCTCGTGCAGCCGGTTGAGCAGCGGGTCGGAGCAGGCGAACGCGCCGGTCCGGCGCACCAGGGTGTGCGCCAGCACGGCGGTGAGCGCCGGCGGCGCGGCGAGCCCGGGCGCCCGCACCTCCACGTACTGGAAGCCCTGGTAGCTGAAGCTCGGCTGCCAGCTGAGCGCCCGCTCGTCGGCGGTGACGCGGTGGGTCTGGAACCGCCCGTCGTAGTACCCGCGGTCGTCCTCGGCGCGCGGGGTGCCGTCGGGGTGGAGGACCTCGCCGTGTCGCAGCTCGACGGTGGTGGGGCCGCGCCCGTCCGCCGCGGGCAGCTCCAGGCGCACCCAGCCGGCGACGACGCGGGGGAAGGCGTACACCCAGCGGCCCGGCGCCAGTTCGGTGACCGACTCGGGGGCGAACGTGGCGGTCACCCCGATCGGGGGCTGACGCTGGTTCACCAGCCGCCCGCGCGGGCCCGGCACCTCGCGGGCCGGCCGCCAGCGTTCGCCGTCCTCGGCGAACCCGGCGGCGGCGAAGCCCTCCTGCTCGAAGCGGACGTCGAAGTCCTCCCCGGCGTACAGGTCGTCGGCGCGGGTCGGGCCGCCCGTGGCCCGCCACGCGCCGGAGGACACCACGGCGTGCTCGCGGCCGGCCGCGTCGCGGGCGAGCAGCAGCAGCCGGGCGCGGGGCGTGCCGTGCCAGGGCGCGGTGTGCCAGTCCCAGGTGGTGCGCCGCGCCATGCCGTAGAAGCCGCGGCCCAAC
Organism: Streptomyces sp. 4N509B; assembly: GCF_052245655.1. NCBI lineage: Bacteria > Bacillati > Actinomycetota > Actinomycetes > Kitasatosporales > Streptomycetaceae > Streptomyces > Streptomyces sp. 4N509B. Next base: position 23,315 of record NZ_JBQQBZ010000035.1, read on the forward strand.
TCCATGCCGACGGCGTGCCGCCCCGCCCGCGGCCCTCCCGCCCGTAGCCGGGTGGCCCGCAGCCGCTCCGTCACGTCGGTCACGACGTACTGGACGCGGACGTCGTAGTCGGTGAAGCCGGGGCTGAGCGTGAACGGCTCGACGGGTTCGCCGTCGAGCCGCACCCGGGCGTACCCGCCCGCCGCGACCACCAGGTACGCCTCCACCGGGTCGAACGGCAGCTCGAACTCCTGGCGCAGCAGCGGCGCCGCGTCGTCGTGCCCGGCGACCCAGCGCGCGCCGTGCCAGTTCCCGTCCACGACGCCGGTGACGAACGTCGACGCGGCGGTGTGCTCCCGTCCGCCCGCCCACACCCGCACCGACCAGTGGTGGCGGCGCAGCGGCGCCAGCGGCGGGCCCGCGTACTCGACCTCGATGGTGTCCGCGCCGTCCACCCGGCCGCTGTCCCAGACGGTGGTGTCCCCGTCGCGCACGAGCAGCCGGTACGCGTCCGGCGTGACGGGCCGCCCCTCGGGGTCGGTGACCAGCCAGGCGAAGCGCGGCACCACGTCGACGCCGACGGGTTCGGCGGTGTGCTCGACGGTCAGCCCGCCGACCGTTGTCGTCACCACAGCCGGTAGTGGAACACGGCCGTCGGCGGGTGCGCGACCCGCAGGACGTGGGCTCGTCGGCTGGCGTCGGCGAAGTAGGTCCGCTCCAGGGCCGTGACGGTCGCCGGCAGGCGCCGCTCCCACCGGATGGCGAGGGTGACCCGCCCGCGGCGCACCAGCAGGCCGCGCGCCCGCGTGGTGGCGCCGACCTCGACCCGGCCGCCGCCGTCGATCCAGGTGAGGCGGTCGCTGGCCCGCAGCACCAGCGGCACCTGCTCGGTGGCGTCGCTGGTGGCGGTGATCCGCTTGGTGATCGAGGAGTCGCGCAGCACGGCGGCGCCGGTCACGTTGCCCAGCCGGGTGCGCCAGGCGACGCCGAGGTCCCGGACGTCGGCGAGCTGTTCGGGGGCCAGCACCGCGCCGTCGGCCGGGTCGCCGTCGTGGTAGGTGACGGTGAGGTCGGCGGCGGCGTCGGTGCCGCCGTTCGGCAGGACGGTGGCCCAGCAGTCGGCGTTGCTGTTGTGCCCGCTGTGGACGAACGTCCCGGCCTCGGGGTGCCAGATCAGCGACAGCCCGGAGCGGACGAGGCTCGTCGCGTTCGGGCCGTAGTGCGCCATCGTGTAGTAGCCGGGCCGGCGGACGAACAGGTGGTCCTCGCCGCCCGGGTCCCGGCGCAGCTCGGTGAGGCGGTCCGTGGCCAGGTAGGGCAGCGCCGCGATCGCCGCCGCCTTCGCCGCCGCGCTCGGGTACGCCTCGCCGTAGGGGATGTTGACGACGATGCGCGGGTTGGTCGCCCCGCGTTCCTGCGCCGGGACGGGGCCGGTCTCGGCGGCCCACGCCTCGCGCTGGGCGGCGCGGTCCTCGGCGGTGGGGTAGAAGGCGCTCATCGCGGGGACGAGCGGGGTGAACCACGCGCCGAGGTCGCGCTGCTGCGGCTCGGGGGTGACGTCGTCCAGGACGTACATCGGGGTGCGGGCGGAGCCGGCCGTGTTGGCGACGTAGCCGGCCCCGTCCGGCTCGCGGACCAGGTTGTAGCCGAGCCAGTCCGCGAAGCGCTCGACCATGGCGACGAGTTCGGGGGCGTCGACGTGGTCGAGGATCTCGACGACCTCCGAGAGCGTGACGTTCAGGTTGTAGGCGATGTCCATGCCGCGCGGCTCGTAGAAGTAGCCGGCGGGGCTCTGCCCCCGCGCGGCGATGTCGGCGATCCGCTCCAGCAGCCGCGCGTGCAGCGCCGGGTCCGGGTCCAGGTGCAGGGCGAGCGTCGCGCCGGCGAGCCCGGCCATCGGCTGGTTGACGAACTCGATCGGCCCTGGCTGCCACACGCCGGTGTTGCCCGGGTCGAGGAACCAGGTCATCGCCCGGTGCAGCGCGGCGCTGATCGCCGGCCGGGTCTCGGCCAGCACCTCGGCCGACCTGAGGCGCTGGAGGGTCTTGGAGAGGTAGCCGAGGGCGAACGCGGTCGCGGCGCGGGAGCGCTCCGTCGGCTCGTACTCCGGCCAGGAGCCGTCGTCGTGCTGGAGGGAGAGGTAGTGGCCGATCGCGGCGTCGAGCCGGGCCAGCAGCGCGGGGTCGCGGTGGTAGGGGTTCCACGGCCGCTCGGTGGTGGCGAACCAGCTCAGGGTGTGGACGTGCTCCTGGACGCGGGCGTTGAACGGCTCGGCGGGCGTGCGCCACCAGCCGCCCGCCATCCAGCCGCGCCGCGCCGGGTCGTCGTCGACGATCTCGTTGACCATCGGGGCGAGCGTGACCAGGTAGGCGGCCAGCCGCTGCTCCGGGTGGGAGAACAGGGCGCGGTCGGGGGCGCCGTCCGGCAGCGGCGCGAGGAGCGGCAGCGCGGCCGAGGCCGAGGCCGTGGCCGCGCCGCCGGCACGGCCGGCGGGGGTGGCGGCGCCGGCCGTCGCGGCGGTGAGGCCGGTGCAAAGGCCGGTGCCGCCGAGGAGGGCGCCGGCGCCCGCGCCGAGCAGCAGGGTTCTTCGGGAGAGCCGGGTGGTGGTCGTGGCAGGGGTGTGGTGGGTCATCGGGGTCGGTGTCCTTTCAGCCCTTCAGCCCGGAGGCGAAGCCCTTGATGATCGACTTCTGGAGGAGGAAGTAGACGAGGAGGATCGGGAGGATCGCGAGGACCATGCCGGCGAAGATCACGCCCCAGTCGGTGGCGAACTCGCCCCGGAAGGCGAAGATCGCCACCGGGAGCGTCTGCTGGGCGCTGCCGCCGACGTAGAGCAGCGGCGTCAGGAACTCGTTCCACACGTTGATCCCCGAGATGATCACCACCGTGCCCGTGACCGGGCGCAGCAGCGGGAAGACGATCCCGACGAAGGTCCGCAGCGTGCCCGCCCCGTCGACGTAGGCCGACTCCTCGTAGGCGCGCGGCAGCGCCCGGGTGAAGCCCGCGTAGAGGAAGACCGTCATCGGCAGCAGGCTGCCGACGTTGAAGATGATCAGCGAGGTGTAGGTCTGGAGCAGGTTCAGGTCCCGCATCAGCTGGTACAGCGGCACCATGCCCAGCTGGAGGGGGACCATGATGCCGAGCAGGAAGAGGACGTACGTCGCGTAGGAGAGCCGCGTGGCGCGGCGGGCGATGGTGTAGGCGGCCAGCGAGCCGAGGGCGACGAGCAGCGCGACGCTGATGACGGCGACGACGGTGGAGTTGAACAGCGCCTGGCCGAGCCGCGCCTCGCGCCACGCGGTGGTGTAGTTGTCCAGGTGCAGCCCGGACGGCGGGCCCAGCGGGTCGTCCGCCACCTCGGCCGGCGTCTTCATCGAGATGCTGACGAAGACGTAGAAGGGGAACGCGAACAGCACGCCGACGGCGATCATGCCCAGCTCGCCGAGCACCCCGCGCGCCGCCCGCGCCCGGCCCGGCCTCACGACTCCACCTCGAACCGGCGCAGCGCCGTGAGCTGGACCATGGCGAAGGCGAAGACGATCATGGTCAGCACGAGGGCGATCGCCGCGCTGTACCCGAACTCGCCGGAGACGAACGCCTCCTTGTACATGACCACCGACAGCGTCTCGGTCGCGTAGCCGGGGCCGCCGCCGGTCATCGCGAAGACCTGGTCGAACAGCTTGAGGCTGCCGATGAGCGTCAGCGACAGCACGATCGTCGTCGCCGGCAGCAGCAGCGGCAGGGTGACGGAGCGGAAGCGCTGCCAGGCGCCCGCGCCGTCGATGGCGGCGGCCTCGTGGACCTCCTGCGGGATGCCCTGGAGCCCGGCGAGGTAGATCACCATGGACATGCCGGCGTTCTGCCAGATGATCACGCCGATCACCGCCCAGAGCGCGATCGAGTCGTCCCCGAGCCAGTTCTGCGTCAGGGCGCCGAGGCCCGCGTTCGACAGGGCGGTGTTCAGCGGCCCGGTCGGGGTCAGCAGGTACTGCCACAGGAAGCCGATGATCACCGGCGGCAGCAGCGCCGAGGCGAAGAACAGCGTGCGCAGCACGTTGCGGCTGCGCAGCCGGGTGTGGAGCGCCAACGCCAGGGCGAGCCCGACCGCGGTCTGCACGACGGTGCAGGCCGCCGCGATCAGCAGCGTGTTCGTCAGCGCCGCGCGCGCGGACTCCGTGGACAGCAGGCGGGAGAAGTTGTCGAGACCGACGAACTCCGTGCCCCCGGCGCCCCCGTTCCAGTCGGTGAAGGCGTACAGCCCGCCCGCGAGCGTCGGGTAGAGCATCACGACGCCGTAGACCAGCAGGGCCGGCACGAGGAAGGCGTAGGGCGCGCCGCGCCGCCGCCCCGTCCGGCGGCGCCCTGGCCCCGCCGGCGCCGGCGCGGGCCGGGCGCGCGGCGCCTTGCTCAGGGCGGACGTGGTCACGGCGTGCCCTTCGCGTACTGCTCGTCGAGCCGGTCCAGCAGGGTGGGGACGTCGATGTCCCCGGAGAGCAGCTGCTGTCCGGACTGGAGCAGCTCCTGCTGGGTGTCGCCGTTGGGCCACAGGTAGTTGGCGTACGGCGCCGTCTGGCCGGAGTCGATCATCGGGAGCACCGAGGCCAGCGGCGAGTCCCCGGCGTCGGCGACCTCGCCCGTGCCGGGCAGCACGTTCAGGGCCGTCGCGTACCGCCGCACGTTCTCCGGCTCGGCGAGGAAGTCGAGGAACGCCCTGGCCTCGTCCACCCGGGGGGAGGCGGCGTTGACCGCGAGGAAGTCGGGGGCGGTGGGGACCAGCGTCGAGGCGGGGTCGTCGTTGGCGGGCATCGCGAACACGTCGAAGGTGTCGGCGCCGCCGGGCGCGTAGTCGGCGAGTTGGGGCAGGGCGGCGGACACGATCAGGGACATGCCGGCGTCGCCCCGGGCCAGCGACTGCAACGCCTGCTCGGGCGGCACGCCGAGGGCGTCGGGGGTGAAGTACGCGCTGAGCTGTGTCAGCTTGTCGAAGACCTCGGTCCAGGCCGCCTCCTCGGCGAAGCTCGTGCTCCCCTCGCGCATCCGCGCGTCGAGGTCGGGCTGCTCGCCGTAGACGAGGGTGCCGGCGAGGGCGTAGACGTAGAACTGGAGGTAGACGCCGCCGGTCAGCCCGGTGGCGATCGGGGTCTTTCCGGCGTCCTCCAGCTCCTGGGAGACGGCGAGTAGTTCGCTGAAGGTGGTGGGGACCTCCAGGGACAGCTCCTCGAAGACCTCCGTGTTGTAGGCCATGACGATCGCGTTGCGGCCGACGGGGAAGGCGACGGTGCGGTCTCCGGAGCGGGCCAGCGTCGAGGAGCTGTCGTCGAGCCGGCTCGCCCACGACGCGTCGGACAGGTCGACCAGCTCGTCGGCGTCGCCCAGGACGCCGGCCGAGACGGGGCTGGAGTACCCGGGGGAGACGCGGATGAGGTCGGCCGCGGTGCCGGAGGTCAGCTGGACGCGCAGCTGCTGGTTGAGCTCCTCGACGGCGGCGAAGGAGGCGTCGATGCTGACGCCCTCGCCCTCCTCGTAGGCGGCGTACAGCTCCTCCAAGCCGGTGTTCTGCTCGGGGCTGGTGTACGTCGTCAGCTTCGGGGCGTCGTCACCGCCGCCGCCGTCGCCGGTGTTGGCGAAGCCGCAGCCGGACAGGGCGAGGGCGCCGATCAGGCCGCCCGCGAGCGCGGTCCTGGCGGTCCGGGCGCGTCGTCGACGAACGACGTCGTTGCGTCTCATGGTTCCTCCTTCACCGGCGGGGCGCCGGGGTGTCTGCGGTACGCCGCCCGGGTTCCGGCCCGGCGGCGAGCGGTGGGATGGCGACGTCACCGGGGACGATGGCGCCGGTGGCGCGCAGCGTGCGGTGGATCGCGGGGACGGGAACGTCCTCGACGGCCGTCCCGTCGCGGACCGACAGGGCGGCCACGGTCCCCGCGGCCTGCCCCATCGCCATGCACGAGGCCTGCACCCGGTAGGCGGAGTTCGCCTCGCGGTCGCCGGAGACCGAGCGGCCGGCGACCAGCAGCGAGCCGGGTGAGCCCTTGGGCACCATGGCGCCACGGGGAATGGTCGGCACCACGCCGTGGTCCAGCGGCGAGATGGCGATGCCGTCGCCGTCGGAGCGGTGGACGTCGATGGGGTAGAAGCTGTACGAGACGGCGTCGTCCCACACCCGGCCACCGCGGTAGTCCTCGACGGTGACGCGCGCGATCCCGTCGATGGTGTGCGTCTCGCGGATGCCGGTCTCGACGGCCCACGACTCGATGGACAGGCCCTCGAGTCCCGGCTGCGCCTTCAGGAAGCGGAAGATCCGCAGCATCGCGCGGCGGCCCGCCAGTTCGGCGTCGGTGCGCCCGCGGCTGGTGCCGCCGTCGACGCCGGTGATGTGGAGGGCGTTCTCGCCGCGGTTGCGCAGCAGCTTGCGCAGCGGGCGGGCGCTGGTCTGGAAGTCCTGGACGCGCAGCGTCCCGTCGGCGAGCGCGGCGTCGTAGGCCCGGTCGAGCGCGGCCAGGTCGATCCCGTCGAGCGTGCGGTGGTCGTAGCCGCCGAACCGGACCATCAGGGTGCCGGGCTGCTTGTGCCGCGCGCTGATCCGGGGCAGCCCGGCCAGCCCGACGACGTCGGCGTCGCCCGTGCAGTCCACCAGGCGGGTGGCGGTGACCTCGTGCAGCCCCTCCTTGCCGCACAGCGCCACCCGCCACCGCGACCCGGTCCAGGTCACCTCGGCGACCATGGTGTGCAGCAGCAGCTCGGCGCCGGACGCCAGGAGCTCCCGGTCGACGATCGCGGCGTACACGGGGGCGCTGACCGGCACCTGCAGGCGGTAGTGCGGCAGGTCCCAGCGGGAGAAGTCGGGCAGCGGCATCCCCGCCGTCTCGGCCGCCTCGCGCACCAGCCGCCAGCCGATTCCGGCGATGACCTGGTGGCCCCAGGCGTGGAAGAGGCCGGGCAGCGCCACTCCGGCGACGGTCGTGGTGCCGCCCAGCGCGCCGTTCTTCTCCACCAGGCCGGTGCGTGCGCCCAGCGACGCGGACTGGATCGCCGCGCAGATCCCGGCGGGGCCGCCGCCGACGACCAGCACGTCGAGTTCCTCACGCACGACGACCCCGGTCCTCCGGGCCGGCCTGGTCCGCCGGGCCGGCCGGGTCCTCCGGGCCCTCCTCCGGCGCGCCGAGCAGGCCCGACAGCGCCGCGGCTGCGGCGGTCGTCGCCGCGCGCAGCCGCTCCTCGTACTCCGGGGTGCGGCGGACCGACGGGTACCCGACGCACAGCGCCGCGACGACCCGCCCGGTGTGGTCGCGCACGGGCGCGGCGATCCCGCAGACGCCGGTGATGTCCTCCTCGTGGTTGGTCGCGAACCCCGTCTCGGACACCGTCGCGAGTTCGCGCAGCACCCGCGCCCGGTCGAACGTGGTGCGGCCGGAGGCCAGCAGCCGGTCGCGTTCGGCGTCCGGGAGCCCGGCGAGCAGCACCTTGCCCGCCGCCGTGTGGATGAGCGGCTCGACCGGCTCGGGGGCCGAGCGCATCGCGGTGGGGTTGATGTTGAGCAGCTGCGGGCTGACGAGCACGCTCACGTCGACCCGACGGCCGTGCTGGAGCGTGGCCAGCTGCACCGTCTCGCTCGTGGCCTCCCACAGGTCGCGCATCACCGGGGCGGCGACGGCGCCGAGGTCGTTGTGGAGCGTGTAGGTGCGGTTCAGCTCGAAGAAGCGCGGGCCGAGCACGTACCGGCGGGTGGTCTCGATCTGCGCGACGAGCCCGTGCATCACCAACGCGGAGAGCAGCGTGCGGCCGGTCGTCGCCCGCAGCCCGACCGCGTCGGTCACCTGGGACAGCCCGATCCCGGCCGGGCCCGCGTTCGCCACCGCCTCCAGCAGCGCCGCCACCCGGTCGATGGTCTGGATCGGGCTCTTGACGGCTCCGCCCTGTGGGGGTTCGGGCTTCTGCTCTGCGCTCATGGTCCTCGTTCTGCAATGTAGAAGGCGATTCGACTTTGTCGCCGGCCACAGTGGCATGACCTCTCACCTGCGGCAAGAGGTCTGACGAGAATCAGTGCGGGGCAGCGCGGACCAGCGCGGGAAGGGGGCAACGCGGCGCGCGGGGCCGTGTGGCGCGTCGCGACGTCAACGCGTCCGTGTCGCGGACCTGTTGACGTGGGCGACATCCGGTCACCGGCCGCCGCGCCCGAGGGACGCCGCGCCCGAGGGGCACCGCACCAGCGCGTGCGATGCTGACCGCCACCACGGTGGGACGAGCGGAGGGAGGCGCGCCCGGTGGGAGCCCGCTACTACGGCGCCGACAGCGAGAACGGCGACCGTGTCGACGACCCGTCCGAGGACGCGCTGTTCATGATGATCAGCGACCTCGACGGCGCCGACAACACGTTCCTGGTGATCCGGCCCGACGGGGAGGACCCCGTCTGGTCCGCCTCCGTGACCGTGCTGCGGGACCAGGGCGGATACGAGGTCGTCCGCCGCGACACCAGCCGCGACGAGCACGAGGTCACCACCTCGGCCAGCGTCAACGACATCGCCCGGGACCTCACCGTCTGGATGGCCGCCCGCGACGTCCCCGGACGGCGGGCCCTCCCCTGAGGCGGCGCCCTACGCGCGGCTGTGCGTGCGGCGCAGCAGCCAGAGGAAGTACGGGGTGCCGATGACGGCCGTGAGCAGCCCGGCGGGCAGCTGCTCCGGGGCGATGACGGTCCGCCCGAGGAGGTCCGCCACGACGACGAGCGCGGCGCCGAGCAGCGCCGCGACGGGAACCACCCACCGGTGGCGCCGACCGAGCAACGTCCGCGCGGCGTGCGGCGCGACGAGCCCGACGAAGCCGATGGCGCCGATCGCGGCGACGGCCGTTCCCGTCAACACCACGCCGCAGCCGAGGAGGACGAAGCGGGCCAGCGGCAGGTTGAGGCCCAGGACCCGTGGGGTGTCGTCGTTGAGCGAGACGAGGTCCAGGTACCGGTGGCCGGCCCAGGCGACGGGCACGACGAGGAGGCAGACGAGGCCGAGCGGCACCAGGTGCTCGAACGACCGCCCGTAGGTCGAGCCCGACAGCCAGGTCAGCGCCTTGGCCGCGCTGAACGGGTCGGTGGCGACGATCAGCATCGTCACCAGGGCCGTCGTCATGAACGACACGCCGACGCCCACGAGGACGAGCCGGTCGGAGGAGAAGCCACCGCGCGCCGACAGCGCGAAGACGACGGCGGCGGTGACCGCCGCGCCCGCCCCCGCGCTCCCGGTGACCGCCCAGAAGCCGGCGAGCGGGGTGAACGTCACCACCAGCACGGCGCCGAGCGAGGCGCCGCCGCTGACGCCGATGATGCTCGGGTCGGCCAGGGGGTTGCGGGTGACGGCCTGGATCGTGGTGCCCGCCACGGCGAGCGCCACGCCGGCCAGCAGCGCGGCGGCCAGCCGCGGGACCCGGGTGCTCATCACGGTGCTGACCAGGGGGCCCGCCTCGCCGCGCACCCACAGCGCGAGGTCGCCGACGAGGAACGTCCGGTCGCCGACGAGCGCGGCCACGACCACGAGGCCGAACAGCCCCGTGGCCAGCGCGGCGACCAGCGCCGCCCGGTGACGGGTGCCCGTCCCCGAGACCTCCAGCGTCGGCACCGCCCCGCCGATCGGGGTGGCGCGCAGCCGCAGCGCGAGCGCGACCATGAGCAGGCCGCCGAGCACGGAGGTGACGACCCCGGTCGGCACCCGGACGGCGCTCTGCGCCCCCATGACGGCGCGCAACAGGACGTCCGCGCCCAGGATCACGACCACGCCCGTCAGCGCCGAGACCGGAACGAGCGCCCGGTGCCGGTGCAGCCCCGGCACGTGGGGCACGAGGAGACGGGCGAGCGCCGGCGCGGCCAGGCCCACGAAGCCGATCGGCCCCGTGGCGGCGACCGCGGCGGCGGACATCACGACGGCCACCAGGAGCACCCCGAGCTGGGTGCGCCGCACGGGGATACCGAGCGAACGGGCCTCGTCGTCGCCGAGCATCATCACGTCGAGCCGCCGGCCGTACAGCAGCAGGAGCGCCACCCCGGCGAGGAGGATCGGCGCGACGACCCGCACGGTGCCCAGGCCGTTCTGGCTCAGCGAGCCCGAGGCCCACGCGTACAGGCCCGTCCCCTCCTCGGGGAAGAGGATGAGCAGCGACGTCGTCAGGGAGGTCAGGGCGAGGGAGACCGCGGTGCCGCCGAGCACCAGCCGCACCGTGCCGTACTCGCCGCCGGTCAGCGCGACGACGAGGAGCGAGGCCAGGAGGCCGCCCACGAACGCGAGGGTGATGTCGCCGACGAACGGCAGGCTGAGGCCCGTCGCGGCGGCGACGACGAGCGCGAGGTGCGCGCCGCCGTTGACCGCGAGGATGTCCGGGGAGGCCACCGGGTTGCGGGAGATCGACTGGAGGGCGCAGCCGGCGGCGCCGAGGGCGACACCGACCGCGAGCCCCGCCGCCAGACGGGGCACGCGCGACTCGACGACGACGGCGGTCTCCAGCCCGGAGTCGCGGCCCAGGACCCACGAGAGGAGGTCGCCGAGGCCAACGGTGGCGGTGCCCTGCACCAGGTGGAGCGCCGACAGCACCACGGCGGCGAGCAGCAGGGCGCCGGTCAGCGCGAGCAGCCGCCCGCCCGACGGCCGGGCGTCGGCGGCGCCGGCCGCGGCGGCCGTGCCCGTCGCGCCGGCCGCGCCGCTCGTTCCGGCCGCGCCCGCGATGCTGACCGTCCCCGTCGCGCCGGCCGTGTCCCTCGCGCCGGCCGTCCCCGTCGTCGTCACCGGTTCAGCTCTCGGTGTGCGCCGCCGCGTCGACCGCCGCGTCGATGAACTGGGCCATCGAGGCGGGGCCGCCGAACATCCAGATGGAGTCGGGGAGCCGGACGGCGTCCGCGGCGAACGGCAGCGACGTCCAGACGGAGTTGTCGGCGAGCGTCTCCCCGAAGACGTCGGTCTCGCTCGCGTTGGCGATGTACCAGAACGCGCTGTCCCCGGGCAGGGCCGACAGCCCCTCCACGTCCGTCTGGCCGAGCCCGTAGACCGGGTCGAACTCCAGCCCCGCGACCCCGCTCCAGGCGTTGACGAGGCCGAGCTCGCCGAGGACGCCGCCGATCAGGGAGCCCTCGCCGAACGGCCGGATCGAGACGGTCTCGCCGGCCTGGTACGCGTCGCTGAACGCCACGGTCGCGCCCTCGGCGCCGGCCTCCGCGAGCGCGGCACGGCCGTCGGCCACGGCGCCGTCGAACTCCTCACGCAGCTCCACGGCCGCGTCCTCGGTCCCGGTCGCCTGGGCGACGAGGTCGATGTTCGCGAACATCTGGCCGATCGGGTCCTCCGCGTCGCCGCCGGGGACGACGATGACCGGGACGTTCTCCTCGATCTGCTCGACCGCGCCCTCCACGAGCTGGTCGGTGACGAAGACCGCGTCGAGGTCCAGCGTCGCGAGCGTGTCGAGGCTGGGCTCGCCCCGCGTGCCGATGTCCGTGGCCGCGTCGTCGAGCTCGACGGAGTTGTTCCACGTCTCGAAGCCCTCGATGTCGGAGACGCCGACGGGCTGGACCCCGAGCGAGATCAGGTACTCGACGACGTTCCACTCCGTGGCGGCCACCCGCACGGCCGGGCCGTCCAACGTGACCTCCCGGTCACGGGCGTCCGTGAGGGTGATGGGCTCGGCGCCCCCGGACCCCTCGGGGGTCTCCTCCTCGGCGGGGTCCTCCGTGGTGCCACACGCGGCCAGCGCGCCCGCGAGGGCGAGGGCGGCGAGAGCGGACGCGGCTGTCTGTCTGATGGAGCTCATGGGTGTTCGTTCCTTCGCGGGCGCGTTGGCGGCGGCGTGTGCGTGTGCGTGTGCGGTGGTTACGGGAGCGGGGCGCCGAGGCGGTCGTGATGGCGCGCGCGGGCCCGGGTGTGGATGAGGCCGGAGACGGGGTGGCGGCTGACGTCGACGTCGATGCCGTAGGCGCGGGTGAGCAGCTCGGGGGTCATCACCGTGGCGGGCGGCCCGGCGGCCGCGACGCGACCGTCGACGAGCAGCACGACGTCGTCCGCCACCGCGGCGGCCTGGTCGAGGTCGTGCAGCACCAGGCCGACCGCGATGCCGTCGCGGTCGGCGAGGTCGCGGACGATGTCCAGCAGTTCGACCTGGTAGCGCAGGTCGAGAAAGGTCGTCGGCTCGTCGAGCAGCAGCACCGGGGTGTCCTGGGCGAGGCAGCTCGCGAGCCAGACGCGCTGGAGCTGGCCACCGGACAGGCTGTTCACGGGCCGGAGCGCGAGCTCCGTCACCCCCGTCATCTCCATGACCCGCCGCACCACCTCGGGCCCCTCGGCGTCCCCCGACCCCCACCGGGGCCGGTGCGGATGCCGCCCGTACTCGACGACCTCCCGCACGGTCACCCCACCGGGCGTCGGACGTGCCTGGGACAGCAGGGTGACGCGGCGGGCGAGCTCGCGCGGGGCGAGGTCACGGACGGAGGTGCCACCACCCATGCCGCCGCCCGTGCCGTCGCCGGCGCGGTCGCCGTCGACCGTGACCCTCCCCGCCATCGCGGGATGGAGCGCGGCCATGGTGCGCAGCAGCGTCGACTTCCCGCTGCCGTTGGGCCCGATGAGCGCGGTCACACGCCCGGCCCTCAGCCGCACCGAGGCGTCCTCCACCACGACCGCACCCCGGTACCCGGCCCGCACCTCGTCGGCCCGGAGGGCGGCGGGGACGGCGGAGGCGACGGGGGCGGCGTCCCCTGATGTCACTGTCACGCGCACTAAGGTAAGGCATACCTAACATCCGCGAGCGCCCCGGTCGGTGTACGGCACGGCTCGATGCCGCCCGCCCGGCCCTCGCGGCGGCGGCCGGGCGGGAACGTGACGGTGATCGAGAGGCTGTGAGGAACGCCGGGCGCGCACCGTTGGTCCACCACGGGCCGCCGGGCTGTGCTAGAGTTCAAGTGTCGCAGTTGTGGTACCCATGAATCTATGAGCGCCTGACGGGAATGCTTCTCCTTCAGGCGCTTTAGTTTGTTCCCGGTAATCTCCGGATGGGGCCTCTGCCTACAGAAGGAGAAAGTCATGGCACAGGGAACCGTTAAGTGGTTCAACTCCGAAAAGGGTTTCGGTTTCATCGAGCAGGACGGCGGCGGTCCCGACGTCTTCGCCCACTACTCGAACATCGCGGCCCAGGGATTCCGTGAGCTCCAGGAGGGCCAGCGGGTCTCCTTCGACGTCACGCAGGGCCAGAAGGGCCCGCAGGCGGAGAACATCGTCCCCGCCTGATCGAGGGACGCGTATCCGCTCACCGGGGTCCGCACCGTCATGGTGCGGACCCCGGTTTGTGTGGTTTACAGGAAGGCAGACAACCGCATGCCCCGCACGTCCCGTACATCCCGCACGTCCCGCAGGCACCAGAAGCCGAACCCGCGCACCCCGTCACCCCCACCCTCCGCGTCGTCGCCGCAGGAGTTCCGGCTGCCGAAAAGCACGACACCCGCGCTTCCCGCCGTCGAGGACTTCGCCGCTCTCGGAATGCCCGAAGAGCTGCTGAAGACCCTCACCGCGCAGGGCGTGACCAGCCCTTTCCCCATCCAGGCAGCCACCCTTCCCAACTCGCTCGCCGGCCGCGACCTGCTGGGACGCGGACGTACGGGCTCGGGCAAGACCCTCGCGTTCGGGCTGGCGCTCCTGACCCGCACGGCCGGACAGCGCGCTGAGCCCAAGGCCCCCCTCGCCCTCGTGCTGGTGCCCACCCGCGAGCTCGCCCAACAGGTGACCGACGCGCTGACCCCCTACGCGACGGCCGTGCGCCTCCGGCTGGCCACCGTGGTCGGCGGGCTGTCCATCACCAAGCAGGCCGGTGCGCTCCGGCGCGGCGCCGAGGTGGTGGTGGCGACTCCCGGCAGGCTCAACGACCTCGTGGAACGCGGGGACTGCGTGCTCGGCGACGTCCGCATCACGGTGCTGGACGAAGCCGACCAGATGACCGACATGGGCTTCCTGCCGCAGATCACCCGGCTGATACAGCAGGTACGGCCCGGCGGACAGCACATGCTCTTCTCGGCCACCCTGGACCGCACCATCGACCGCCTGGTGCAGCGGTTCCTGACCGACCCCGTGGTGCACTCCGTGGACCCGTCGGCGGGAGCGGTGACCACCATGGATCACCACGTCCTCCACGTCGTGGACGAGACCGAGAAGAAGGCCGTCACCACGCGCATCGCGGCCCGCGACGGCCGGGTCATCCTCTTCATCGACACCAAGAGGTCCGCTGACCGGCTCGCCAAGCGGCTCCTGGCCGTCGGCGTCCGCGCCGCGGCACTGCACGGAGGCCGCTCGCAGCCGCAGCGGAACCGCACCCTCGAACAGTTCAGGAAGGGCGAGGTCACCGCCCTGGTGGCGACGAACGTCGCGGCGCGGGGCATACACGTCGACGACCTCGACCTCGTCGTGAACGTCGATCCCCCCGCCGACCACAAGGACTACCTCCACCGGGGTGGCCGCACGGCCCGCGCCGGCGGCTCCGGCAGCGTGGTCACCCTGGTCCTGCCCGCCCAGAAACGGGACATCACCCGGCTCATGTCGGACGCGGGCATCAGCCCCCGGACGGCCCGCGTCACCTCGCGAGACGCGGACCTCGCCACCCTCACCGGCGCCCGTGAGCCCTCCGGTGTCGCCGTCGTCATCGAAGCCCCCCGGCCGGCGACGCCGACGGCGTCCCGCCCGGACCGGAAGCCCGGCGCCAAGCCCGGCAGGCGAGCCGGCCGCCGACTCCGCAACGGTGGCGGAGCCAGGGCGGCGACAGGCGGCGCTACCACCCGGAAGGAGGGCCGGGCCTCCGCCCGTCGAGGCGGCCGCCGCGCCTCCGCCTCCTCCGCCCCCTCCGCCGGCCACGCCGCGTCGGGCGTTGGCGGCGCCGGGGACGGCCTCTCGTAGGTGGTACGTCCCGGAGCCGATGTCCGGGACGTACCACCGAACCCGGCGCCCCCGCCGGCGTTCAGCTCTCGCGGAGGCGTGTCCTCTCCTCCCTGACGCCAGGCGGCGCGTTCTGTGCAAGGCGTGAGGGGGTGCCCGCTCGTGCTCGGACACGGTGACGGAGGGGGACGCGAAGGCCACGCAGCGCGAGCGCCGCACGTCGGCTCGCAGGGGGTGGGGAGGGCGAGGGAACTGGGCGGTCGGCGGTGGGATCCTGCTGGTCAGCGTCGCCGCCGCCTCGTGGTCGACGATCTGGCCGTACCTCCTGGGGACGGTCGTCCAGAACGACGGCCTGGCCGTCCACCGGGACCTGCTGGGCCGGCGGAACACCGGCACGCCGCTGACCGCGTTGCTGTCCCTCAACGGCAGGGGGCAAGGGTGACCGACGACACCGCCAGCAGTGGAAACGCACGTATCGCAGCCCGTGATCCCGTGATCCCGTGATCCGTGACTCACGGAGGCTCGGGGCGTTGCGAGAAGGCCGGCGGCCACGAAGACCCGTGCGGGCCGCCGGGAGCCGCCGACGCCGGCAGTCCTGGACGGCACCACGGTGACGGACCACACGCCGACCTTCCGCGCCCCGCCGTGAGGGTCCGGATCGAGCCGGGTGATCACGGCAGGTCGCCGCGGACGTCAGGGACAGGACTTCCGAGCCGGGACGACGACGTGCGACGCGCGACGTGCGACGCGCGACGTGCGTCCCGTGAAAGCCAGAGGAAAGCGTGCTCACGAGGATGGTTCCAACGCCACGTGCCACAGGGGGAACGTGGCGTTACCAGGGGGAATCATGCGCAGCTTCTCGTCACCGGCACGGCCACGGCCGTGCGAGTGGCCTGCCTTGGTGCGGCCAGCGTGCGGTGGAGAACTGCGAGTGCGCAGACGAGCCGGCCACCGGCGGGGGAGACCGACCCGCTGACCGAGGCCGTCCTTGACGCCCCTTGAGGACGCTCAGGAGAGACGAGGCACCGGGCCCGACCGCACCTGCGGCCCGACCACCCGCACGGTACTGGCCCGGCCCGTACTCCGCCCCGGCGTGTCCCACGTCGTCTGCGTCGGCGACCCCGGCTCCCGCTAACTGAGCCTGGGTCCCGCCCCGATCACCCATCTCGTCAAACCAACAACAAGGAACAACCAGTGCACACGCGTATGCGACTCATCGCCCCGGCAGCGGCGATTGCGGCCACTCTGCTCCTCGCCGGCTGCAGCGACGACGGCGACGGCGGCCCGCCCACCGGTGGCCTCACCGGCGGCAACGGCGCGGGCGAACTGTCCGACCTGGAGCTGGAGACCACCGGCGGTATTGGTGAAGGTGCCGAGGCCGAGGCCGAGGCCGGTGGCGGCGGTGGTGGCGGTGGCGGCGGCGCCTGGTACGCCCTGTGGACCTCCGGTGACCTGGAGGTCTACACGACGGAGAACGCCGTCCTGTGGGGGGACCAGGCGACGGGCACCACCTGCACCAGCCCGACCGGGCTCCAGGGCAGCCTTGACTGGGAGCCGGTGCTCCTCACCTGCTCCGACGGCAGCGTGGCGAACACCACGTTCACCCTCACCAGCGACGACACCCTGTCGATCGAGTGGGACGACCGGACCGAGGAGTTCACCAAGTTCGAGAGCCTGGAGGGCATGGGCCTCGAACTGGCTGACCTGGAAGCCGAGTTCAACCTCTGACCCCGCCCAGCCCGTGACGAGGGTCACGCCGCCTCCGCGAGGCGCGGCGGCCCACCACCCACGTGGCGCCGGACTCCGACGGACAGCTGAGACGGACAGCCGGGACGGAAGCTGAGGCGGAGACGACGAGGGCCCCGACCACGATCCTGGTCGGGGCCCTCGTGACAGCCCGGTGAGGGCTGAGCGCTGGTTGACGAGAGTCCTCTCGACCGTCACAGAGCCATGAGGCATGAGGGGAGCCCGGCCGCCGTGACCGGGCACCGCCGTCCTACAGCTTGCTCATCTTGGTGTAGGGGCTCGGGATCCGCTCTCGCACCGAGCCGAAGTCGACGAGAGCCGCGACGTCATCCTCGATGCCGATCACTCGGCCGAGACCGTACATGTCGTGTGTCACCTGGTCGCCCACCGCGAACTGCTCGGGGGGTGGCGTCACCGGGGTCTTGAAGGGGCTGGTGGGCAAGTGGCGGCGCTTCGGCGCGACTGGCTTCTTCATTGCGACCAGTATGCGCCTGCGAGCCTCCGTTGACGGCGGCCGTGCGCGTCCGCCGTTCCGTACGGCCCCTGACAGCGAGCACCACCGCGGGCGCACGGGCGGGCAGTGCGGCCTGAGCTGCGGTTCCCGTCCATGGCGTAGGTCGGACGCGCCGAGCGGTGGTGACCGACGGGAGAGGCCACGTCCCCCCTCGGTCAACGGGGGGTAGCCGGGCGCGGTGGCGGGCGTTGGCCGCGGCCTCGACCGGGCCGCTCCGGCGTCGAGATCGTCGTTGATCCTGCCGGCCCCTGAGTCGTGAAGCGGGAATCGGCCGCGAAGTGACCGCTCGAGACCGCGCAGCAGCCGGGGTGCCCTTCTCGGTCACCGTCAGCGCATCGATCGCGGGCGACCGTCGGATGACCGCGCGGCCATCGCGAGGGCCACCACCCAGCCCACGAGCGTCCACCCCAGGAACAGGTTCACGACCAGTACCGAACCTGCGTTCCGAACACCCCGGCCGAACGCGACGAACGTCGGGAGGAGGTACAGCGCGGCCGCGACCACCACCAGTGTCGTCCCAATTTCCATGCGCCCCTCCAGAGAACCTCGGATGTCGACGACCGCGACGGGACGGGACGAGACGGGAGGAGAAGGGGCTGCGTACGACGCCAGGCGCCGTTCTCCCGCTCCCCGCTCCCGCTCCCCGTTCCCTCGCATCGTGGCACCGCTCCGTCGGCGGGGAATCAGCTACGCGTGCGGTGTTACTTGTCGCTCAGCGCACCCGTTGCGCGTTCGGCGCACCGCGCAGTGCCGCCTGTGCCGCCTGTGCCGCCTGTGCCGCTTGCGTGGCTTGCGCCGCCTGTGCCGCCTGTGCCGCCTGTGCCGCCTGCCGGAATCCTCCGGGCGGCACGCCGTAGGCGGCGCGGAAGGCCCGGCTGAAGTCCGACGGGTGGCGGAACCCCCACCCCAGCGCGATCTCCCCGATCGTCCTGTGCCGCAGCCGCGGATCCGCGAGGTCGGACCGGCAGTGTTCCAACCGGCGACGGCGGATCGTCGCACCGACCGTCTCCGGCCTTTCCCGGAACAGTTCGTGCAGCGTGCGCACGGAGATGTGGTGGTGTGCGGCGATGTCGGCCGGGCGCAGGTCGGCGTCGTGAAGGTTGCGCTCGATGAAGGCGTCGATCCTGGCCAGCAGTGCCTGCCTGCGGCTCTCCGGCGGGACGACATGGGCGGTGTCCAGCCGTCCGGCGAGGAGCGTCACCGCCAGGTCGACCGCGACGGTACCCAGCCCGACCAGCTCGGCCGGTCCGTACTCCGACGCGCGCTTCAGGAGTCCGGACAGGTACTGGGCCAGCAGCGCGCCCGACCCGGTTTGAACGGGCAGGCGCTCGGCCAGCAGCCGGTCCAGCGCGTCGAAGGGAAACGGCAGCAGCGCCCTGGGCAGGCGGATCATCCCCACCCGGACCGGGCGGCCATCGCCGCGGAAGGTGGCCTCCAACGGTCGGGAGGTCGATGCTCTCGAGTCCGGCACGGAAGCGCGCGGGACGTTCGCTGGTCATCGTCACCCCCATGACCTCCTCCCGCATCAACCGCCCCCACCAGTCGAACCGGTCGGCGGCGGGCAGGCCGTCCGTCGACACGGACACCCGCCCACCCCGCGGCGCCGCCCGTCGCGGCGTCGCGGGCCTCACCTGATCAGCCACCCACGCTTGGTCTCGCGGGCGGGCCGTCGAGACACAGCCAGTCGCTGGCCCAGTCCGTGGGCGCGGCGGGCTGACGTTGCCGACCCCGTCCGTGTGCCGTTCTCAGCGCGCCGGAGAGCGAGCTCTTCTTCCGGCGTCCTCGGAAGGAGCGTTGATCAGAAGCGGAACATCTCGGCGAACCGGCCGAGGAGAGCGGGATCGCCGTCCACGCGCACGCTGCCGTCGGCGAGGACCTCGTCGGCGGTCCTGCTGCCGCTCATCAGCTCGCGGACCGGGTGGCCGGACAGACGCTCGACGACGAGGTCGGGCGCGGGATGCGTGCCGATGCCGACGGTGAGCGCACCGTCGGTGATCTGCGCGCTGATGGTGAACCCGCCCATGCGGACCTCGAAGCCGACGGTGGCGCCCCGGGCCCGTTCGGGTCGGAAGGTGGTACGGAACGACATGGCCACCGATTCGGCGGTGATGGCTTCGCCCGGGCGGGGCTCGGTCATCGTCCGGGCACCCCAGCGGCCCAGCGCGACGAGCGCCGGCTCAAGGTCCCGCCCGTAGTCGGTGAGCTCGTAGACGACCGCGCGCTCGGGGTGCGACACCGCGCGCCGGGTGGCCAGTCCCGCCTCTTCGAGCTGCTTCAGACGCGTCGAGAGGATGTTGGTGGGGATGGCGGGCAGTCCCCTGCGCAGGTCCGTGTAGCGCCGGGGTCCGTTGAGCAGGTCGCGGACGATCAGCATCGACCACCGCTCGCCGACCATCTCCATCGCGCGGGCGAGGCCGCAGAACTGCTTGTACTCCCGAGTCGCCATGGTGCAAATCCTAACCCATGATGCGATTGACAAAGTGTACTTGCAAAAGACAAGCTAACGTCGCGTTCGGCGGCGAGTGGACCCGACTGGCCGCCCTCCACAGCCATGACCAGGAAGGACCTCTCATGTCCCAGACGCTCGACCCCCCGGCCACTCGCGACATGCCCTCCGCCACTCGCGACGTGCCCCCGGCCGCTCTCGACGTGCCCCCGGCCCGCCCGGTGCCCCGGCTCGCGTCCGCCGCCGGCGTCGCGGCAGGCCCGCTCTTCCTCGCGGCGGGCCTGACCCAGGGACTGACCCGGGACGGGTTCGACTTCACCCGCAACGCCCTCAGCCAGCTCAGCCTCGGCCCCCTCGGCTGGATCCAGGTCACCGCCTTCCTCCTCACCGGCCTGCTGGTCATCGGCGGTGCAGTGGCGACGCGCCAGGCGCTACGCGACGCTCCGGGCGGCACCTGGGTGCCCCGGCTGCTCGGTGCGTTCGGCGTCTCCTTCCTGCTCGCCGGGGTCTTCCGCGCCGACCCGGGGGCCGGGTTTCCCGCCGGTACCCCGGAGGGCAGGGCCACCTCGCTGAGTGGACACGGCGCCATTCACATGCTGGCCGGCTCGGTCGGCTATCTCGCGCTGTGCGCGGCGTTCCTCGTGCTCGCCCGGCACTTCGCCGCACACCGACAGCGCGGCTGGGCGCTCGTCGCTCGCCTCCTGCCGGCCGGGGTCCTGGCGGGCTTCGCGGCCTCCGCCGTGACCGCGGCGGCCTTCACCGCCGGAGCAGGGCTCGGCCTGCTCGGCCTCAGCGCCGTCGCCACCCGCCTGGCCTTCCCCGCGCGGCAGCAGCGCCCCTGCTCCGCCGCCCGCGGCACCGCACGATGACCACCGCCGACCGACAGGAGACCTCCCCCGTGACCACACCGGCCAAAGGCCCCGCCAGCTACTTCCCCGCGATCGAGAAGAAGTACGGCCGACCGATAGAGGAGTGGCGCGACATCGTTCGCGCGTCACCGCTGACCAAGCACATGGAACTCGTCGCTTGGCTCAAGGCCGAGCACGGCCTGGGCCACGGCCACGCCAACGCACTGGTCGCGGCCTTCGCCACAGTCACCACCCGAACCCGGCGCTGAGTCCTGCCGGCGAACGCCGCGATGACGGTCGCGTTACCCGAGCGCGCGGCCTCGGGCTCTTCGGAGGCCGTTGCCGTAGGCGGCGGGACCCTCTCCTGGACGGTGTGCGGCGCGGTGCTCGCAGCCCGATGGCGTTGGTGCTGCCGGGAGAGCTGGTCAGCGCGATCGGGACGGGCACGGCATCGGCTGCGGCGTCGAAGAGGGTGCCGAAGGCGTGGATGTGGTCGGTGGCCGTCTGCTCGTCCGCGTGGGTCAGGACGGTGGGGAGGGTGTCGAGGTGGCGGGCGGCGTGGAGGACGCGGCGGGCGACGCCGGCCCGTTCGTCGTCGGTGAGGTGCCGGTCGCCGGGTGCGGTGCGAAAGGGGATGTGGAGGTACCTCGCCTCGGGCCGTTGGTGCTTGGCTCCAGGCGGGGCCAGGAGCCGCGGGTGCGCGCCGTGGAGGTGGCGGGTCTCCTGGTTGAGCTCGGCGGTGGGGTGTGAGGCGACGTTGGTTCGTCCTGGAGGAGGTGGAGGGATTCTTTGGACGGAGGAATTCTTTGGACGGTGCGCCGTCCCGGACCGACCGTTGAAGACGGAGCCAACAGTCCGCGCTCAGAGGTCCCACCGGAAGCCGACTCGTCCCCGCTGGGCGGCCTCCATCGGGTCGCCTCGAAGAGCCGACGGATGAGGTGCTCGAACTCGATGGGATCCAGCGTCATCAAGTCCGGTCTGCTGTCGAGTCCGGCCACGACATCCACTTCGGGAGCGAACTTGTACCTGCTGAGGTCGAACGTGACCACGGGGCGGACCGGTTCGAGGTCGTAGGGGTGCTGAGAAACGATGGCGTTGAGGTGGCGCAGACACTGGACCGGGTCGAGCGCGGGTTCGTCCAGCACAAGGTCCTCGAAGTCGCACGACTGCTGCGCACACTGACCAGGCAGGGGCGAATGGCCTTCCCGGTGGCCCGGTTCTTGCTCCGGACGTGGTCGTTGAAGGCGACGACATCGACTAGCGACGGCGGGCTGGCGGCCAGCACCTCGTTGATGGCGCGCAGTGCCAGACGGGCGACGAGGCGTGAGTACTGCTGCTTTACCTCCACCTCTTTTCTGGGCTGGGGGACGACTGCGGCCGGTGCGGTGGCCTTGAAGCGGTACTGCGCGACCGCGGGCACGACCTCCTGCCCTGGAAGGTCCATTTCTACGACCAGTTCTCGTGTCTCGGGCGCGAACACGGCACGCCACTCACCCCGCAGACTCTCTGAATCGGGCAGCTCCGCCAGGGCTCCTCCGAGCGCTTCGACCAGGCCGTCCGGTCCGTTGCTGTTGAAGGCGTTCTCCACGGCAGTCCGGTGACTGTACAGACTCGTCGGCCGATGCAGGAGGACCCCTTCAAGGGACTGGATCCGCTCCCGCATCTGCGTCGTGCGCTCCACTGCTTCGACCTTCAGCACCTCGGTTCGCGCCAGTTTCGCCTGCCGCTCGGCGGCGGCCTTGGCCTTCCTCGCGTCCTGGTACGCCTTCAGCAGTGTCCGGCCAGCCACTTCCTCCGTGCCACGATTCCCCTCCCGACGCTCGTGCTCGCCCTCAGAGCTGCCCAGGCCGGCCATCCGGCAACCAGCAGGCATCGGCGGGTAGAGGTCAGGCGTCTGAAGAGGAACAGGCGGGGCCTCCCATCCAGAGTGTGTCGATACGAACGCAACCAGAACTGCAACCACGGCTGCCGTGCCGTTGCCGTCTTCAGGACCAGAGGGTGGCGACGGGTGCCGCGCTGATGCGGTCGTCGAGCTCCTGGATGAACTGACCGGTGTGCAGCAGCAGTCCGTGGACGAAGCGGTCGCCCAGTTGGTCCCGGAGCCAGGCAAGGTGGCGGGTACTGGAGCGGCTGGGATTGCCGGAGGACTTGATCTCCAGGGCGATGACGCGGTGCCCGGAGAGCTCGATGAGTGCGTCGATCTCCCGCCGCCCGCCGTCCTGGCGGAGGTGGTAGATGCGTGGATGGTGATCGCTGAGCGGGAGTTCGGCGCGGAGTTGGGCGACGGTGAAGGTGTCGATGAGGCGGCCGAGCAGGTCTGAGTCGAGCAGCACGGTGTCGGCATCGGCTCCCGTCACGGCGCCGGCCAGGGCGGGGTCCACGAGATAGCGCTTCGGGTGCTGTCCGAGGCGCTTGAGCCTGTTGGTGTACCAGGCGGGCGTGATGTCGAGGACGAAGAGGTTGCTCAGCAGACGCTCATAGGCGAGGGCGGTCTTGCGGTCGATCCCGGCGGCCTGGAAGAGCGTCGTGTGGTCGACGACGCCGGCGGTGCTCAGGGCCAGTGCCTCGAAGTACCGGCGCAGCCGCTCGGGGTCTCTGCGGGGTTCGACGGCGGCGGCGTCCCGGGTGATCAGCTGCTGGACGTAGGAATCGAACCAGCGGCGACGGCCGCGGTCCGACAGCCTTAGCGCCGGCTCCGGGAAGCTGCCCCGGAGCGCCATATCGACGTAGTCGCGAATATCGGGGACGCGCTCGGGCAGGCGCAGTCCGGACAGTCCGGACGCGGCGATCCGGTCGACAAAGGGCGGGCGTTCGGTCTCCCCCACCTTCTCTCGCATGGTCAGGCCGGCCATGGGCACGTGGATGACCCGTCCGGTGCCCGGCCAGGTATGCGCGTCGAGCTCGGCCCGGACCGATCCGGTCAGGATGTACCGGCCAGGTCGTGGGTCCGTATCGACGGCGCGCTTGACCGCGCCGAGTACCTGGGGAGCCTCTTGCCACTCGTCCAGAAGCACCGGCTCGGCAAGGCCCCGCAGCGCCGCGTCGGGGTCGGTACGGAAGACCTCGGCGACGCCAGGCTGGTCGAGGTGGATCACGGAATGCGCATGCTGCCGTGCGGTCGTGGTCTTACCCGAGGCGCGCGGGCCGACCAGCGACACCGCGGGTACTTCCGCGAGGAGCTCACCGATGAGCGCATCGACCAAACGAGGCTGGTAGGTGGGTTTCATCGCTCAAGCATCCCAGTTTCACGCACGCTCCACTCCCGTTTTTACGCATTCACGGCTCCCGCTCACGCGCACGAGTGAACCCCGGCTCCCACAAAGGGCGACCAAGGGCGTGTGCCGCCCCCTTGCGCAAGGGTGACGGAGTGGGGCGCGGCGGCGCGATGGACGATATGACCCAAATATGCCGATGTAAATGCAACCAAAACTGCAACCACGGGACGACGAAGGGTCCGGCCGCGATACGGTCGGACCCTTCGTGCAGCCCGGTGAGAGCTGAGCGGAGGATACGAGATTCGAACTCGTGAGGGTGTGAACCCAACACGCTTTCCAACTGTTCGTCCCGGTGTCCGTGACGGCCCCGAGCCGTACTGACCTGCGACGGCGACGCCCACCATAAGGCTCATGGTCTGGGCTGGACGCCGCTGAATGAGACCAGAACTGAGACTGTGCGGTCCTGATGTCAGGAGAACGTCACATCCGGCGGCTGTGCCCGCGCTGGCGAGCCGCGTGAGAGCTTGCGGGGAATGGGGTGACGGTGCGGTCAAGGCGCTGCGCCGTGGGTGCTGGCCGCGTGAGGATGGCGGCAGGACGAAGAAGTCGGCCGCACACGAGGCGTCCTCGCCGATTTCTGCCGCGCCCGGCGTGGGTCCTGTCACGCCCACCCCAGGGCAGCAGCGGCTGCCGGAGGACCTGGTGAGGCCGGTGGTGGAGGCGCTGCGGCAGGCTGGGCTGCCGTTGGCTTTCGAGACCGGCGACGCGGGGGTGGTGCTCTACCGAGCTGACGGGTACGACGCTCCTGGTACAGCCGATCACGTCGGGATTGCCTGGCAGGTCACGGACGTCCGCTGTCGACTGACGTCTCCATCCTGTCCCGGTCGGGCGAAGGTCCTTGCGGTGGGTTCGTTCAGAAGGTCCAGGTGAGGTTGTCGGGTTCCCGCCGCAGGGTGTGCTTGCCTGTGGTGTTCACGGTCAGGCTGTAGGCGGCGGGTCCGGGGGCGTCCGGCGTGGAGCCAGGGGGTGAGGAGGTCGAGGCGTTCGGTCCACAGGTCGCGTGGGCCGGCGGTGGTGACGTCGGCGGTGGTGCCGGTGGTGTTGGGGATGGCTCGGGCCCAGGACTGGGTGGGTGGGTGGATGAGGCCGTGGATGGTGGTGTCCGCGTTGTGGAGGGTCATGCCCAGGACGTCGTGGTGGAGCAGTACGACTTCCATGGTGCGGCTGAGTGCCCAGGAGTGGTAGAAGTCGGCGGCCTTCTCTGGGGGTACGGGGAGGGGTTCGGTGCGGGTGTGGCCGGGGGCGTTGACGATCTGTGCGGTGTAGTGGGCTGGGGTGGGGGTGGTGTGGTCGTTGGTGGGGCGGGCGGGCATGAAGCCGGCTTCTTCGGGGAGGTAGCG
This sequence comes from Streptomyces sp. 4N509B, assembly GCF_052245655.1. NCBI lineage: Bacteria > Bacillati > Actinomycetota > Actinomycetes > Kitasatosporales > Streptomycetaceae > Streptomyces > Streptomyces sp. 4N509B. The sequence goes on from NZ_JBQQBZ010000035.1 coordinate 48,342, forward strand.
GCCTGTGGCGGTGCCGTCGTCCTGCATGACCAGGCGGACGATGCCGGCGCCGATGTTGGTGACGATGACGGCGCCGGGGCGGAGCTGGTGGAGCCAGGCGCGGGGGATGCGGTGGACGCCGCAGGTGGCCAGGATGCCGTCGTAGGGCCCCCTCGCGGGGTGGCCGGCGGTGCCGTCCCCGGTGATGATCTCTGGCTCGTAGCCGATGCTGCCGAGCTTGTGGCGGGCTGCTTCGGTCAGTGCCGGGTCGATGTCCACGCTCACGACGTGTTCGGCGCCCAGGCGGTGGCACAGCAGCGCGGTGTTGTATCCGGTGCCGGTGCCGATCTCCAGTACCCGGTCGCCTTCGCTGACGGTGAAGGCTTCGAGCATGCGGGCCATCAGTGACGGCTGGCTGGAGCTGCTGGTGGCGGTGCCTTCGGTGTCGCGCTGGGTGATCAGGGAGTCGTCGCTGTACACCGTGGACCAGAAGTCCGGGTCGGCCAGGGTGTAGTCGCGCATGCCCGAGCTGGTGCGGACGGAGAAGGCGGGAGCGAAGACCTCGCGGGGCACGGCTGCGAAGGCCGCCTGCCACCCGGGGGTGCGGAGGGCACCGGTGGAGACCAGCGCTTGCGTCAGGCTGGTGCGGGCTTCCTCAGCGGTCAGCAGGCTCATGCGGGGTGTGCTGGACTGGCGTGCGGATACGCTGGCAGCGCTCACCGAGCTGGGGAGGGTTGACTTGGACCTTCGGCGTAGGCACGCCCTGACGGCCGCTGCTACTCGATCACGGCTCTCGCCGTCCCGGCTCCCGCTTGGTGGACGGAGCGTGCCGAGCGCACGGTCCGCCAGCCGAGGAGTCGGCGGACGGTGGGACGAGGAGACCTCCACGCCGTACGGGAGATGGTGGCGATGTTCTCGCGCATCGACCAGCGACACGGCGGCGGCCATGCCCGCACCGCAGTGGTGCAGTACCTCACGACCGACGTAAGCCGCTACCTGGGTGGCCGCTTCCTGGACGACCAGGTACGCAGGGGGATGTACTCGGCCGCCAGCGAGCTGGCCTACCTCTCCGGCTGGATGGCGTGCGACAACGGCGAGCACCCGATCACCCAACGTTATTTCACCATCGCCGTCAGCCTCGCGGCGGAAGCCGACGATGCCCCCATGGCCGGCCACGTGCTACGTGCCATGGCTCACCAGGCGGTCGAACTCGGCCACCCCACCGAGGCTCTGAACCTGGCCGCGGCTTCCCCCGGCGACGTTGAGCCAGGCCGGGTGTTCTTCTTCAGCGAAGCCAGCCTCGCTCACGAGACCGCCTGCGTCCTGAGGGACAGCGGAGATCTCGAAGGAGCCAGGCGCGAGTTCCGCCGAAGCGTCCGAACCCGCAAGGCGTCCTCCTTCACCCGGACCCACGCGGTGACCCTGGGGTACCTCGGGTCGGTACAAGCACGGCAAGGCGCGATCGAGGAAGCATGCGGCACCTGGTCCCGTGCCCTGGACATCATGGACGGCGTCCACTCGGCACGCGCGCGGCGAACCGCGGCAGACATGCGCCGCGCCCTCTCGCCGGTCCGGGTGCGAGGGATCCCGGCCGTCATGGACCTCGACCGCCGAGCCGCCGCCTTCCTGGCCCAAACGGCCTGATCCACTGCCGCAAGCCCCAGAGGAGACCGCTGATGTCCGAAGAGTTCACCGTCGTCCCCGTGGCCCATGTGGTGGGCGGGCGGACCGAGCCGACCGACGACTACTGGGGCGGCAGCCGAGCCATCATCCGCATCGACCCCACACGGTTCAACGAGGGCTCCGTCGTCGGCCTGGAGGACTTCTCACACCTCGAAGTCGTCTTCCGCTTCCACCTGACCGACCCCACCGACCTTCACCCCGAACCGCGACGCCCTCGGAACAACCCGAACTGGCCGGCCGGGGGAATCTTCGCCCACCGCAACATGCGCCGCCTCAACTGGCTGGGCGTCTCCCGCTGCCGCCTGCTCAGGATCGACGGGCTGGACCTGCACGTCGAAGACCTGGACGCCGTGGAGGGCACGCCCGTGCTCGACATCAAGCCCTGGTTCCAGGAGATGGGCCCACGAGGCGAAGTCCACCAGCCCACGTGGCCAACCGAGATGCTCGCCGCGTACTACGCCACCCCGGCGGACTAACCACTTCAGGTGCCGTGTCGCGAGCACAGGGCTGGAACTGTCGCATGACGGTCTGCGGCTCGCTGCCCGCACCCATCCAACTATCAAGGTCTGATCAACGGTGAGGCGTCGCAGGATCGAGGAGCAGCACACACGGCGTTCGGTCACCTATTTTATGGAGATGGGGGCACTCAGAGCAGCGGGTGGTGGGATCGCTGGTGTGAAGGATCCGGAGACGATTGCCGAGCACAGCTTTCGTACGGCGATCATCGGCTCCGTGCTGGCGATGCTGGAGGAGCCGATCCTGCGAAGGCTGCGCTGCTCCTTCCACGACACGAAGGAGACCCGCGTCGGCGACATTCCGTGTATCGGACGCCGCTACCTCACTGCGACCAAGAACGAAGCTGTCACAGCCGACCAGGTCGCTGACGCTCATCCGGCCGTAGCTGCAGGAGTCCAGCATCGTGGGCGAGTAGGAGAACGGCGACTCCCTCGAAGTGCTCATGGTCCCACGACGCGGACAGGTTGGAGTGAATGATCCAGGGGATCGAGTACGTGGAACAGGGCTACCGCAACGCCCAGGAGTGGGTCGACGGCACACGAGCGAAGCTGAGGACGCAGTCGGCGATCGCACTGGCCATCGCCGCTCAGGGAATGTCCTCAGCAGAGTGGCGGCGCACCTATCTGCGGTAACCACGCCCTGGCGTCCCGGTCATGAGTACATGAATCAGTCCGTGTCGCGCCAAGCGCGTAGGCGATGGGTGAGGAGCAGCGGTCAAGGCGCCAGCAGAGGACCGTAGGACGTGGCGTCGATCGACGTGAGCTGACGCAGGGCACCATGACCACCGTGTGACCAGGGGCACCAAGGGACAGTCGGAAACAGGCCGACCCAGGGCTGCTTACCTTCGAGTGGTACCTCACCGCCGGGCCCGGCCGTCCCGACGGTGGCGAGATCCCCCGAGCCTTCGGCCGGGCTCCGGGTCGGTCGCATCGTCGCCGTGCGACCGGTCACCGCCTCCGGGGTCCCTCTCCGGCCGGGCCGTTCGCGGCACGGGCCGCGCGGCGGGGGGTGGGGCGGCCGGCGGGGCCGTAGCCCAGCCGGACCAGCATCTGCACGTGGCCCGCTCGGTCGGGTGGACGGCGCAGGGCGGCGCGCAGGTCGGGCCATTCCAGCGCCTGATGGAGGAGCGAGGTGCGCACGGAGTGCGCCGTCGCGACCAGAAGGGTGCGCTCCAGAGCCTGCCCGGCCCGCAGCCAGTCGGCGCGCCGGTCGTGGTCGGTCGTCAGGACGGCGATGATCGGGTTGCGCTCGAAGACCTGCGTGGGCAGCAGGGGGCGCGTGCCGCCGAAGTCCCGCATTGGGACGCGCCAGGCGCTGTCCCCGGGGCCCATGGCACCGGAGGTCAGACCGTAGGGGGCGCCCTCCCGGACCCAGCCTCGGCTCTCCTCCATCCGGGCGGCGTCGTCGGCGTTCCGCTGTTCCGCCTCAGCCGTCAACCGCAGCAGGCGTGTCGTCTCGTCCCGGTCGGGGAAGGCGAGGGCGGCATCCTCCCGCCGGGCGGCCTCGACGAGGCCGTCGACGACCCGGCGTGGCAGCTGGCGGTTGCTGAACGGGAAGCGGCTGCTGTGCCGGCGCCACACCGCGTCGTAGAGCCGTGTCCGTGAGCCGGGCTCGGGCTCGGGCCCGTCGGCGGCGTCCGTGAGGTGGACGGCGGCCAGCAGGTCGGGCTCACCGGGCGCGGGCAGCAGCCGGACCTCGGCGCGCCACCCCAGGTGGGCCGCCGCGACGCGCAGGTTGAGCAGGGCCGCGCCCGCCGAGACGTGCAGGGCGCGTCCGGTCGGGTCCGCCTCGGGCAGGAGCCGCTCGGTGGCCGCTCGGAGCAGCACGGTGCGGGCCGCCGTGTCGACCTGGAAGCGCCAGGGCTGGGTGTTGTGGATCGAGGGGGCGGCCACAGCCGAGGAGAGCAGCTTCTCGGCCGTGGCGGTGTCCAGCGAAGCGGTGTGTGCCATGAGGCCGCCTTCCTCCCTGCTCGCTGTGCGGTGCGGCCCGCGCCCTCCGTCGCCGGTCGGGCGGACGAGTGCCGGGACCGCCGGACCCGACGGTCGCCCCGGGCGAGCTGCCCGCCCACCGGTACCGCGCCCGGACCTGTTTCCACGGTCGCACAGCCGCTTCGCGTGAGCGAACAGCACGCTCGCCCACCTGCCCGTCCGTTCCGGACAGGGACCGACCGTGTCCGGTTCGCGTGGCGCGACACGTGTGGCGGTGGTGTGCTGGAGGGTGGAACCGGGGCCGAGCCGAAGGAAGGAAGACCACGGTGACGTCGGTGGAGCAGCCCATGGTGGTGGGGGTCGACGGCTCGGAGTCGAGCCTGCTCGCGCTGGACTGGGCGGCGGACGAAGCCGCGCGCCACGGCTGCGCCCTGCGGCTGGTGTACTCCTCCCTGTGGGAGCGGTACGAGGGCATCAGCCCGTCCGTGGGCATCGAGCGGCCCGAGGGCGGGATGATGGCCCGCAACGTGCTGGCCGCGGCCGAGCAGCGTGCCGCCCTCCGCCAGCCCGACGTCAGGCTCTCCCTCGACGTCCTGACCCGGCACCCCGTCGAGGCCCTGATCGACGAGGGACGGCGGGCGTTCGCACTCGTCGTCGGCTCCCGCGGGCGGGGCCCACTCACCGGCATGCTGTTGGGCTCGGTCAGCCTCGGGGTCGTCGGGCGCGCTGCCTGCCCCACCATCGTCGTGCGGGGCAGCGTGCCCGCCCAGGCCGGCCGCTTCGGCCGACTGGTGCTCGGCGCGGACGGCGAGCCCCACAGCGCCGCGGCCGTGGAGTTCGCCTTCCGGGAGGCGGAGGTGCGGGGCTGCGAGCTACGTGCTGTGTACACCTGGTGGCGCTCTGACGATCGGGCCAGGGCCGGCGGCCAGGCGGAGGAGGCCCGGTCGGTACTGGACGAGGCCCTCGCCGAGGCCGTGGGCCGCCACTCCCGTGTGTCCGTGGAGCAGGCGAGTCTGGAGGGCCCAGCCCGGCCGGCGCTGCTGCGGGCCGCCGAGGACGCCGACCTGTTGGTTGTCGGCGCGCACCAGCGCCGCGGGGCGGTCGGCCTGCGGCTGGGGCTCGTCAGCCACGCGCTGCTCCACCACGCGCCGTGTCCGGTGGCCGTCGTCCCGCAGCCCTGACCGACCGACCTCCGCCATCCGCCATCCGCCATCCGCCACAGGGTGGGTGTGGCGTCGCAGCGGCGCTGGCGACCGGGGCGGTCAGCGCAGACGGCGCAGGTACGGGTCGTGGGCCCGCCGTGGCAGGAGGCGGACGCGGGTGTCCAGGACGGTGACGCCGTCGGGCCGGGCGACGACCGGGTTGAGGTCAGCCTCGGCGAGCTGCGGCAGGTCGCTCGCCAGACGGGACAGTCGCAGCAGCAGCGACTCCAGACCGGCCAGGTCGGCCGGCGGGGCGCCGTGGTGGCCGAGGAGCAGCGGCGCGCAGCGCGGCGCGGTGATCAGGTCGTGTGCGTCGCGGTCGGTCAGTGGCGCGAGGCGGGCGGCGTGGTCGGCCAACACGTTGGTGGCCGTGCCGCCGAGGCCGAAGAGCACGAGCGGGCCGAACACCTCGTCCTGAACGACGCCGGCGATCAGCTCCGTGCCCCGTTCGGCCATGGCCTGCACCAGGACGCCGGCCATGGCGTCCCCGAAGCGTGCCACGAGCTCGCGGTGGGAGGCCCGTACGGCCTCCTCGCCCGCCAGGTCGAGCAGGACGCCACCGCGTTCACTCTTGTGGACCAGGCCGGGCCCGTACGCCTTCAGCACGGCCCGACCACCCGGCCCCGCGAGGCGTGCCGCGGCCTCGGCGGCCTCGTCCTCACCGGTCACCCAGGCCCAGGGCACCTGAGGGATGCCGTAGGCGTCGAGCAGACCGGCGCATCCGGTCGGATCCAACCAGCCGCCGCCGGGGTTCTGCGCCAGGAACGCGTCCACCAGCGCTCCGGCGCTCGCCCGGTCGATGCCGTCCAGCTCGGGTACGGTGCCGACCGGGCGGGCGCGCCAGCGGGCCCGCCCGGCGGCGTGGGCCAGGGCGTGGGCCGCCGAGGCGGGATCGGCGTAGGCGGGCACGGCTCGGCCGTGGGGCGCCGGCAGCAGACGCACCGACTCGACCTGGTCGAACAGGACCGCCGCGACGGGGGCGGTGCCCTCGCCGGCGTCGGTGAGCGCGCGCGCCAGGTCCTCCCCGCGCGCCGTCGACACGGCGGTGGGCACCAGCGCCACCACCACGGCGTCGACGGCCGGGTGCCCCGCCAGCAGGTCCACGCACCACGTCACCTGCTCCTCGGTGACGGCCGGTGTGACGTCGACCGGGTTCGCGGTGCCGGACCCGGCGGGGAGCCGCCCGCCCAGCGCGGTGGTCAGGTCGGCGGGGAACGGCGGGACGGCCAGGCCCGCCTCGACGCACGCGTCGGCGACCAGGACGCCCATGCCGCCCGCGTTCGACACCACGGCCACCGAGGTGCCCGCCGGCAGCGGCTGGGCGTGGAGCAGGGCAGCGGTGCACAGCAGTTCGTTGATGCTGCGGGTGGCGATGATGCCCGCCTGGGTGAACAGGGCCTGCCGGCTCATGGTCGGCGTCGCGGCCGCGGCGGTGTGCGAGGCGGCCCCCCGGCGGCCGGCCTCCGAACGCCCCGCGTCGACGGTCAGCACCGGCATGCGGCGGGCGACACGACGGGCGGTTCGGGAGAAGGCGCGGGGGTTGCCGTAGGACTCCAGGTGGAGCAGGGCCATGGTGGTGCGTTCGTCGCTCTCCCACCAGCGCAGCAGGTCGTTGCCGCTGACGTCGTACTTGTCTCCCAGCGACACGAAGCTGGAGGTGCCGATGCCGAGCCCGGCCAGCCCGCGCAGCAGCGCGATGCCCACCCCGCCGGACTGCACGGCCACCCCGGCCGTTCCGCTCCCGTGGTCCCACGGCGGCGCGAAGGTGGCCTCCAGCCGCACCTCCTCGTGCGTGTTGGCGACGCCCAGGCAGTTCGGGCCCACCAGCCGCATCCCGTGGGCGCGGCAGGCCTCCAGCAGGGCGGTGCCCTGGCCGCGATCCAGGCCGGAGGTCAGCACCACCAGGCCGCGGACGCCGGTGGCGCCGCACTCCCGTGCGACTCCCGGCACCGCGTCGGGCGGCACGGCCACGACCGCGAGATCCGGGGTGTGGGGCAGCGCGGTCACCGAGGGAAAACACGGCACCGCGGCGATGGAGTGGGCGTTCGGATTGACCGCGTACAGCAACCCGGTGTAGCGGGAACGGCGGATGTTCCGCAGCACCTCGCGCCCGACCGAGCCGGCCCTGCGCCCCGCCCCGACCACGGCCACGCAGGCCGGGCGCAGGACGAAGCGGAGGCTGGCGGCGTCCGCGCCGCGAGCTCGTTCGTCGACCGCCCGCAGGTAGTGCTCGTCGTCGGTGTCCAGTCGGACCGCGCAGTGCACCTCGCCGTCGGAGAACCGGCGGGAGACCGGCAGGCCGAGGTGGGCGAAGACCTCCAGCACGGGATGGTTGTCGGCCAGCGCGTCGGCCGTGAACGCCGTGATCCCCTCCTCGCGGGCGGCGTCCACCAAGTGCTCCAGCAGGAGTGTCCCCACGCCCCGGTGGTGCCAGCCCTCGGCCACCGCCAGCGCCAACTCCGCGGTTGTCGTCGACTCCGGCTCGACGCGCCGGTACTCCGCGACCCCGACGACGCGGGCGGCGACCAGCGCCGCCAGGGCCCGGTATCCCGGCGCGGGCGGGCCGCACATCCGGTCGGCGGCCTGCCGGCCCATGTGGGCCCCCGCGGAGAAGAACCGTGCCCGCACGTGCTGCGGCGTCATGCCCTCGTACAGCCTCAGCACCTCGTCGTGGTCCGACGGCTCCACCGGCCTGATCAGCACCGTGGAGCCGTCGGTCAGCAACGCGTGAACACCTCGCGCGCGCTGCTCGGCGTCCACCATGTCCACTCCCGCTCCGTGCCGGCCGCGCGGGCCGTCCACCCGGCCGTCGGCCGGCGGCCCGCACCCACGGGCTCATCGTCGCCCGGAGATCCGCCTCACGCATCCGCTCCTATCCCTGCACACCCGCTGCGCCGCGCCCGCTGCCGCCGTGCGTGGGTCCACGCCGCCCACGGGGTCGGCAACGTTCTCTGCATCGCCCAGATCCTTCGCCCTTTCCAGTCAATGAGTGGAATAGTGGGATAGCAGATGATGGTCCCGTCTCACGAGAGGACCACTCCGATGCCTGTCGTCGACGACGAGACGCTGACCTCCCTCGTCGCGGACGCGGCGGCGGCCCCGTCGATGCACAACGCCCAGCCGTGGCGGTTCCACTTCCTGCGCGACAGCGCCACCCTCCAGGTGCGCATGGACCCCGGCCGTGTCATGCCGCACGCCGACCCCACCACGCGCGCCCTGCACCTGGGCTGTGGCGCCGCCCTGTTCAACCTGCGCGTCGCCGCCGCCCACGCGGACTTCGAGCCCCGAACCCGGCTGCTCCCCGACCCTTCCGACTCCTGGCTGCTGGCGACCGTCCGCCTGGTCCCGACGGACGGCGCCTCCGCGGAGTTGGTGGCGCTCCACCCGGCGATCCGCCGCCGCCACACCAGCCGTCTGCCCTTCTCCGGGAGGAGGATCCCGTCAGAGGTGCGGGACGCCCTCGGCGAGGCCGCCCGTCGCGAGGGCGGGCAGTTGATCTTCCCCGACAGCTGGCACGTCCGACTGCTGCTCGACCTGGTCTTCGACGCGGAGGGCCGCGACGCCGTCGACGCCGAGCGCGGCGACGAACTGGCCCGCTGGACCCGCCACGCCGGTGTCGGGGAGGGCGTCCCCGACACCGCCTACGGACCCCGCAGGCGGGGCGGCCGGGCACCGGTGCGGGACTTCGCGGGCCACGCCCCCGTGGCCGGCCGGCGTTCCGCGGACTTCGAGCAGACGCCCCAGCTCGCCCTGCTCGGCGGCGGCGACGACCACCCGCGAGGCTGGCTCACGGCCGGGCAGGCGATGGAACGCGTCCTGCTCCAGGCCACCTGCGAGGGTCTGTCGACCTCCCTCACCTCCCACGCCCTGGAGTGGGACGAACTGCGCTGGCTCGCCCGGGACCCCCTCTCGGCGATGCGCTTCGTTCACATGGTGCTACGCCTGGGCTACGGTCCCGAGTCCCCCGCGACCCCGCGACGCCCGGTCCGCGAGGTCCTCACCGTCGAGTAAGCGGCTGTCGACCCCTCGCGCCCCTCCCGTCCGTTCTGGCCGCCTCGGCACCGCGGCACACCGTCTCCTCGTCTTCCGTCCGCCGGCCGCCTGGCGGCTCCGACGCCGCGCTGGCGGCCGGGGCGGCGTCACCCTAGGCGAGGCGCCCGACGCCGGGGCTCGCGGACAGGTTCGCGTCGAACACCTTCGTGTCCCTGGCCCAGCCGAGCCCGTCGAAGCGCGTGCACCAGACGCCGTCCCCGCTCCGCCCCTGGTGCAGGCAGTACAGCAGGTCCTTGGGGCCGCCCGACACCACCACCGCGGCCGGGCTGTTGGCCAGGCCCACATCGGGGGCCTGGTCCGGCGACCAGCCGAACCCGTCGAAGAACCTGCACAGCAGCCACCCCTGGCGCCGCTCCTGACGGAGCAGGTAGAGCTTGTCGTCGTAGACGGCCACGCCGGGGTTCGCGGTGACGGGGGCCGCGCTGGATCTGTCCCCCTCCCACCGTTCGCCGTCGAAGGACGTCTGGTGCAGCCAGCCGTCGAAGCGGCGGTACAGGCAGTAGAGCCGGTCCTGGTACACCACGAGGGCCGGGCTGTCCGTGATTGGGATGTCCGGATACGAGGTCTTCGGAATCGTCCACTGGCGACCGTCGAACATGAGGTGCGACAGCAGACCCCCCTCGGCGTCCGGCCCCCGGTACGCGCAGTAGAGCCTTCCGCGGTACACCGTGGCGGCGGGGCTGTTCGTCATGAAGACCTCGGGCACCACCCGAAGGTCGTCGTGGAAGGTCAGGCTCGGGCTCGTCCCCGGCGACCACGTGACCTCGCAGAACCACAGGCGCCTGTCCCCGGGGGAGCCCTGGTGGAGACAGTAGGTGCGGCCGAGGTACCGCACCATCGCCGGGCTGTCGGTGATCCCGACCTGCTGCGGTTGGAGCGTGGACCACTGCCCGTCGGAGTCGAAGGTGGCGGCCGACAGGGTGCCGTTCCGGTTCACGGCGAGGCAGTACGTGGGTGCGCCGGTCCGCGGTGCGGTGGTTCTCGCCTCGGTGGCCATGTCGACAGCCTCTCTCGTGGATGGTTCGGTGCGCTGGTCTGCGCGCCCGGGCGGCGAGCAGGCACACCGTGCGGTGGGCGTTCGCCGTCCGGATCACGGCTCGGGGACGACCGCGACCGGGCAGGCGGCGTGGTGGAGCAGCGCGTGACTCACCAGACCCAGGCGGAGGCCGACCGGACGCGTCCGGCGGTGGGCGCCCAGCACCAGCAGGTCCGCGTTCTCCGCCTCCGCGAGCAGCGTGTCACGCGTGGGCGCCTCCACCACCGCGCGGCTCAGCCGCACGTCGGGGTGGGCGTTCGTCAGGGGGGCCAGCACCTCGTCGAGGAGCGTCTCGGTCTCGATCTGGAGGTCGGGCACCGCGAGCCAGGCGTGGACGGCGGCGAGTTCGCCACCACGGGCCTCGGCCTCGCGGAAGGCGAATCTCACGGCCTCCGCCTCCCGCTCCGTGCCCTCGACTCCCAGGACGATCCGGCCGAGCCTCCCCTCGCGCCGTCGCGCGTCGCCTCGCACGACCACCGTGGGGCAGGTCGCGCGGCCCGCGACGCCGAGGCTCACCGAGCCCAGGAGCATGCCGACCAGCGTGCCGTGGCCGCGGTTGCCGACGACCAGCGTGAACGCCTCGCGCCCCTCGTGCAGCAGGGCGGGGACGGGGTCCTGCGGCAGTACCTCGACCGTGACCCCGACCTCCGGTCGCCGGGCGGCGACGCGTCGCGCGGCGTCGGCGAGCAGCGCCCTGGCCCGGTCCTCGTTCTCCGGGAGCCCGAGGGTCATCTCCCGCGTGACGATGTCGTAGCGCTCCTGGAAGAGCGCGAGGACCACGCGCAGCGCGCGGTCGTGCCGCGCCGCGTGGTCCGCCGCCCAGTCCAGCGCCTGGTTTCCGGGGGCTGAGCCGTCGATCCCGACCACCACGGGCCGTTCCATCGTCGTCGCCGTCCCTTCCGTCCGCGCGAGGAGCCCTCCTCCTCTCCAGGGGATCACCCGGTCGGCGAGATCGCCAGGCGAGAGGTGCCGGCGGTTCCTACGCTGCTGCTGATGGGCGTGGACAAGGTCGTGGCGGACGGGCTCTCGCTGGCGGAGGCGCGGCGGCGGCTGGCGGAGCACGGCCCCAACGCGATCCCGGAGTGGCCCCGGCCCCCGCTGTGGCGCCGCATGCTGACACAGCTGCGCGACCCGATGATCCTGCTGCTGCTCGCCGCCACCGTGCTCACCGTCGTCACCGGTGACCTGGCCAGTGCTGTCGTGATCATGCTGGTGGTCACGGTGAACACCCTGGTGGGCGTCGTACAGGAGGCACGCGCCGACCGTGAGCTGGCGGCGTTGCGGGAGCTGTCCGCGCCGGCCGCCCGGGTGGTGCGCGAGGGCGCGGAGCGACGCGTGGCCGCGACCGAACTCGTGCCCGGGGACGTGGTCGTCCTGGCCGAGGGGGACGTGGTGCCCGCGGACGGCACGGTGCTGGAGGAGGCTGGGCTGCTGGTCGACGAGTCGGCGCTGACAGGGGAGTCGGTGCCGGTGGCCAAGGCGGTCACCACGGACCAGGAGGGCGCGCTGTCGGCCGGCACCGTCGTGGTCCGTGGCCGAGGCCGGATCCGGGTGACCGCGACCGGGGCCCGGAGCGCGACCGGCCGGATCGCCTCGCTGATGGAGGCGCGCCCCTCCCTCACGCCACTCCAACGGCGGTTGGCCGGCCTGGGCCGGGTGCTCGCCGTGGCCGCGCTGGCGCTGTGTGCGGTGGTGCTCGCGATCGGTCTGTCCCGTGGCGAGCCGCTGGAACTGATGGTCGTGACGGCCATCAGCCTCGCGGTGGCCGCCGTGCCGGAGTCGCTCCCCGCCGTCGTGACGCTCGGACTCGCCCTCGGCGCCCGGCGGATGTCGCGGCGACACGCCGTCGTCCGTGGCCTGCCCGCCGTGGAGACGCTGGGCTCGGTGACCCTGATCGCCACCGACAAGACCGGCACGCTGACCGAGGGTCGGATGCTCGCCGAGCGCCTGTGGACGCCGGAGGGGGGCGACGCCCGGGCCATCGGTGGCGGCTTCACGCCCGAGGGGCGCGTCGTGCGCGGCGACGCGACCGTGACCGCCTCCGACGCGCCCGACCTGGCCGCGCTGCTGGCCGCCGCCGCGATCTGCAACGACGCCTCACTCCGTCCCCCGGAGCCGAACGAGGCGCCCACCGCCTGGCACGCGCTGGGCGACCCCATGGAGGCGGCGTTGCTCGCCGCGGCCGCCCGCCTCGGCCTCGACCGCGCGGCGCTGACCCGCGAACTGCCCCGGCGTGACGAGATCCCGTTCAGCAGCGAACGCAAACGGATGACGACGGTGCACGAACGGCCGGACGGAGGGCTGCGCATCGTGTCCAAGGGCGCTCCCGAGGTCGTGCTGGTCCCGCCCGCGCTCGCCGACCCGCCACGGCGACGCGCCCAGGCGGCGGCGGAGGCGGAACGGCTGGCCCGGGACGGCTACCGGGTGCTGGCCGTCGCCGTCGCCGACCGGGCCGCCCAGGGCCCGGACCCCGAGTCCGGGTTGACGCTGCTCGGTCTGGTCGGCATCGTCGATCCGCCCCGCGAGCAGGCGCGGGAGACCATCGCCGCGTGCCGTACCGCCGGGATGACGCCCGTCATGGTCACCGGCGACCATCCGCTCACGGCGCGGGCCGTCGCCGCACGCCTGGGCATCGACACCGGCGAACCGAACCCCGCGCTCTCCCCGGTTCACGCCCGGACCACTCCGGAGGAGAAGGTCTCGCTCGTCGCGGCGTGGCGTGCCGCCGGCCACGTGGTGGCGATGACCGGCGACGGCGTCAACGACGGCCCCGCCCTGCGCCGCGCCGACATCGGGGTCGCCATGGGCCGACGCGGCACCGAGGTCGCCCGGCAGGCCGCCGACCTGGTCCTCACCGACGACGACCTCGCCACGGTCGTCGCGGCCGTGGAGGAGGGCCGACGCGTCTACGACAACGTCCGCCGCTTCCTCCTCTACGGCCTCGCCGGGGGCGCTGCGGAGATCCTGGTGATGCTGCTCGGCCCCGCCCTGGGCATGGCGCTGCCCCTGCTGCCCGCGCAGATCCTGTGGATCAACCTGCTCACCCACGGCTTGCCGGGAGTGGCCCTCGGCGCCGAGCCCGCCGACCCCGACGCCATGCGCCGCCCACCGCGACCGCCGCGCGAGGGTGTCCTCGGCGCCGGCCTGTGGCCGCGCGTGCTGCTGATGGCCACGTTCACCGCGACCGTCACGCTGGCGGCCGGCGTCTGGGTGCGGGCCCACGACGGCCCCTGGCAGTCCGTGATGTTCCTCGTCCTCGGTGGGGCGCAGCTCGGGGTGGCGCTCGGCTCCCGCGCCCGCCCGGGGACGCTGGCCAACCCCTTCCTGCTCGTCGCCGTGGCCGCCGCGTTCGCCCTGAACCTGGCGGGGGTCGTGTTGCCGCCGCTGCGCGCGCTGCTCGACACCGAGCCGGTGTCGCCCGCCGCCCTGGCCGGCGCCTGCGCGCTGTCCGCCCTCGGCTACGTCGCCATGCGCCTCCAGGACCGGGTTCGTACCCGGAGGACCGGGTGACCACGGCCGGGGGGCGCCCGGTCCGGTGAGTGCCGGGCTCGACACGGCGCGTGATCGGCCCGCGGGTGGCCGCACCGCCACATGATCGTTGCTATCCCTTGTGTGCCCTACTTCCCGGGAACAGGAGCCATGGTCAGACATCTCGGACGCGTGCTAGCCCTGACGGGAGCGGTGCTCAGCCTCACGGCGGCAGCACCTCTCTCCCACGCCCTGGCCGAACCCGCCCACGTCCTCGCCCTCGGCACCGTCCGCGACGCCCAGGCCGCCCTGCGGGGGGAGGCGTTCGCCAACGCCTCCTACGGCCTGTTCGCCGCGCAGGCCGAGCGCGAGGACCTGGACAAGGTCGCCGGCCTCTTCCGCGCCACGGCGGAGATCGAGTTGGGAGAGCACTTCACGGAACTCGCCGACCTCCTCGACTACGTCGGTGGCGACGAGGCCAACCTCCGCCACGCGATCGACGGCGAGACCCACGAGGCCCTCTCGATGTACCCGACCTACGCCGAGGAGGCGCGGCAGGACGGTGACCTGGAAGCGGCCGAGCTGTTCACCGAGATCGCCGGTGACGAGACGGAGCACCGCAGGCTGCTGACGATCGCCCTGGAGGCGCTGACGACGGGGGAGGGGAGAGTTCCCGCGCCGCCACAGGCCGAGGACGTCGAGGTCCCCGCCGGCCTGCCCGAGGTGGCCTCGGCCCGCACCCTGGACAACCTGGAGGACGCGATGCACGGCGAGGCGCTCGCGCACGCCAGCTACCTCCTGTTCGCCCAGCACGCCGCCGAGGGCGGCAGGCCGCGTCTGGCCGCGCTCTTCGAGGGACTGGCCGCGGTCGAGGTCCACGAGCACTTCGCAGAGGAGGCGCAGCTGGCCGGCCTGGTCTCCGACACACCCGACAACCTGCGCACGGCCATCGCCGGCGAGCACTACGAGGCCGAGGTCGTCTACCCCACCTACGCCGCACGGGCCGAGGCGGCCGGCGACGGCGAGGCGGCGGCCCTGTTCACCGAGATCGCCGGCGACGAGGCCGACCACGCGGCCCGTTTCGAGCACGCCCTGCGTCGCGTGACGTGACGCCGCATCCCCGCGGGGCGGGCGTCGGCGCGCCCGGCCGAAGGGGTGAAGGCCGGGCGCGGCTGCCGCGGCCGGGCGGACCGCCCGCCAAGACTGGGCGCATGAAAGGGGAAGGCCGAACCGTGGTCGTCGGCGTGGGCAACGAGTTCCGGCGCGACGACGGCGTGGGATGGGCGGTCGTCGACCACCTCACCGACCTCGCCAGGGACACGCCGTCCCTGGCGGACGTCGTGCTGGCCGTGACCGACGGCGATCCGGCCCGGCTGATCGGCACCTGGGAGGGAGCGGAACTCGGCATCGTCGTCGACGCCGCCCACGCCCACCCCGGGCGTCCCGGCCGGGTACACCGCCTGGAGGTCACCGCAGAGGCGTTGACCTCCTCCGCCGCGGCGAGCTCCCACGGCATGGGCCTGGGGGAGGCGGTCGAACTGGCCCGTGTGCTGGAACGCCTGCCGAGGCGGCTCGTCGTCTTCGCCGTGGAAGGCGAGGACACCTCCGTCGGCCGGGGCCTGTCGGCCCCGGTGCTGGCCGCCGTGACGTCGGTGGCCGACCGCGTGCGGCGGGAGATCCTCCGCCACCGGAGACGCGCCGGATGACCGGGGAGGCGGCCAGGGAGGCGTGGCGTATCGAGGTCACCGGCACCGTGCAGGGCGTGGGCTTCCGGCCCTTCGTCCACCGCACCGCCACCGCGCTGGGTCTCGACGGCTGGGTGCGGAACGTCGCCGGCCACGTCGTCGCCGTGGCGGCCGGCCCCCGCCACGGCCTTCACCAGCTCCTGACCCGCTGCCGGACCCAGCCTCCGCCCCTGGCGGCCGTCGACGACGTCACGGTGGACGCGCTGGCGGAGGCGGCGGTCCCGCCCGGTTCGGGATTCGTCGTGCTGGCGAGCGTCACCGCACCCCCGGAGAAAGTGCCGGCCGTGCGGGAGGTGCCGCCGTGCGCCGCGCCGTGCGCCGCGTGCCTGCGCGAGCTGTTCACCCCCGGGGACCGGCGCCACCGTCACCCGTTCGTCAACTGCACCGCGTGCGGGCCACGGGCCAGCGTCATCACGGATCTGCCGTACGACCGGGCCCACACGACGATGAGGGCCTTCCCGCTGTGCCGGGCGTGTGCGGCGGAGTACGCCGATCCGGCCGACCGACGCTTCCACGCCGAGCCGCTGGCGTGCCCGGCCTGCGGCCCTCGACTGACGTGGTGGACGGCCGGCTCGTCGACGACGGTGGAGGGCGACGGCGCGCTGTCGACGGCCGTGCGGGTGCTGCGCGACGGCGGGCTGGTGGCGGTCAAGGGCGTCGGAGGCTACCAACTGCTGTGCGATGCGGCCGACACGGCGGCCGTGGCCCGGCTGCGCCGGCACAAGCGGCGCCCCGACAAGCCCTTCGCGGTCATGGTCGCCGACCTCGCGACGGCCGCCCGGCTGGCCAGGGTCGGGCCGGCGGACTCGGAGGTGCTCGCCTCGGCGGCCCGCCCCATCGTGCTGCTGTCCGCGCGTCCCTCCCCGTGCGTCGCACCGGGGGTCCACCCGGGCACCGCGCGCATCGGGCTCCTCCTCCCGGCGAGCCCGCTGCACCACCTGCTGGTGCACGACCTCGGCCGGCCCGTGGTGTGCACGAGCGGCAACCTGGCGGGCGAGCCCCTCATCACCGACGACAGCGAGGCCAGAACGGTGTTGGGACCGGTCACCGACGGCGTCCTCGGCCACGACCGCGCCATCCACGCGCGCAGCGACGACTCCGTCGTCGCCTCGCACCAGGACCGCCTCGTCACGGTACGGCGCGCCCGGGGCTACGCCCCGGCTCCGCTGCGGCTGCCGGTCGCGAGCCCGGTGCCGCTGGTGGCGGTCGGGGCCCAGCTCAAGCAGACCTTCACCCTCGTGTCCGGCGACCGCGCCGTTCTGGGGCCACACATCGGCGACCTGGCGGACGCGCGCACCGCGGACGCCTTCGAGGAGACGTACCGGAAGCTGTCGCGCCTGTGTGGCATCGAGCCGCGGGTGGTCGTCCACGACCTGCACCCGGGGTACCTCTCGACGCAGTGGGCCGCCCGCTGGCCCGCCGGGCGGCGCGTCGCCGTGCAGCACCACCACGCCCACGTCGCGGCGTGCGCCGCCGAACACGGCCTGACCGGGCCGTTCACCGGCGTCGCCCTGGACGGCCTCGGCTACGGCGACGACGGCACCCTGTGGGGCGGCGAGGTCCTCGTCGGCGACCTGGCCGCCTGCCGCCGGGTCGGCAGGTTCGGTGCCGCCCCGCTGCCCGGCGGCGCCGCGGCCGTGCGCTCCCCGTTCCGGATGGCGCTCGGCTACCTCCTGGGCGCCGAGGACCTGGGGTCCCCGCCGCCCTCCCGGGCCCTGGTCGACGGGTACGCCGCTGGCTGTCCGGGCGGCGCCCACGGCGCGGAGGTCCGCGCGGTACGGGCCCTCCTGGCGCGGGACCTGAACTGCCCGAGGGCGTCCAGCGCCGGGCGCCTGTTCGACGCGGCGGCCAGCATCCTCGGCCTGGGCCACCGCGTCAGCCATGAGGGCCAGGCAGCCGTGGCGGTGGAGGCCGCGGCCGGTGACCTGCGACCCGGCCCGCTGCCCTGGCGGCTGACCCGCGCCCCCGACGGCCTGTGGGTCTACGACCCGACGCCGACGCTCGCGGCCCTGCTGAGCGGCCGGGCGGACGGCGTGGCGGCCGGGCGGCTGGCCGCCGGCTTCCACACCGCGGTCGCCGCGGCGACCACGGCACTGGTGGAGCACGCCGTGCGGGACGGCGCCCCACCCGTCGTGTGCCTGTCCGGCGGCTGCTTCCAGAACCTCCGCCTCCTCGACGAGATCGGCGGGCGGCTGCGCGGCGCCGGGCTGCGCGTGCTGGTCGGCAGCGCCGTGCCCGTCAACGACGGCGGCATCAGCTACGGCCAGGCCGCGGTGGCCGCCGCCCGGATCGCACAGCGGGACGGACGCGACGCACAGCGCGGCGGACAACGCGATGGACAGGGAGAACGGCCGAAGGAAAGGCAGGAGCCGTCATGTGTCTCGGCATCCCCGGGCGTGTGATCGACGTCCACGACGACGCCACCGTGCGGATGGCGACCGTCGACTTCGGCGGCGTGCGCCGCCCGGCGTGCCTGGCCTACACCCCGACGGCGGGTCCGGGCGACTACGTGATCGTCCACGTCGGCTTCGCGATCACCCTGGTCAACGAGGCCGAGGCACGCCGCACGCTCGACGTCCTGCGCGCGATGGGCGGTGTCGTCGAGGACGAACTGGGTGAGCCGCTGCCATGACCACCACCCCCCGAACCGAGACCGCCGTCATCGACGTCGAGGGCCTTCACTCCCTGATCCGGGCCCTCGTCCGCCGGGGCCGCACCGTCGTGGGCCCGACCGTCCGGGACGACGCGATCGTCCTGGCGGAACTCACCTCGGCCGACGAGTTGCCCCACGGCTGGGGCGTCGCGGTGGAGGCGGGGACCTACCGGCTGCGGCGGCGGAAGGACCGGATGGCGTTCGCCCACAGCGCCGGCCCGCAGTCGTGGAAGACCTTCCTCCATCCAGAACGTCTGCGACAGTGGACCGCGACCCGGGCGCCGAACGGGTCCCTCACGGTGACGGAGGAACCGGACGAGCCGCCGGCCTACGCCTTCCTCGGCGTCCGCCCGTGCGACCTGACCGCGATCGCCACCCAGGACCGTGTCCTGATGGGTGGGCCACACACCGACGCGGCCTACCGGCGACGCCGCACGGGAACCTTCCTCGTCGTGGTGGAGTGCGTCGAGCCCGGCGCCACCTGCTTCTGCGTCTCCATGGACACCGGGCCGGCCGTGGGGGAGGACCGGGCCTACGACCTGGTGCTCACCGAGGTGGACGACGACCGAGGCCACCGCTTCTGGGCGCGCGCCGGCAGCACGGCGGGCGCCGAGATCCTCGCCGAACTCCCACGCCTGCCCACCGACGACTCCACCGTGGCCGCCGCCCGCGACACCGTGGCGCGCGCCGCCGGGCGGATGGGGCGCACCATGCCGGAGGTGGACCTGCGCGTCCTGATGCGTGACACACGCGAGGCCGAACGCTGGAACGACGTCGCCTCCCGATGCCTGACGTGCGGCAACTGCACGATGGTCTGCCCCACGTGCTACTGCACCACCACCGAGGACGTCACCGACCTCACCGGAGACCACGCCGAGCGCTGGCGGCGGTGGGACGTCTGCTACGACCTGGACTTCACCCACATGCACGGCGGCTCCGTCCGGCAGACGGGCCGCAGCCGGTACCGCCAGTGGCTCACCCACAAGGTCGGGACCTGGCACGACCAGTTCGGCATGTCCGGGTGCGTGGGCTGTGGCCGCTGCATCGTGTGGTGCCCGGTCGCCATCGACATCACCGAGGAGGTCCACGCGCTGGACGCCGAGCGCTCCGGCGCGGCACCGCGACCCGGGGCCGGCGGGGAGGAGGGGCAGCCGTGACGACCGCGACGGGACTCCTCGCCTGCCTCGACCCGGACCAACGGGAGCGGCTGCTCGCGCTCGCCCGTGAGGTGACGTTCGAGGCCGGCTGCCGCGTCTTCGAGGAGGGGGAGCGGGCGGACCGCTTCTGGCTGCTGCGGCGCGGGTCGGTGGCGCTGGACGTCCACGTGCCCGGCCGGCCCTCGCCCGTCGTCGAGACCCTCGGCCCCGGCGACCTGCTGGGCTGGTCCTGGCTCTTCCCACCCCACCGGTGGCACCTGGGCGCCCGCGCCCTCGACGCCGTCACCGCCGACGAGTTCGACGCCTCGGCCGTCCGCCGCCTGTGCGAGCACGACACCGCTGTCGGATACGCCCTGGCGGTGGCCGTGGCCGCCGTCGTCGGCCAGCGGCTGAGGGCCACCCGCGTCCGGCTGCTCGACCTCTACGGCCCACCCCGCGACACGCCCCCCCGAGGTGGCCGGTGAACCTCCCCCGCCGCTACCAGGTGCGAGACCGGGTCCGGGAGACGGCCGACACCGTGACACTCACGCTGCGGCCACGCCAGGCCCCACTGCCGCCCTTCCGGCCCGGACAGTTCGCGATGGTCTACGCCCATCCCCGCGGCGAGGTCCCCCTCTCCCTCGCCGGCACGGCGCCCCCGCGTCGGGACGGCGCCGACCTGCTGCACACCGTGCGGGCCGTCGGCG
Organism: Streptomyces sp. 4N509B; assembly: GCF_052245655.1. NCBI lineage: Bacteria > Bacillati > Actinomycetota > Actinomycetes > Kitasatosporales > Streptomycetaceae > Streptomyces > Streptomyces sp. 4N509B. The sequence goes on from NZ_JBQQBZ010000035.1 coordinate 68,448, forward strand.
CCGTCACCCGGGCACTGCACGAGCTGCGGCCCGGCCAGGAGGTCGGCGTCCGCGGGCCGTTCGGCACGCCGTGGGACCTGACCGCCGCACGGGGCCGTCACCTCCTGCTGATCGCCGGCGGCCTCGGCCTAGCGCCGCTGCGCCCCCTGGTCCACCTGGCCCTGGCCGAGCCCCGTCACCACGCGAGCGTCACCCTCCTGATCGGGGCCCGCACACCCAGCGACCTGCTCTACCGGGAGGAACACCCCGCCTGGCGCGCCCGAATCCGTGTGGGCGTCACGGTCGACCGGCCCGACGAGAGCTGGACCGGCGACGTCGGGGTCGTCACCACGCTGCTGGACCGACTGCCCCTCCGGCCGGCGGACACCGCGGCCTACCTCTGCGGCCCGGAGGTCATGATGCGCGCCACCGCGCGCCACCTGACCGGCCTCGGCGTTCCGCCCCAGCGGACCTTCCTCTCCCTGGAGCGCACCATGCGCTGCGGCACCGGGCACTGCGGCCAGTGCCAGCTCGGCCCGCTGCTGCTGTGCCGGGACGGCCCGGTCGTCCGCTGGGACCGGGCCGAACCCCTCCTCGCCGTACGGGAGCTGTGAGCCGTGACCACCGACACCCCGCCCACCAGCCCCGAGGAACCCTCCGGCGCCGCGCGCCGGCCGACGCTGGCCGTGTGGAAGTTCGCCTCCTGTGACGGCTGCCAGCTCACCCTCCTGGACTGCGAGGACGCCCTGCTGCCCCTGGCCGACCAGGTGGAGATCTCCTACTTCCTGGAGGCGACGAGCACCACCGGCCCCGGCCCGTTCGACCTGTCGCTCGTCGACGGGTCCATCACCACACCCGAGGACGTCGCCCGCATCCAGCGCGTCCGAGCCGTCTCCCGGCACCTGGTCACCATCGGCGCCTGCGCCACCGCCGGGGGAATCCAGGCGTTGCGGAACTTCGCCGACGTCGCCGAGTTCCGCGCCGCGGTCTACGCCAGCCCCGAGTACGTCGACACGCTCGCCGACTCCACCGCCATCGCCCTCAACGTTCCGGTCGACTTCGAGCTGCGCGGCTGCCCCATCGACCGCGGCCAACTGCTGGAGGTCATCACCGCCTTCCTCGCCGGGCGTCGCCCGGACATCCCCGACCACGCCGTGTGCTTCCCCTGCAAACGTCGCGGCACGGTCTGCCTCCCCGTCGCCCGGGGCGTCCCCTGCCTCGGTCCCGTGACGCACGACGGCTGCGGTGCCCTGTGCCCCGCCTACGGCCGCGGCTGCTACGGCTGCTTCGGCCCCTCCGGCTCGACCAACCTCCCCGCGTTCATCCCCCTCCTGCGCCGCGACGGCCTGTCGGAGACCGATGTCGTGCGGGTGCTGCGCACCTTCAACGCCGCCGCCCCGGAGTTCGCGGCCGCCTCCACCCCGGAACACGCGGTCGACCAGGGATCGGAGGAACGGCCGTGACGCATCGCGGCTCGCGCGTGGTCCACGTCGGCGCGCTCTCCCGGGTCGAGGGCGAGGGCGCGCTCCACCTGCGGATCAGCCAGGGGCTCGTCGAGGCCGCCCGCCTGCGGATCTACGAACCACCCCGCTTCTTCGAGGCGTTCCTGCGGGGGCGCGCCCACACCGAACCTCCCGACATCACCTCCCGGGTCTGCGGCATCTGCCCGGTGGCGTACCAGACGAGTGCCTGTCAGGCCATCGAGGACGCCTGCGGGGTCGACGTGACGGGGCAGCTCGCGGCGCTGCGCCGGCTGCTGTACTGCGGAGAGTGGATCGAGAGCCAGACGCTCCACATCCACCTCCTCCACGCCCCCGACTTCCTCGGTCACCCCGACGCCATCGCGATGGCGCGGCACCACCGCCCCGACGTCGAGCGCGGCCTGCGGATCAAACAGGCGGGCAACGCCATCGTCGAACTCCTCGGTGGCCGCGCCATCCACCCCGTCAACGTCCGGCTCGGAGGCTTCCACCGCGCCCCCACCCCCGCCGAGCTGATCCCCCTGGCCGAACGCCTGCGCCCGGCACGGGACGACGCGCTGCGCACCGTGGAGTGGGCGGCCGGATTCGACTTCCCCGACGCGGGCTGCGACACCCAGCTGCTCGCCCTCGCCGACCCCGGCCGCTACGCGATCGAGTCGGGGACCCCCACCGTCATGCCGGCCCCCGCCAGCGCCGGACTCGCGCCCGACAGCACGCGCGCACTGTCCACCCACACCTTCCCCCTCCGCGACTTCGAACGCCATGTCGTCGAGCGCCAGCTGCCGCACTCCACCGCCCTGTACTCCTCCCTCGACGGCCGGACTCACCTGACCGGCCCGCTGGCCCGCTACGCCATCAGCGGACGGTGGCTCTCACCGCTCGCGCGCCAGGCGGCCCAGGCCGCCGGCCTCGGCGACCCCCGGGCGGGCGACGTCTGCCGCAACCCCTTCCGCAGCATCCTGGTCCGCGCGGTCGAGGTGGTGTACGCCCTCGACGAGGCGCTGCGCCTCATCGACGCCTACGAGCCGCCGCCGGCGCCGGCCGTGCCCGTCCCCCCGCGCCCCGGGCGAGGCCACGGCGCAACCGAGGCGCCGCGCGGTCTGCTCTACCACCGCTACGACCTGGCCGCCGACGGCACGGTCACCGAGGCCACCCTGATCCCGCCCACCGCCCAGAACCAGGACGCGATCGAGCACCACCTGCGGTCCGTGGTGCAGTCCCTCATCGACCGGCAGCCCGAGCTCGACGACGACCGGTTGCGCGAGCTGTGCGAACGCGCGATCCGCAACCACGACCCCTGCATCTCCTGCTCCGCCCACTTCCTCGACCTCACCGTCGAGCGCGACTGACCGCCCACCCCGACGAAAGGACCCATCGGTGCGCTTCCTGGACGAGTACCGGGACCCCGTGCTCGCCCGCCGACTGCTGGAGGAGACGGCGGCGATCGCCACCCGGCCCTGGCGGATCATGGAGGTCTGCGGAGGACAGACCCACACGTTGGTCCGGCAGGGCATCGACGAACTGCTGCCGTCGGGCATCCGCATGGTGCACGGCCCCGGCTGCCCGGTGTGCGTGACGCCTCTGGAGACCCTGGACCGCGCCATGGCGATCGCCGCCCGCCCCGGCGTGACCCTCACGAGCTTCGGCGACATGCTGCGGGTGCCCGGTTCCACGACCGACCTGCTGTCCGCACGGGCGCGCGGTGCCGACGTGCGGGTGGTCTACTCGCCCATGGACGCCGTGGACATCGCACGCGCCGAGCCCGACCGCGACGTCGTCTTCCTCGCGGTCGGCTTCGAGACCACCGCTCCCGCGAACGCCATGGCCGTGCTGCACGCCGCCCGCCTGGGTCTGAGCAACTTCAGCCTGCTGGTCAGCCACGTCCTCGTCCCGCCCGCCATGACGACGCTGTTGGAGTCCCCCGACTGCGAGGTGCAGGCGTTTCTCGCGGCCGGACACGTCTGCGCCGTGATGGGCTTCACGGCCTACGAGCCGATCGCCGCCCGCCACCGCGTGCCCGTCGTCGTCACCGGCTTCGAACCGCTGGACCTGCTGGAGGGGATCCTGATGGCGGTGCGCCAGCTGGAGGAGGGCCGCGCCGAGGTCGAGAACCAGTACGCGCGGGCGGTCAGGCGCGAGGGAAACACCGAGGCACAGGCCGCCGTGCGCCGGGTCTTCCGCGTCCGCGACCAGGCGTGGCGCGGGCTGGGCACGCTGCGGGCCAGCGGACTCACGCTCGCCGAGGAGTTCGCCCACTTCGACGCCGCCCGCCGCCATGACCTCGGCTCGCTCCGGCCCGCCGAGCACCCGGACTGCATCGCCGGCGCCATCCTCACCGGGGCGAGGCTGCCCACCGACTGCACGGCGTACGGCAACCGGTGCACGCCGCGCCATCCGCTCGGCGCCCCCATGGTCTCCTCCGAGGGCACGTGCGCCGCCTTCCACGCCGCCGGCCGCGTCGCCACGACCTCCACCCCCACCCCCGCCGGGAGGCCCGCGTGATCGACTGTCCGTTGCCCCGCGTCGAGGACGACCGCGTACTGCTCGGCCACGGTGCCGGCGGACGGCTGTCGGCGGAACTCCTCGACGCGCTCATCCTGCCCGCGCTCGGTCGGGGCGGGGCGGCCACGTCCGCGCCGCTGGAGGACGCGGCCGTGCTGCCCACCGACGACGGACTCGTGGTCACCACCGACGGTTTCGTCGTCAGCCCTCTGTTCTTCCCCGGCGGCGACATCGGTGCCCTGGCGGTCAACGGCACCGTCAACGACCTCGCCATGCGGGGCGCCCACCCCCTCGCCCTCACCGTCGCCCTGGTGATCGAGGAAGGACTCGGCCTCGCTGACCTGGAGGCCGTCGTCACCTCGCTCGGCAAGGCCGCCAACGACGCCGGCGTTCCCGTCGTGGCCGGCGACACCAAGGTCGTCGGCCGGGGCCACGCCGACAAGCTCTTCGTCACCACCACCGGCGTCGGCCGCCGCATCCCGGGTCTGGATCCGTCCGCGGCTCGCGCCCGGCGCGGCGACCGCGTTCTGCTCAGCGGACCGATCGGCGTCCACGGCGTGGCCGTTCTGAGCGAGCGCGAGAACCTGGGTTTCGTCACCGACGTCGCCTCCGACACCCGTCCGCTCCACCGCTTGGTCCAGACCCTCGCCCCGTTGGGCGGACACCTCCACACGCTGCGCGACCCCACCCGTGGCGGTCTGGCCGCCTCACTCAACGAGATCGCCGGTGCCTCCCGGATCCATGTGGAGATCGACGAGGAGTCTCTGCCCGTGCCCGAGCCCGTGGCGGGCGCGTGCGAACTCCTCGGCCTTGACCCCCTGCACGTGGCCAACGAGGGATGCATGGTCGCCTTCGTCGCGGCCGAGGTGGCCGGGGATGCGCTCCGCCTGATGCGTTCCCTGCCGGAGGGTGCGGACGCGGTCGCCGTCGGCGAGGTCACCGACGGCCCTCCGGGCCGGGTTGTCCTCCGCACGCTCGTCGGCGCTCGCCGCGTCCTTGACATGCCACTCGGAGAGCAGCTCCCCCGCATCTGCTGACGGAGCCGGTCGACCCCCACGAGGGACAGACGGGGGGACCCACACATCACGGAACCGGTCGAAAGGGAATGGATGGAGGCATCCGCCGACGGGCGTGGCGACGTTGGACGCCGTGTGGCCGCGCGACGTGAGGAACTCGGGCTCAGTCGGGAGGAGGTGGCGTCCCGAGCCGGCGTGGCGCCTGGCTATGTTCGTTACGTCGAGGAGCACCCGGGCGTCCCGGACACGGCGTCGTTGCGCCGCCTGGCCACGGCGCTGGAGACGTCCGCCTCGACGCTCCTGGGCGGTGGGGTGAGCCAGCCACCGGGGCTCGGCCAGGCGGCGGCGAACGCTGAACTGCGGGAGATGGACCCGGACGAGTGCCGAGCACGGCTCTCCGGACACGGTGTGGGGCGGGTCGCGGTCGCCACGGACCATGGGCTGGCCGTGGTGCCGGTCAACTACACGGTCGTGGACGGCGCAGTCGTCTACCGGGCCGCACCTGGCAGCGTCCCGGCACTGGCCGCTGGGAAGGATGTCGCGTTCGAGGTCGACCACATCGACGACGCGCTCAGCATGGGCTGGAGCGTGCTGGTCGCCGGTCGGGCCCGGGAGGTGACCGACCCGGCGGAGACCCAGCGTCTGGAGAAGACGATGCACACCACCCCGTGGGCGGGCGGCGACCGACCGCTGTGGGTACGCGTCGATCCCGCCCGCCTCACGGGACGGCGCATCGAGGTGCCGTGACGCCCTTGGTCCCGGTCCATTCCCCAGCCAGCGCGTCCGCGAACGCCTTTCAGAGCGCCTGCGGTGATGGCCGGACCGAAGTCGCCACGTACGGACCGGAACCAAGAACAGCCGCCAGTTGGACAGATTTGCCTTCTCGGCTCCGAGGCTTGGCGAGGGTGGGAAGGGCCGGAGGCAGTTTCCAGGGCAGTGTGGATGTGGATTCATGGGGCCTCCCAGGGTCGCGCCACTTCCGATCACACCTGCCTGCGGTCGCCCCGCCATGGGGCCACGGGAGGAAGACCCGGGTCGAGGAAGCGGGTCAGGGCTTCGGGATCCAGCCGTGAGCCCTGACTGCGATGCCGCGATGACTGTCAGCGGTTACCCGAGCGCGCGGCCTCGGGTTCTTTGGGGGCCGTTGCCGTACGCGGTGGGACCGTCTCCTGGATGGCGTGCGGCGCGGTGTTCATGGCCTGATGGCGTTGGTGCTGCTGGGCGAGTTGGTCGCGGAGGCGCCATAGGAGTAGGGCGGTGGGGTCGTCGGCGTCGGTGAGTTCGCTCCTGGTCTGCTCGGCGGTGAGGAGCGCATCTGTCCTGATGCCTGTGAGGTGGACTTGGTGGAGGGTGGTGGCGAGGGCGTGCCAGACAGGGCTGGTGGTGATGCGGTTGGCTGTCTCGGGGAGCAGAGCGTGGATGCGTGTCTCCCAGTGGGCGGCGATGCGTGGGTCTTGGGCCTGGGCTGCGATGTCGGCGAGGGGTGCGGCGGCGGCGTGTTGGTAGGCGGTCCGGAGGTGGGTGAGGGCTTGGCGGGCTGCTGCTTCCTGTTGCTGGTGGCGGCGGGCATGGTGCCAGCGGGCGATGGCGATCACCGCGACGATCGCGGTGCACAGCAGCCGGGCGGTCGTATCGCCTGAGGCCGGTGTGCGGGTGAGGTGGTCGGCGAGTTCTCGGAGGGCGTGGCCGGCTTGGTAGTCGGCTTGCCTGCGGGTGTGGGTGGCGCGTTCGAACGCGGCTGCGGCCTGGCGGAGGTGGGCGCGGCCGGGGGCGGGTGCGGTCTGGGTGGCGGCGTCGAGGAGGGTGCCGAAGGCGTGGATGTGGTCGGTGGCGGTCTGCTCGTCTGCCTGGTTGAGGGTGGTGGGGAGGGTGTCGAGGTGGCGGGCGGCGTGGCGCCAGGGGTCGTGGGGGTGGTAGGTGGTGGTGAGGTGGTGGGCTGTGGTGAGTCGGTTGAGGATCTTGGGGAGGGAGAGGTCGGGGGCCAGGCGGCTGCCGGAGTACCACACGGGGTGCTGGCCGTTGGTGGGTTGGTGGGCGAAGGTGATGCCGCGGATGGCGCCGGAGGGT
>NZ_JBQQBZ010000036.1:0-73620 GCF_052245655.1 Streptomyces sp. 4N509B
CGACGAGCGTGGTGCGTGGTGCGTGGTCAGGCGTGGCTCGTGGGAAGCCGGCCCCCGTTGTACTCCACCAGCTCGGTGAAGATCGCGAGCACGTCCAGGGCCTGCCCCCGCGGCTCACCCCGCAGCTCGGCGTAGGCCCGGTGCAGGTTCGCCACCAGCCGCTCCGGGTCACGCCAGTGCCCGTACGGCCCGGGTCCCAGCTCGCGGGCGAGCTGGAGCGGGGCGAGCCCCGCGGCCAGGCCGTCGCGCGCGCTGTCGGCAAGCCACCGGAAGTACGCCTCGGTCTCATCCAGCACGCTCGGTCCGCTCACCGGTCCGTGGCCGCCGACGACGACCCGCGGGTCCAGCTCCCGCATCCGCGCGATCGCCTCCAGCGAGCCGGCGACGGAGCCCATCAGCACGAACGGGGTGCACCCCGGCAGCAGCACGTCGCCGGCGAACAGCACCCGCTCCTCCGGCAGCCACACCAGGGTGTCGTTGGTGGTGTGCGCGGGGCCCGGGTGGATCAGCTCGATCCGCCGCTCGCCCTGGTGGAGGGTCAGGCCCTCGCCCGCCCGCCCGGTGCCGTAGGTGAGGTTCGGCAGCACCAGCTCGATCTCGCCCCACGCCACGCCCGGCCACAGCTGGGTGAGGCCGAGGCCCGCCTGCGCCATCTCCACGCGGGTCCGCTCGTGGGCCACGATCACCGTGCCGGGGCCGGCCAGGGTCGCGTTGCCGAAGGTGTGGTCGCCGTGGAAGTGGGTGTTGACGATGACCGAGGGGTCGCCGGCCGCGCCGTCGCCGGCCAGGCCCGCGAGGGCCGCGCGCAGGGCGCGGGCGCGGGCCTCGGTGGCGACCGTGTCCACCAGCACGGGGGCCTGGGCTCGGGCGGGGTCCAGCAGGATGCCGGCGTTGTTCACGCACCAGCCGCCTTCGGGCTGCACGTAGGCGTGGACGCCGTCGGCGACCTCCTCCAGCTTCGCCTCCGGTCCGGGGGCCGGCCCCGTCACGCGCCGGCCTCGGTGTGGGCGCGGGCGGCCTCCAGGGTGCGGCGGCTGTTGCCGCCGAGGGCGGCCCTGATCGCGTTCTTCGCGGCGGTCATGCTGGTGCCCTCGCCGAAGACCTCCGTCATCGCGGCCGGGTCGATCGCCACGCTGTGGCGGGCCGTGACGAGGGTGCCGTCGGTCATGCCGGTCAGGGCCCAGTCGCCCGAGTGGGCCAGCAGCCCGCGCGGCGGCGTGGTCTGCTTGTAGACGATGCGCTCGTCCGCGAAGCACAGGCGCACCGACTGGGTGGTGTGGAGGGTGCCGTCGGCGGCGGCGGTGTCCATGTCCATGGTCTGCACCTCGGCGCCGCCGGTGCCGGCGTCGGCGGGCGAGGTCTCCAGGTCCAGACGGGCGACGTGCGGCAGCCGCTCGGGCCACAGGTCGGCGCGGTAGAGGAAGTCGTAGACCTCCGCCGGCGGCGCCGCGATCAGCACCCGGTCGCTGAAGGAGAACATCAGCTCGTCGACGCCCTGGGGGCGCTCGGCCCAGGTGCGGATCGCCTTGATCTCGGCCGTGCTGTTGGCGTGCAGCGCCTCCGCGATCCGGTCGGAGACGTCCGGGGAGTCGCCGACGGTCGCCCAGCTGTGGTTCAGCAGCAGGTGGGCGGGGCCGCCGTAGGGCGTGTTCTCGAACTGCCAGAAGCCGCTCATCTCCGCCACCGGCGGGGCGGGCGTCTCCTGCCGGAACTCGATGCGCAGCCGCTCGGCGTCGATCTCGCGGCGCGAGACCCAGCTGCGGACCTCGTGGCCGGCGACCGCCCACAGGCGGATGCGCTGACTGTCGGCGGTGCGCTCCAGCTCCTGGGACCAGATGCACGGCGAGAACAGCAGCGGCCAGCGGCGCACGTCCTCGACGAGGGCGTACGCCCGCTCGGCCGGCGCGGCCAGCTCGGTGGTGTGCTCGGCCGAACGGGTGGGGCTCTGGGTGGTCGTGGTGTCCACGGGTCGGCTCTCCTTCTACGGGCGCGGCGTGGTGGGGGGGCTCAGTAGTTGCCCAGGCCGCCGCAGACGTTGATCGCCTGGGCGGTGACCGGCGCGGCGGCGTCCGACACCAGGTACGCCACCATGGCGGCGACCTCGTCGGGATCGGTGTAGCGGCCGAGGGGGATCTTGGCGTTGAACCGCTCCAGGACGTCCTCCTCGCTGATGTCCCACAGGCGGGCGTAGCCCTGGCGGACGCCGGCCGCCATCGGCGTCTCGACGTAGCCGGGGCAGACCGCGTTGACCGTGATGCCGGTCTTGGCCAGCTCCAGGCCGAGGGACTTGGTGAAGCCGACGACGCCGTGCTTGGAGGCGGTGTACGGGGCGCCCAGGACGACGCCCTGCTTGCCGCCCGTGGAGGCGATGTTGATGATCCGGCCCCGGGAGCGTTCCCGCATGCCGCCGGTGGTCAGCGCGTGCTTGGTGACGAGGAAGACGCTGGTGAGGTTCGTGGCGATCACGTCGTGCCACAGCTCGTCCGCGATGTCGGCGGTGATGCCGCCGCCGCTGCGGCCGGCGTTGTTCACCAGCACCTCGACCGAGCCGAAGCGGTCGACGGCGGCGCTCATCATGCCCCGCACGCTGTCGGGGTCGGTGACGTCGCAGGCGGTGCCGTCGGCCGTGTGCCCGGCCTCGGTGAGCTCCTTGACCGTCTCGGCGACGGCCGCCTCGTCCCTCGCGCACAGGAACACGGGGTAGCCGAGGCCGGCCAGCGACTCGGCGACCGACCGGCCGATACCGCGGGTGGCTCCGGTGATGACGGCGGCGCCGCGCGCCGTGCCCTGACTCGTGGCCTCGTCTGCCATGTGTCCTCTCCCTAGCTCGGCTCTACTCGCTCTTGGTGTGCGTGGGGTCGGCCGCGCGTCGTGTCAGGCGGCGCGGGCGGTGGCGGTGTTGACCAGGTCGAGGAACTCGCGCGGAGTCCCGATCTCGCCGACCTCGTCGTCGGTGAGGGTCACGCCGTAGCGCTGCTGCATCAGGGCGGCCGTCTCCAGCAGGGCGAGCGAGTCGTAGCCGAGGTCGGCGAAGGGGGTGTCGATCGCCTCGGTGCGCAGCGGCACCTCCTCGTCGGAGCCGGCGCACTCGGTCAGGGCCTGGGCGAGGTCGTCGAGCGTGATGGGGGCCATGGCGGCGGAACTCCTCCGGGTCGGGGTGGTAGCGGTTGGTCGCGCTGGGTCGCGCTTCACGGGGTCACGGGGTGGTGTCGGTGCTGTCCGTGCTGGGAGCGGTGGCGCTGTCGGTGGCGCTGGCGGTGCCGCCGTCCGAGCCGTTGTCGCCGGTGGTCTCGCTCGCGGTCTCCCGCGGGGCGCGCGGGAGGTCGTCCAGGCGCGGGGCGCGGACGACGACGGCGGAGTTGAAGCCGCCCCGCCCGCGCGCCAGCACCAGGGCGGCGCGCAGCCGCGCCGGGCGCGGCTCCTCCCGCACCAGGTCCAGGCGCTGGTCGGGTGCCGGCTGCGACACGCCCACCACGGGCGGGATCACGCCGTCGCGGATCGCCAGCAGCGCCGCCGCCACGTCCAGCGGCGCGCCGCCCCCGTAGAGGCGGCCCGTCAGCGTCTTCGGCGCCGTCACCGGCACCCCGTAGGGGCCGAACAGCGTCCGCAGCACGGCCGCCTCGGCGGCGTCGTCCTCCGGAACGGCCGCGGCGTCGGCGAAGACCACGTCGATGTCCTGGGGCCCGAGGCCGGCGTCGGCCAGCGCCATCCGCGCCGCCCGTTCCAGGCCGGCGCCCGGCGGACGGCTGTCCTCCTCGGACTCGGCCGGGGCGTAACCGCGGATCGCGGCCTGCGCGGAGAGCGGCGCCTGGCCGGGGCGGACCGCCGTCGGGGCCGGGTCGAACGTCGCGGCGTAGCCGGCGATCTCGCCGTACACCCGCGCGCCGCGCGCCGTGGCCGACTCGGCGTCCTCCATCACGAGGATGGCGCCGCCCTCGCCCGGCACGTGCCCGGCGGCACGGCTGTCGAACGGCAGGTACGCGGTGGCGGCGTCGTCGGAGCGGGAGATCCGGCCGCCCGTGATGTGCGAGACCAGCGCCCACGGGTCGAGGGCCGACTCCATGCCGCCGGTGATCGACAGCCGCAGCCCCTTGCGCAGGGTGCGGCGGGCGTGGCCGATGGCGTCGAGCCCGCCGGCCTGCTCGCCGACGAACACGCCGCTGGTGCCGCGCATGCCGTGCCGGATGGAGAGCTGGCCGGTGTTGACCGCGTAGAACCAGGCGAAGGACTCGTACACGCTCACGTGGTGCGAGCCCTGCGTCCACAGCTTGCGGACCTCGCGGTGGGTGAACTCGAAGCCGCCGATGGCGTTGGAGGTCACCACCCCGACGTCGTAGCTGGAGTAGCCGGGCATCGTGGCCGGCTCCGGCCCCGTGCCGGCGTCCTCCAGGGCCCACGCGCCGGCCGTCAGCGCCAGCCGGGTGACCCGGTCGGTCTGCGGCAGCAGCCGGCCCGGGATGTGCTCGGTGGCCTCGAAGCCCTCGATGCGCCCCACCAGCTGGGTGGCGTAGCGGGAGGCGTCGTAGTCCACGACGGGGCGGATGCCGCTCTCGCCCCTGAGGCTGGCCTGCCACCAGGCGTCGGTGCCCAGGCCGTTCGGGGCGGCGACGCCGATGCCGGTGATGACGGCCCGGACCGCGCGCCGCGCGGGGACGGGTTCGCTCCCGGCCGGGCGGGCGCTGGTGGCCGCTTTGGCGCCGCCGGTGGTCGTAGTGGTGGGGGTGGTCATCGGTCTACCGCCTCACGGGTCATCACCATCGCCGACTGGAAGCCGCCGAAGCCGCTGCCCACGCTGAGGACTCCGTTCACCGGGACCTGCCGCGCCTCGTTCGGCACGTAGTCGAGGTCGCACTCCGGGTCGGGCTCGTGCAGGTTGGCGGTGGGCGGTACCGCGTTGTTCTCGATGGCCAGGGCGCAGGCCGCCAGCTCGATGGAGCCGATGGCGCCCAGCGAGTGCCCGATCATCGACTTGATGGAGCTGACCGGCACGTTGTAGGCGTGGTCGCCGAGGGTCGCCTTGAACGCGGCGGTCTCGTGCCGGTCGTTCTGCTTGGTCGCCGAGCCGTGCGCGTTGACGTAGTCGACGTCCTCCGGCCGCATCCGGGCCTCGGCCATGGCGTGGCGGATGGCGTCGGCCATCTCCGTGCCGTCCGGCTTCAGGCCCGTCATGTGGTACGCGTTGCAGCGGGTGGCGTACCCGCCGATCACCGCGTAGATGTGCGCGCCCCGGGCGCGGGCGTGCTCCAGCTCCTCCAGCACGAACATCGCGCCGCCCTCGGCGAGCACGAAGCCGTTGCGGGTGCGGTCGAACGGCCGCGAGGCGTGCTCGGGGTCGTCGTTGCGCGGCGTCGTCGCCTTGATGGCGTCGAAGCAGGCGACGGCGATGGGCGAGATCGGGGCGTCGGCGGCGCCCGCGAGCATCACGTCCGCGCTTCCCTCGACGATGAGGTCGTAGGCGTGGCCCACCGAGTCGATGCCGGAGGTGCAGCCGGTGGAGACCACGGTCGCGGGCCCCTCGGCGCCCGCCGCCCACGCCACCTCGGCCGCCAGCGAGCTCGGGATGAAGGCGTCGAAGAGGTGCGGTGAGGCGTAGTCCGCGTCCACCTCCCACAGCCGGCCGCTGTCGCTGATCACGAGATACTCCCGCTCCAGGCTGGTGGTGCCGCCCACGGCGGTTCCCACGCACACTCCGGTGCGGTGGGGGTCGAGCTCGACGAACTCCAGGCCGCTGTCGGCCAGGCACTCCCTGGCGCTGACCACGGCGAACTGCGCGGCCCTGTCAAGCCGCCGGATCTCCCGCGGGCTCAGCCCGGACCGCTGTGGATCGAAGTCGACTTCTGCGGCGACCTGAGAGCGGAAGCGGGAGGGGTCGAAGAAGGAGATGGTGCGGGTGGCCGTGCGACCGGACACCATCAGGTCCCAGAACGCCTTCTTGCCGATCCCGCCCGGCGCGACCACGCCGATTCCGGTGATTGCGACGCTTCGGTTCACGGATTCTGCCCCTCGTTCGGCTGCTTCCCGACTGTCAGCCGCACGGCTCGACGTCCACTCGAATCCGGCTGGCGTGTCCCGGGGCCCTGACCGGCCGGCTTTCCCGGACGCCGTCTCCAGCGCCGATCCACCTCAGGTCGAGCACCTGCCGCCAGGGTCGCCACGCCGACACGACGGCCGACACGACGGCCGCCGCGACAGCCGTCCCACCCACCCGTCGCGTCGGTGCCACCAGACCACCGCCAGCCACCCGACGGGACGGGGAACGGGACGAACGACAGGACGGGGACGGGCCGCGACCAGCGCCTCGCGACGGCCGTCGGGGTGATCGACCGGGGCCGGACGGGACCGGCCCGTGCCGACCGACCTCACGGCCCCCCACACGGGGTGCGCGGGCCGGGTCCACGACGGGGCCGTCGCGTGACGGCCCCCACACCAGCCCTCGACCCGGGACCCGGTGCCCCGGGGCCGGTGGCCCTCGACCCGTGACCCCGTGACCGTGACCCGCGGCTCGTGACCGTGGCGGGCCGACAGAACGGACCCGCGGCACGGGGCCGACAGAACACCGACAGAACACCGACCGTACGCCGACCCACTCGCCTCAGGAGGCAACCACCGTGGAGCGCCGCAGGACCGTGCTGCTGCTGCCCGGCCAGGGCGCGCAGCGCGAACGCATGGCCGCAGGACTGTTCGGGGCCGACGCCGCCTTCGCGCGGGAGTTCACCACCCGCATGACGGACGTCTTCACCGCCCTCGGCCAGCAGGGAACCCGGCTGCGCCAGGAGTGGCTGCGCCCCTCGCCGAACCCGGCGATGGACGAGGCCGCCGTGGCCCAGCCGCTGCTGCTCGCCTTCGGATACGCCCTGGGCAGCGCCGTGCGCGGCGCCGCCGGACCCGTCGACATCCTGCTCGGGCACAGCGTCGGCGAGCTCGCCGCCGCCTGCCTCGCGGGCGTCTTCGACCCCCAGGACCTCGGGACCGTCGTCACGGCCCGCGCCAGCGCCGTCGGCGACACCGGGCTGAAGGCCGGGCGCGGCGGCATGCTGGCCGTGGCCGCCACCCCCGAGGACGTCGAGAAGGTCCGCGGCGACCTCGGACCCGAGGTGGCCGTCGCCGCCGTCAACGCGCCGCGCCAGACCGTGCTCGCCGGACCGCGCGAGCCGCTGGCCGTCGCCGAGACGCGCCTGCGCCGCGCCGGCTTCGCGGTGCGCGCGCTCCGCTCCGGCCACGCCTTCCACAGCCCGGTGATGGAGCCGACCGCCCAACGCCACGGCGAGGCCCTGGCCCGGCTGCGGCTGGCCGAGCCCGAGGCGGGCGTCACCATCCTCTCCACCCGCACCGCCGCCCCGCTGCTGCCCGAGGAGGCCACCGACCCGCACTTCTGGGCCGGCCAGCTCTCCCGCCCCGTGCGGTACTGGCCCGCCCTGCTGCGGCTGCTGGAGGAACAGGGCGACCGGCCCGGCCTGCTGCTGCTCGACGCGAGCCCCGACCGCAGCCTCAGCACCGTGGCGCGCCGCCACCCGGCGGTACGAAAAGGCGCCAGCCGGGTCATCCCCCTGCTGGCCGCGGGCCGGGCGGGAGGGGGCCCGGCGGACGTCGCGGCCTTCGCCGAGGCGATGGACCGGCTGGCGCTGGAACGGGACCGGACGGAGCCGGAACCGGGACAGGAACACGACCAGGACCGGGACGAGGTCCAAAGCTAGGACCAGCTCGGGTGGTCGAGGCCCGGGGACGGACGGGACGTGCGAACGAAGGAAGAGGAGGAGAGGGAGGTGAGGGAGCGGACGGCGCGGACCGGCACCGGGACGAGCCGGCGGCTGACCGCCGACGGACCGCGCCGGGTGACGTCAGGCCGCGCTGAGCTGCTCGCGGACGTAACCGATGAGAGCGGCGGGCGTCTTCAGGTCGTCCAGCCGCTCGTCGGGCACGGTGACCCCGTAGTCGTCCTGGATGCGCGTGACGATCTCGTAGACGACGAGCGAGTCGAAGCCCAGCTCGGAGAACTCCGTGTCCACGGTGGACTCCTGCACGTTCTCGCTCTCGGCGCCCTCGTAGCAGGCGTCCACGATGCTCTTGAACTCGGTCAGAGTGAAGTCGGCCATGCCCCCAAGGCTCGGCGCGGGGGCTCGAAGCGAACTGGAGACCAGCTGGACGGCGCACTCAGCCGCCGCTCGATCCACCCTCCAGACCCGCCCGCGACCATCGCCGCATGACTGAGGCGACGACATCCCCCAAGCTGCCCTCCCCCGAGCTCTACGTGGAGGTGCAGCAGTTCTACGCGCGGCAGCTGCACCGCCTCGACGGCGGCGACTTCGCCGGCTTCGCCGCCACGTTCACCGACGACGGGGTCTTCCTGCCGGCGGGCGGCGGCGAGCTGACCGGCCCGGCCATCGCGCCGGCCGCCGAGGGCGCGGCCGGGCGGTTCAAGGGCGCCCAGCCCCG
The DNA here is from genome assembly GCF_052245655.1 of Streptomyces sp. 4N509B. Taxonomy (NCBI): domain Bacteria; kingdom Bacillati; phylum Actinomycetota; class Actinomycetes; order Kitasatosporales; family Streptomycetaceae; genus Streptomyces; species Streptomyces sp. 4N509B. The sequence continues at coordinate 8,434 of NZ_JBQQBZ010000036.1, forward strand.
GCACTGGTTCGACATGATGACCATCGAGCAGGCCGACGACGGCACGATCACGACGACGTACTACGCGACGGTCACGGTCACCTCGGCCGACGGCTCCGTCCTGACGGAGCCCACCTGCTTCGTCCGCGACGTCCTCGTTCGCGACGCCGACGGCGAGCTGCGCAACCGCTCGCGCGCCATCGAGCGCGACGACCTCGCCGTGAAGGCCGCGCAGTAACACCCCGAACAACCGGACAACCCAGAAGGTCCGGACCGGAACACCCGGAAGGTCCGGAAGAACCGGCCGCCGCGACGACGCCGTGTCCGAGGCGACGCGCGGGCGGACGAACGCGGGCACGTGCCGCCGGGAACCGCGGGGCGCCAGGGCCACCGGGCGCCCCGCCGCCGTCAGCCCTCAGGCTCCGCGACGCCGGCCGCCGACAGCTCCGCCTCGTACGCCTGGAGCGTGCGCACGAACATCGACCGGTCCCGCGCCGTCAGCTCCTCGAAGACCGTCCGCCACGCGCGGGCGCCCGCCGCCAGCCAGGCGTCGATGGCGGCGCGGGTCTCCGGGTCCTCGGTCAGCACCACGATCGTGCGCCGACGGTCGGCGGAGTCCTCGCGCCGCTCCACCACTCCCTGCCGCTGGAGGTCGCTCACCATCAGGCTGACCGTCGTCGGCGCGACCTCCAGCCGCGCCGCGAGGTCCTTCACCGTGGTCGGGCCGTCGAACAGCAGGTACGCCAGCAGCGAGAGGTGGCGCGGCGCCAGCTGGAAGGAGGACAGGAGCTCCGGCGGCGGGGTGCGCTTGGCACGCGAGACGATCCGCGGCAGGAGAAGCAGCATCGCCCGCACCGCCTCCTCCGTGCTGAGCTCCGCGCTCGGTCCGGCACCCCGCTCGGTGCCGGACCGCCCGGTACGGGACCGGTCGGCGCCAGACCGCTCGGCGCCGCGCTTCGTCCCCGACGCCCCGCTCGGCTCTCTCCCCGGTCGCGCCCCCGTTCCCGCCCGCTCCGTTGACATCCGTGTGACCTCCGCCTCGGCGCCGCCCACGGTACCCGAAGGCCCCCTACGAGGAACGGGAGGGCGCCGTCACACCCAGCGCGGGCAGCAGGTGCTCCTCCTCGTAGACGAAGTGCTCCTCCATCCCGTCGACCGCGAGCTCCAGCTCCTCCCGCACCCGGGCGGCGTCGTGCTCGTTGCCGTCCTCCAGGAACGCCTTGAACCGGGCCAGCTTCTCCTCCACCACGCGGTGCTCCTGGCGCAGCCGCTCGATGACGGGGGCCAGGTGCGGGAAACGCCCGTCGAACAGCATGGAGAACGAGCCGTCCTCCATGCCGTGGTGGTGCCCGAGGCCCCAGCAGAAGTCGAGGCAGCGCTTGCGCAGCTGCTCGGTCAGCGTCAGCACCGGCACCTCGCCGTCCTTCGCGTCCAGCTGGGCGCGGATCGTGGCGATGTGGGCGCGGAACTCCTCGTGGGCGGCGAGCACCTTCTCGCCCGCGGCGCGGTCGAAGGCAGCCTGGTCGAACGGCTCCTCGGGCCCACCCTCCGGCTGGCCCCCGGGCTGCTGCTGGTCGTCGGTCATGACCATGTCCTCCAAAATATATTTGCTTTCAAAGCAAACTGACGTTCACTCTATGAGACGCCCCCGAGGCTGTCAACGAACCGTCACCTGCGTCCATCCCCCAACAGATCTCCCCCCAGAAACACCACAGCGGCCCCGCCACCCGCCAACCGGGCGACGGGACCGCCACACACCGACAGCCCGCCCTGCGCTCAGGACAGCAGCTCGGCCTCCAGCGTGATCGGAGCCCCGGCCAGCGCCTTGCTCACCGGGCAGTTCTCCTTGGCCGTGGTCGCCGCGGCCTGGAAGTCCTCCGCCGAGATCCCCGGCACCCGCGCCTTGACGGACAGCACGATCCCGGTGATCCCCTCCCCCGGCTGGAAGGTGACGGCCGCCCGCGTCTCCACCGACTCCGGCGGCGTCCCGGCACCCGCCAGGCCGTGCGAGAGCGCCATCGAGAAACACGAGGAGTGAGCCGCCGCGATCAGCTCCTCCGGGCTGGTCCTCCCGTTCGGCTCCTCCGCCCGGGACGCCCAGGTCACGTCGAACTTCCCAACCCCGGACGAGTTGAGCTCGACGTTACCCGCGCCCTGCATCAGGGAGCCTTCCCAGTTGGTGGTCGCGGTGCGAGTCGTTGCCATGTCGATCTTCCTCCTACGGCGAGTGGTGACGGGCCACCACGCTATCGCTGCCGAGGCAGCACACTGACACCGTGACTACCGAACAGGACCAGCGCGCCGGCAAACGCACCCTGAACCGCGCCGCCCTCGACGCCCTCCTCGCCACCACCCCCATATCCCCGGCCGCCGTCCGCTCCCACGAACCCCTCCCCGGCGGCACGTACAACACCATCTACCGCCTCCACCTCACCACCGACCCCGCCACCGTGCTGCTCAAACTCCCCCCGGACCCCGCCACCCCCGCCCTCACCTACGAAGAGGGCATCCTGCTCGGCGAGACCACCTTCTACGACCTCGCCGCCCGCGAGGCCGGCGTACCCGTCCCCGAGGTCGTCCACGCCGACCCCGACGGCGCCTTCCTCCTCATGACCGAATGCCCCGGCACACCGTGGGACCGCGCCCAGCCCGCGAACCCGGCCGCCCTCCGCCACGAACTCGGCCGCCTCGCCGCCCGCCTCCACACCGTCACAGGACCCCACTTCGGCTACCCCGCGCGCCCCTCCACCCTCGACTGGCCGGGGACGTTCACGGCGATGCTCGACGCCGTCCTCGACGACGCCACCCGCTTCGGCGCCCGACTGCCGTCCCCACCCGACGCCATCCGCGCCCTCGCCGCCGCGGCGAGGCCCGCCCTGGCCGAGGTCACGACCCCCGTCCTCGTCCACTTCGACCTCTGGCCGGGCAACATCCTCATCACCGACGACGACGGCGCCACGGACGGCTCGCAGGGCGCGAACGGCTCGAACGGCTCGAACGGCTCAGGCGCGGCCATCACGGCGATCATCGACGGCGAGCGCATGTTCTGGGGCGACCCCCTCGCGGAGTTCGCCACCCTCACCCTCTGCGACACCCCGGACTCCGACCCCGCCCTCCTCGCGGGCTACGGCGTCTCCTCCTTCGACGAACCCGCCCGCGTGCGCATGGCCCTCTACAGCGCCTACCTGTACGTGATCATGCTCACCGAACTCCACCCCCGGGCCTTCCCCCCGGCCCAGGCCGAATGGACCCACACCCGCGTCACCCCACCCCTCGTGGCGGCCCTCGACCTGATCGCCGACATCACGGGAGCGCCACGGTGAGGCGGACGCACGCTCGCACGAACAGGAAACGGCCCGGCCGCAGCGGCCGCGCCGTTTCCTGTTCCGTGATCGAGATCTGGTGCGGCCGGTGGGACTCGAACCCACATGGGCGAAACGCCCACAACATCCTAAGTGTTGCGCTTATACCGAATTCAGCAACGGCCGCAGGTCATCGATCATCCTACCGCGACACCCCACGCCGATCTACCTCACCCCACGCCCCCGATTTCGGCCACACCAGGTATCCGTCACCGCGTGGCAGTTCGGACAGAGATACCGCAGGTTCTCCCGGCGATTATCGAGCCAGTTCCCGTTGACGTGATCAATCTGAAGTGTCATCGGCCGCCCATTCCACTCCCCCGTGTTCCCACAGCCTCCGCAGACGTAGGAAACTCCGGTCTCGTCGAGCGCCCGACGCAGCCGCTCGCGCCTGATCCGCCCGGAGCCCTCCGGCAGGACACGCAACACCTCCGCCGCCACCGACGCCCGCCGTCCGGAGGCGAGCGGGTCCGCCGCCGTGCGCCGCGTGAAGTGCGAGGTGTCCAACCCGAGCCGCGTCACCTCACGGCGCACCCGCCGATGGTTCTGGTACGTCACGGGAAGCCCCAGAGAACGCATCACGTCCGCGAAACTGACGCTCGCCACGACCGCCTCCCGTAAGCGCGTCTCGGACAGCGCTCGCCGCGCGTACGAGAAATGCGAGGTGTCGATTCCCCGCGCTGCGAGCATGCGGCGCAACGCGGCGCGGGACCTGCTGTCCTCCTCGTCCAGCCCCAGAATCCGCGCCGCCGACCTGAGACTGCGGGCGGACCGCGCCGCCGAGCGCAGTTCCTCCGTCGTGAACGGAAGCTCGACGGCCTCACGGGTGAGCCCCGGAAGGTGGCTGACGTCGATTCCCGCCGCCGCGACACGCCGGCGAAGGTGCGAGAGTGTGCCCGTCGCCGGCCTCGCTCCGAGCCTGACGGCGACCTCCCGCAGCGTCGTCGACGACGCGACCGCCTCGGCGATCGCCGCCTCCGAGTACCGACGCCACGGACTCCCCGACCGGAAGTGGCCGGTGTCGATGCCGTACCGGGCCACACGCCGCTGGATCGTGCGGCGCGCTCCCCCGCTGGGCCGCACGCCCAGCGCCCGCATGACGTCCGCCCAGGAGGAGGAGCGCTCCACGGCGTCGGCCAGGAGCTCGCGCGGGTAACGGTCCGCCATGTCTCCCCACCCACTCGTCGATCGCGTGTCCGCGTGTCGCACGGGTCAACGAGCGACCGTCGGCGGCGTCACGGCCTCACGCCCCGGGCCCGTCTCGTGCGACGACCCTGCCCGTCACCCTCCCAGCAGCCGCGTCGCCGTGTGGATCGCCAGGCCCGCCAGGGCGCCGATGATCGTGCCGTTGAGGCGGATGAACTGGAGGTCGCGGCCGATGTGGAGTTCGATCTTGCGGGAGGTGGTGGGGGCGTCCCAGGCGGCGACGGTGTCGGTGATGAGGGAGGTGATCTGGGTGCGGTACCCCGTCACGACGTGGAGGGTGGCGTCGGTGACCCAGCCCTCCAGCTTCGCGCCGAGCCGCTCGTCGGAGCTCAGCCTGCCGCCCAGCGTCAGCAGCGAGGCGCGCACCCGCAGCCGCAGGGCGCTGCGGTCGTCCTCGGCCGCGGCGAGGATCATCGAGCGGAGGGCCGACCAGGCCGAGGCGATCAGCTCCTGCACCTCGGGCCGGTCCAGCAGTTCCGCCTTGGCGTTCTCGACCCGTGCGCGGGTCTCGGGGTCGTGCTGGAGGCGGTGGGCGAAGTCCGCGAGCATGCGGTCGAGCGCGCCGCGCGCCGGGTGGTGCGGGGCGTCGCGCATCTCGGTGACGAAGCGCAGCAGCTCCCGGTAGACGCGGTCGCCGACCTTGCGGTCGACGAAGCGGGGGGTCCAGCCGGGGGCGCCGCCCTCGATGGCGGCGAGGACGGTCTCGCGGTGGTCGACGAGCCAGTCGTGGGCGTGGGCGCAGAGCACGTCGACGAGGCGGCGGTGGCCGTCGTCGGCCACGGTCCTGGCGAGGAGGCGTCCGAGTCCCGGGGCGAGTTCCTGGGCGTGGGCGCGGCGGGTGATGGCCTCGCCGAGCACGGCCTGGACGTCGGCGTCGCGCAGCACGGCGAGGCCGCCGCGGAGCGCGGTGGCGAGTTCGGCGGTGACGCGGTCGGCGTTGTGGGGTTGGGAGAGCCAGCCGCCGAGGCGGTGGGCGAGGGCGACGGAGCGGAGCTTGTCGCGGACGACGGGGGCGGCGAGGAAGTTCTCGCCGACGAAGTCGCCGAGGGACTGGCCGAGCTGGTCCTTCTTGGTGGGGATGATCGCGGTGTGGGGGATGGGCAGGCCGAGGGGGTGGCGGAAGAGGGCGGTGACGGCGAACCAGTCGGCGAGGGCGCCGACCATGCCGGCCTCGAAGGCGGCGGCGAGGTATCCCGCCCAGGGGCCGGCGCCGGAGTGTTCCGCCCAGGTGGCGAGGGCGTAGCCGAGGGCGACGAGCAGCAGCAGTCCGGTGGCGACGCCCTTCATGCGGCGCAGGGAGCGCAGCTTCTCGGCGTCGGTGGCGGTCAGCGTGCTCGCCGGGCCGCCGGTCGGGGTGCGGCCGGTCGGGCCGGGCGAGGCCGGCCCCGTCGGGGGGTCGGCCTCGGTGCCGGTGTCGTTGTCCGGCGCGGTCCTCGTCTGCTCCATGCCTTCGCTGTCCTCCCGTTCCTCACGTGGTGCCGCGCCGCTGCCCCGCCGCGCTCCGCCGGTCCGCCGGTCCGCCGGTCCGCCGCGTCACCGTGCGGTTGTGCGTCCCGCCGTCCCGCCGTCCCGCCGTACGCCGTCCCGCCGTCCTGGTCGCTCTCGGTCCTGAGTGCATTGTCCCCGCTGGGCCGGGGCCGGCGGGCGACCGCCGTTCGGGGGACAGCCGGGCCCTGGCCGGTGCTCCGAGCGGACGCGGCTTGTCCGTGTCCGGCAAGGTCGTGCCGTGACACGACCGCGTAGCGCCGTAGGGCCGTCGAGCCGGCTGTCGACCTGGCCCTCGCAGCGGCGGGGCCGGGCCGCCCGTGGTGGGCCGTTGGGAGGAGGGCCGTTGGAAGGAGGAAGGTGGGAAGGAGGAGCCTGGGAACGGGAGCCGTCGCTGGGCGGCGGGTCGTCGGGGCGTGGCCCGTCGCGGCGCGGGCGGTGGCGTTTCCTGCCCACGCGCCGCACGGTCCTCCTCGGCGCGCTCGCCGGCTTCACGACGGCCTGTGGCCTGGTCCTGGCCGGATACCTGCTGGTCGACATCCCCGAGCCGAAGTCCGCCGCCGCCGCCCAGGGCAACGTCTTCCTCTACTCCGACGGCTCCCAGCTGGCCCGCGTCGGCCCGGTGAACCGCGAGAACATCCCGCTGGACCAGGTGCCGCGCACCGTGCGGGAGGCGGTGCTGGCCGCCGAGGACCGCGACTTCTACGACTCGGCCGAGGTGGACCTGGCGGCGATGGTGCGCGCCGCGTGGAACATGCTGCGCGGCGAGGGGACCCAGTCGGGCTCCACCATCACGCAGCAGTACGTGAAGAACTACTACCTCGACCAGGAGCAGACGCTCAGTCGGAAGGTGCGGGAGCTGTTCATCGCGGTGCGGCTCGGTCAGGAGGTCAGCAAGGACGAGATCCTGGAGGGCTACCTCAACACGAGTTACTTCGGCCGCAACGCCTACGGCATCCAGGCCGCCGCGCACGCGTACTACGGCAAGGAGGCGTCGCAGCTGACCACGGCCGAGGGCGCCTACCTGGCGGCGCTGCTGAACGCGCCGAGCGTCTACGACGTGGGCGCGAGTCCCGACAACCGCCCGGCAGCGGTGGCCCGCTGGGAGTACGTGCTCGACGGCATGGTCGAGCAGGGCTGGCTGAGCGCGGCCGAACGCGCCACGCTCCGCTTCCCCGACCCGCTGCCGGTCGCCCCACCCGCCGACCTGTCGGGTCAGCGCGGGTACCTCGTGGAGGCGGTCGAGGAGTACCTGCTGAGCACGGGCGTCGTGGACGAGCAGCAGCTGGCGCGCGGCGGGCTGCGCGTGACGACCACGATCGATCCCGGGCGGCAGGCGGCGTTGACGCGGGCGGTGGAGGAGCAGCTGCTGGAGTTGCTGGAGCCGGGCGAGCGGCCGGAGGACGGCTACGTGCGGGTCGGCGCGTCGTCCGTGGACGTCGCGACGGGCAGGGTCGTCGCGATGTACGGGGGGCGCGACTACACGACGGAGTACGTGAACAACGCGACGCGCCGCGACTACCAGGCGGCGTCCACGTTCAAGCCGTTCGTCTACGCCGCCGCGCTGGAGCACGGCGCGCGGACGCTTCAGGGGGAGCGCGTCGGACCGGACACGGTCTACGACGGGGACAGCGGGCGGGAGGTCCTCTCCGCCGAGGGGCGGGGCACGGGGTGGGCGCCGGAGAACGAGGGTGAGGAGGACTACGGCGAGGTCACCGTCGCGGAGGCGATGAACTCCTCCGTCAACGCGGTCTTCGCGCAGCTGGGCGTGGACGTGGGGGTGGACCGGGTGCGGGAGACGGCGGTGGCGGTGGGCATCCCGGAGGACACGCCGGGGCTGGCGGGGGCGGAGGCGTCGATCTCGTTGGGCACGGCGACGCCGAGCACGCTGGACCTGGCGCGGGCGTACGCGACGCTCGCGGCGCACGGCGTGCGGCGCGAGGTGGTGCTGGTGGAGGAGGTGACCGTGGGGGGCAGGGAGCTGCCGCTGCCCGAGGTGCCCTCGTCCTCGACCTCGTCCTCGGGGGGTTCCGCCGAGGGCGAGCGGGTGCTGTCGCGGGAGGCTGCGGACGGCACGACGGCGCTGCTGCGCAGGGTCGTCGAGGAGGGCACGGGGATGGCGGCCTCGGCGCTGGGGCGGCCGGCGGCGGGCAAGACGGGCACGGCGGAGGACGACCGGGCGGCGTGGTTCGCCGGGTACACGCCCGAGCTGTCCACGGTGGTGGCGGTCTTCGGCCAGGATCCGGTGACGGGTGAGCAGCGCAGCCTGTACGGGGCGGCGGGGCTGGAGCGGCTGAACGGCGGGGGGTTTCCGGCGCGGATCTGGGCGCAGTACATGACGCGGGCGTTGGCGTGGCAGCCGGTGACGGAGTTCGAGCTGCGCGGCCCGCTGCCGGAGGGCGACGGTGACAGGCACGGGGACGGGGACGGGGACCGGGCGCGGGAGCGCCGGGAGGAGGAGCGGGAGGAGCAGCGGGCGCGGGGGGAGGGTCAGCGGGAGCTGCCGGGCGGGGAGGCGCGGGAGAACGACCCCGGGGACGGGTTCACGGGTGGCGCGGGGCCGGGTTCGGGTGAGGGGGGTGGGGCGGTGCCGCCCGACGCGGGGTCGGCGTCGCCTCCCCCGTCGTCGTCCACGTCCGTGCCGCCGCCGTCGGTGCCGTCCCTGCCGTGGCCGGACGCGCCGGGTGGGGGTGGGTCCTCGGGCGGGCAGGAGGCGGTGCCGCCGTCGGGGGGCGGGGACGGGGGGTCCACCCCGGCGACGCCGGCGCCGGGGTCCGGCGGCTCGTTGCTGCCGCCGCCCCTGCGGCCCGACGCGTGACGCGCCCAGGGGCGGGTGGGGCGGGCTGGGGCGGCTAGAGGTAGAGGCCGGTGGAGCCGTCGGTGTCCTGGAGGCGCTCGGCGGCCACCGCGTGCAGGTCCCGCTCGCGCATCAGCACGTACGACACCCCGCGCACCTCGACCTCGGCACGGTCCTCGGGGTCGTAGAGCACGCGGTCGCCGGGCTCGACGGTGCGCACGTTCTGCCCCACGGCCACGACCTCGGCCCAGTCGAGGCGACGCCCGACCTGGGCCGTCGCGGGGATGACGATGCCACCGGAGGAGCGGCGCTCGCCCTCGGCGGTGTCGGCCCTGACCAGCACCCGGTCGTGCAGCATCCGGATGGGCAGCTTGTCGTGGGTGGGTTGCGAACTCACGTGACGACCGTATCTCAGGATCGGGCCAGCGGGGCTAGCGGATGGCTACAGCCCCGCGTGGCATGCCCCACGCGTGCCGCGCGCCGGCCGCGACCATCGGTCGCGACCATCGGCCGCGCTCCACGGCCGGCTACGACCGCCGCCGGCCGCAGCCACGGGACGAGGGGCGGGAGGAGGAACGGGAGGAGAGCACCAGCAGCCCGACGGCCGCCGCCGCCACGAGCGCGACCGGCACGACCCGCTCCAGCCGCACCGCGCCCTCGGGCGTCACGAACTGGTCGCGCACGCCGCCGGTCACCCGCTCCACCGTGCGGTCCCTGACCTCCATGGCCCGCGCGCGGGCGTCGCCCATGATCGTTCTCGGGTGGACCCGGACGGCGATCTCGTCCAGGGTCACGGCGAGGTCCTTACGCCGCCGGGCGATGCGTGCCTCGATCTCCTCTGGCGTCCTGGCTGCTTCCGCCACGCGTGGCCCCTCCGTCCGTTCGGTACCTCTGACCCGGCCGCCCGTCCCGCCCGCCGTGCGTGGCGTGCTCGGCGTGCCCGGCCCGTGCTTGCTCACCGCTCCACAGTCTGTCAGCTTCACGGGCGCGGCGCGTGTCGTATCCCCCGTTTAGGCTGGGTGCCGCATGACACCACCCGGAGGAGAGTCGAGGAGAGTCAGATGAGCACGACGCGCCTGGAGCCCGGTGACGAAGCACCCGCCTTCACCCTGCCCGACGCCGACGGCCGGCCGGTCTCCCTCGCCGACCACCGGGGCCGGAAGGTGATCGTGTACTTCTACCCGGCGGCGCTGACCCCGGGCTGCACGAAGCAGGCCTGTGACTTCACGGACAACCTGGCGGTGCTGGCCGGCGCCGGGTACGAGGTGATCGGTGTCTCGCCGGACAAGCCGGAGAAGCTGGCGAAGTTCCGCGAGAAGGAGAACCTGAAGGTCACGCTGGTCGGTGACACGGACAAGGCGGTGCTGACCGCGTACGGCGCCTTCGGCGAGAAGACGATGTACGGGAAGAAGGTCACGGGCGTCATCCGCTCGACGGTCATCGTCGACGAGGACGGCAGGGTCACGCAGGCCCTGTACAACGTGAAGGCGACCGGGCACGTGGCCAAGCTCATCCGCGACCTGGGCCTGTGAGCGCGAGCGCGGAAGGGGGCGGGCCGCTGATGTCCGACCGTAAGCCGATCGAGTCCTGGCTGACCGACATGGACGGCGTCCTCATCCACGAGGGCGTGCCCGTCCCGGGGGCGGACCGTTTCCTGAGGCGCCTGCGGGACTCGGGCAAGCCGTTCCTCGTCCTGACGAACAACTCGATCTACACCCGGCGGGACCTGCGGGCCCGCCTGGCGCGCATGGGCCTGGACGTGCCGGCGGAGGCGATCTGGACGTCGGCGCTGGCCACGGCGCAGTTCCTGCACGACCAGCGCCCCGGCGGCACGGCGTTCGTGATCGGCGAGTCGGGCCTGACGACGGCGCTGCACGAGGTCGGGTACGTCCTGTCCGACGTCGACCCGGACTACGTGGTGCTGGGCGAGACGCGGCAGTACAGCTTCGAGGCGTTGACGAAGGCGATCCGCCTGATCAACGGCGGCGCCCGTTTCATCGCCACGAACCCGGACCCGACGGGTCCGTCGACGGAGGGCGCCCTGCCGGCCACGGGTTCGGTCGCGGCGCTGCTGACGAAGGCCACGGGCCGGGACCCGTACTTCGTGGGCAAGCCGAACCCGCTGATGATGCGGACCGGGCTGAACCTGATCGGCGCGCACTCGGAGACGAGCGCGATGATCGGGGACCGGATGGACACGGACGTGCTGGCCGGGCTGGAGGCCGGCATGGAGACGTTCCTGGTGCTCACGGGGGTGACCCAGCGGGACGAGGTCGACCGGTACCCGTTCCGGCCGATCACGGTGGTCGACTCGATCGCGGACCTGGTCGACCTCGTGTGACGCTCGCCCGGGTCCGCGCCCGAGTCGGGGCCCGGGTCCGGGCCTGACCCGTCCGGGTGCGCTGCGCGTGCGGCGCACCCGGCGCGCGGCGACCTTGGGAGATACCGAACCGGAGATGTGCCCGGTGGTCTCCCGGAGGTCCGCTCATGAAGCCCCTGTTCGTCGCCGCCTGCGCCGCGTTCGTCGCCCTCACCGCCACGGCGGCGGCCGACGGCCCCGACACCGAGGTCGGCACGGCCCGTTCCGGCTCTGTGTCCGGCTCGGCGCCCGGCTCGGTCGAGGTGACGCCGACGAGCATCCATGCCGGCGACGAGGTGGAGGTGTGGGTCGAGGGCTGCGAGGACCGTCACGGCTTCGCCCGCTCCGAGGTCTTCGTCGTCGAGGTAACGCTCGCGCCGTCGCCGGACGGCACGGGTGGCCTGTTCGGCGAGGCCCGGGTGAGTTCGACGGCCGAGCCGGGCGAGTACCCCGTCGAGGTGTCGTGCGACGGCGAGGACGTGCGGTTCTCCGGCCGTCTCACGGTGGCGGCGGACGGCGGCGGGCACGGCACGGTGCCTGACCCCACCCACCACCCCACCTACCCGCCGACCCACCCCGCACCGCCCGCGCCCCCCGCCCAGCCCGAGCAGCCGGGACAGCCCGGTCAGCCGGGTCAGCCCGGTGGGCACGAGCCGCCGGCCGGCCCCGAGCAGCCCGGCGAGCACGGGAAGGGCGCGACGCCCGACGCCCCCGTCGAGGCGGGCGGCGGCGGCACGGCCACCGGGGAGAGCGCCAGCGACGCGGTGATGGGCGTCGGCCCGGCGGGGCTCGCGCTGGCCTCGGGCCTGCTGGTCTCCTCGGCGACGGCGCTGGCCGTACGGCGGCGTCGGGTGCGCCGGGCGCGGCGGCCGTGAGGGGGCGTCACGCGGCGTGGGTGGGCGGCTGGTCTCCTGGGTGACGTGGACGGTGCTGCTGCTGGGCCTGTGGGCGTGGGGCGTCCACCTCACCAGCGGCCAGCCGCCGGGCGGCGCTGACGACGTGCGCGGCGCCGGCGTCGGCGCCGGTGTGGGCGGCGGTGAGGTGACGGGCGAGGGCGCCACGGCGGCGCTCGCGAAGCCGCTGGCGGGCGACGCCGCGCCCGAGCGCCTCACGATCCCCGCCATCGGCGTGCGGGCCGAGGTGATGGCGCGCGGCATCGACGCGAACGGCGGCGTCGAGCCCCCGCCGTTCGACGCCCCGCAGGCCGTGGGCTGGTACGCCGACGGCCCGACGCCGGGCGCGTCGGGCGCCGCCGTCCTCGTCGGCCACGTCGACACCGCCACCGAGCCGGCCGTCTTCTACGACCTCGGCTCCCTCGAACCCGGCGACACCGTCCACGTCACCCGTTCCGACGGCAGCGAGGCCACGTTCGCCGTGGACGAGGTCGAGCTGATCGACCACGCCGACTTCGACGCCACGTACGTCTACGGCCCGCGCGAGCAGGGCGCGGCCGAGCTGCGCCTGATCACCTGCGGCGGCGACTACGACCAGGCCCGTGACGCGTACTCGGCGAACGTCGTCGTCTCCGCCCACCTCACGGGTGCCGTCGGGAGTGGCGGTGTTGGCGGGTGATCGCGTCAAGCGGAGAATGTTCCGTATGCCAGTTGAGCTGAACCACACGATCGTCGAAGCCCGGGACAAACGGGAGTCCGCCGAGTTCCTCGCGGGGATCCTCGGCCTGAAGACCGCCGCCCAGTGGGGCCCGTTCATCCCGGTCACGATGAGCAACGGCGTGGCCCTCGATTTCATGGACACACCCGACGACGAGATCTCGATCCAGCACTACGCGTTCCTCGTCTCGGAGGACGAGTTCACCGCGTCGTTCGCCCGCATCCAGGACGCCGGGATCACGTACTACGCCGACCCGTTCCTCCAGCAGCCGGGCAGGATCAACCACAACGACGGCGGCAGAGGGGTGTACTTCCAGGACCCGGCCGGCCACGTCATGGAGCTCATCACCCGGCCGTACGCCGGCCACGGCTGACCGAGCGCCCCGGCCACGCCCCTCGGCCCTGTCGGCTACGCCGTCAGGGCCACCGGCAGCACGTCCCGCGCCCGCTCGGCGAGCTCCCGCGCGGCCCGGTTCCGCCGATGCGGCCGAAGCAGCCCCACCATCGCCCGCATCCGCTCGTCCACCCGCCCCGACTGCACCTGCGGATACTCGTCGAGCGCGGCGTGCCAGGTCCCACAGGCGGCTTCGAGGTGCCCGACACGGAGCTGGTACTCGGCGAGGATGGTGCGCTTGCGCACCCGCGTGCGGCGGTAGACGTCGTAGCACAGCCGGTCGGACTCGGTCAGGGCCCTCACGGCACCGGGGAAATCGCCCAACTCCTGGTGGACGCGGCTGATGTGGTAGTGCAGCGCGGCCGGATCGTAGGAGCCGAACGCCGTCTCGCGGGACTCGGCGTTCTCCATGGCCCGCTCCGCTTCCCGCAGATGCCCCATCGCTCGCCCCCGGTCCCCGGTCTTCGCGGCGGCGTGCGCCTGCTGCCCGGCGAGGAAGGCCCGCATGCGCGGGCCGGCCTTCGGTGACGCGGCAGCGGCGGCGTCAGCCAGGCGCATGGCGTCCGCGCCGTGCCCGAGGTCCACCGCCTGAACGCTCATGCCGCGCAGCGTCGTGCAGTACGTGAGGTGGTCGTCGGCCGCGCCCGCGAGCTCCAGTGCCTTCAGGTAGTACTGCTGGGCCAGGCCGTTGAGCCCTTCGTCGACCGCCATGTATCCCGCGAGATAGCACAAGTCGGAGGCCGCTGACAGCATCGCCCTCCGTACCGCGTCCGGGCCGTCGGCCCTGAGGTACGGCGCCACGGTGTTCACGAGGAACGAGGCCGCCATGGGACGTGCGTGACGGCCGCCGAACTGGTCGTCGAGTTCGGAGATGCGCTCGGTCATGGCGATGACCGTCTCCACATCCCCCATGCCGATCCGCCGGCCACGCCCCGTCCGAACGGCCTCCATACGCCCCACCACGTCGGGCCAGTCGGGCACCGTGAGGGCGACCGAGAACAGGCTCACTCCGAGAACACCACGGCGCGACGGGTCCATGTCGTCCCTCCCGAGGTCGAGCAACCCTTCCACCGTACTCGGACGGGCGTTCGACGCGGTCGAGACGGGAGGAAAACCGGCCTCGGCCTGGGAGATCGGCCGGCCGAGCCTGCGGGCGATCGCCTCGGCGACCAAGGGCCTGACCGGCGCTCTCGGCAGATTGCCGTGAATCCATTCGTAGGCCGAACACTCGCGGTATCGCAGCGGAATACCCTCCTCCGCGCCGAGGCGGTTCACCGCTTGGACGAACTGCCGGAGCGTCCAGCCGGTTTCCTGGTACAGCCGCCGCAGTGCCTCGTTCGGCTCGCGCTCTCGCTTGGCCAACAGACCCTCAACTCCTCGGGTGTCAAAGTCTCCAAAACACCGGGGTTTTCGCCACCGTACCCGAACGCGTTGACCGCGCCGTTACCTGAGAAAAGGGAAGTGGGGTCCCGCCACCCAGCCACGGAAGTCGGGACCCCAGTCAACGCGACAACGGAGCGTCAACATGGGGCATCGTAGCCCGCACCTCCCGACCCGTCGAACGACACCGAGTGCCGAACAGACCGAGCCACGCGAGGACCCCCCACCCCGGTCCGAACAACAGGAGAACGAAGACCCCAGCCTTTCCGAACTGCTGCGCGAAAGGGTCAGGGCAGCGAATGCGCAGAGTGAGGCCAACGCGCGGGCAAAAGGCGGTGGTTGGCTGTGACCCACACGATTCTGAGGGGCGCGCGTTGGGAATTGAGCGCCGAACGAACGCCCCAGGCGCCGGAAAGGTACTACGGGGTGGCGTGCGTCGCGTGCGGCGCCCATTCTCCGTGGTCGCAGAACGACCACCGCCCGGTCGCCCTCTGGGCCATCGGCCACCGCGAGGACAACGGCCCCGAGCACGGCCGGTTTCTGGCCACGACCCAGCGCCACTGGAGCGTCGAGCCCGTTCCCGTGGCCGTGACGGTCCCCGTGGCGCCGGGCCGGCCACGCCCGTCCCGCGCGCCTGCCGCTCACGCGCGCACGCGCCGCCGCGTCCCGTGGACGCACCGTGTCCTGACCTGGGCTGGACGCGTATTCGACCGACGCAAGGGGTGTAAGCGAACGGCCGCCATGTGACACCGTGGACGCGCACACCCCCACGGAGACGAAGGGTTCGCGGTGACGAATCCAGCCGACAACGCCCCTGCGACCGACTGCCCAGGCCCCCACCCGCAGTGCCACGCCTGCGGCGGCCAACGCGTGGAGTACCGCGAGACGCTGTACCTGCCCGCCTCGGGCCGGGCCCACGGCGTCGCCGCCGCACACGCGTGCTGGCACTGCAAGGGACAGGGCTCCCTCTGCCGCGCCCTCATACGGTGCGTGCCGCCCCACGAGTGAGCTGCCGACCGGGCGGCGCGTGCAGGCGGCCGGTCACGGCTCGTGGTCGGCCTGCTCACGCATGGCGCGGGCCGCCGCCAACGCGGCCGTCACCTGCTCGCGCACGCCCTCCTCGACGTCGTCCCGGGCCATCCCCCGCAACACGTCGAGCATCGGCTCGTCGCGATACCACCAGAACGCCACCGTCCACGCGGCCCCGGCCCGCACGGTGCCGCTCGGGTCCTCCCGCATCCGCTGCTTCAGCAGCTCGGCGCCCTCAGCGTCATCCGAGGCGACGACCCAGGACCGCAGGGCGTTGAGCCGCAGCTCGGCATCGGGGTCGTTGACGGCACGCTCCCGAAGCAGTCGGCGCGTCTCCTCCGGCCAGCGCCGAAGCAGCCACTCCAAAGCCTTCGCACGCGGCTCCGGATCCGGATCAACCACCGCACGCCGTTCAAGCAACTCCCGCACTCCATCCGGCCACCGTGCAGCCAACCCTTCCAACGCCGCAGCACGCGGACCCGGATCCGGATCACCCACCGCACGCTCCTCCAACAACACCCGTACCTCGCCACCCCGACGCCTAGCCAACAAGCCCAACGCCGCAGCACGCGGACCGGGATCCGGATCACCCACCGCACGCTCCTCAAGCAGTTCCCCCACCTCATACAGCCACGCAGCCAACCCTTCCAACGCCGCAGCACGCGGACCCGGCTCCGGATCACCCACCGCACGCTCCTCCAACAACACCCGCACCTCGCCACCCCAACGCAAAGCCAACAAGCCCAACGCCGCAGCACGCGGACCCGGCTCCGGATCACCCACCGCACGCTCCTCCAACAACACCCGCTCCTCACCACCCGAAGTATCAGTCCACATGTCCAACATCGCAGCTTCCTCAGGCGACAGTGACAGCCCTTCACGCAAATGCTCCGTCAACCAGCGCAGCGCCGCCTCACGCACGCCTGGCCCCAGATCGCCCTCCCCACCCTCCTCAAACACCTGAGCAATCCCCTTGCCCCAACGTTCAGCCAGCAACCGCAATGCGAGTCCCCGCGCTGACGTTGTGGGGGCGTGAACGACCAACGCAGTCAGTGTTCCCCGTTTGTGGTACAAGATGGTCGCGAGCTCGGCCATGGCCAAGTGAGGTAGGCGAGAAACGAAGTGTCCGTGGAGGTGAAACCAGCGGAGGAGGCGACGCCGCCCCACCCAGTGGTTACTGAACGTCGCAAGTGCTGGCGCTACCTCCGAGGAAACCCAAGCCGACGGTTCGCGTCTGTGAGTGAGATGGTGGGTCAATGCGTCGATGATGTTCTCGCTCTCGCGGGTGAGTGCTCCGATCTTCCGAACCTCCGCCAGCGCCCTGATCGCCAGCACGAGCATCACCTGGTCGCTACGGCTCCGATGAAGATCGACAAGGTGGTCGATGGCCAAAGCGGCATCGCGCGGACTGAGCTGGCCAATGATCAGCAGCAGCACCTCGTGCCAGGCCGGGTCCGTCGCGCGGTGGCCGAACACGTCGTGAACGAGTTCCTCGGGGGTCCATTCGCGCTCGTCCTTGAAGCGGTGGACGATGTCCGAGGCGGCCAGGTACTCCAGGAACGTCCGGTGGACGAATCCGTAGACGCCACCCCCGTAGTGGCTGAGGATGAAGTTCCGCTCCCGCAATTGCTGAACCATCGCCCTGGCGGCGGCCTGAACGCGGAGCGGCGGCAGGTCGTACTGCCGGAAGTAGTCGCGGAGGACGTCCTCCAGTTCCTTCGCGTGAATATGATTCCCGGCGATGCCGTCCTCGCCGTTCTGCATGCGCCGGGCCAGCAGGCGCAGCAGTTCCAGCCGGTCTGCCGCGTCGAGGTGGTCCAGCACCTCCCGCACATCGGGACCGCCTGCCGCCCGCAGGTGCTTGGCGTCCCGGTCCCAGTGGGCGACGAGCACGGTCACCGCGTGCTCGTAGACGCCCTGCCGGTCCCGGGGCAGCGTTTGGCGGCGGCCGATGATCGCGAGGATGGTCAGCAGCAGCGGGTTTCCCGCGAGTTCGCGGACCGAGCGTGAGGTGGTGACCGCGTCCGTGATGCGACGGACCAGGATCTCGGCGAGTTCGGCGTTGCCCGGGCACGCGTTGGCGTACCAGCGTTGCGCGAACTCGCCGATCTGCTTCTCGGTCAGGTCCTGGAGCATGTAGTGGCCGAACTCGGCGCCGGCCAGCACCCCACGCTGGTAGCCGATCTGTCGGGAGGTGACCACGACTCGGACGCCGGGGTACTTGCAGGCGAAGGCGGCGACGCGGTGGGCGACCCGGTTGCGGACCTGCGGGTCGAACAGCTCGTCCAGGCCGTCGAAGATGACCAGAGCCCGGCCCTCTGCGAGGAGAGGCGCCAGGACGCGGCCCGGTACCGACAGTCCCTCCGTCTCGTGCAGGTGCTCAAGGAAGCGCTCGAACGTCGCCTCCCGCCACTCCGCCTGGGCGTAGCGGCGCAGCTCGACGACGAGCGGGAGGCGGCCCCGGAGTGCTTCCGGTACCCCGTCGTGGATGGCCCCGGTCAGGGTCAGCGCCAGGTAGCGGGCGAGCGTCGACTTGCCGGCGCCCGGGTCGCCGAGGAGCACCAAGCGGGGGCGTTGCTCGTCGCCGAGGACGTCGAGGACGGGCTCCACCGGCCGTTGGGTCGCGTCGCGGGCGCGTTCGAGCTGTTCGGCGTCGACGCCCGGCGGGAGGGTGCCGTCCAGGGGGAGTTCGCCGCGTTCGGCCAGGCGTCGTTCGAGTTCCTTCGGCAGGGCGACAGGTGGCGGGTCCGCCCGGACGCCGGGGGCGACGAAGACCTCCTTCAGCTCGACGACGTCGTGTTCGCCCTGGTCGGACAGGGGTGTCAGCACCTCGATGTCGAGGCGGCCGTACGCCTCCCGCACGCGGCGGGCGTAGGCCCGCAGCGCTTCCGCCGCCTGCTCGGGGGTGACGGCGGTTGGTTCGTTCGCGGCCTGGATGACGAGGACGAGCTGTTCGACGTTCATCACGCCGCTGTTGGCGAACCCGCCCTCGCTCGCGTCGGCGTCGCCGGTCCGCTGTGCCGTGATCCGTTTTCGGTCGAACGCCATGTCTCCGCCCCCGCCTACGTCAGGTCGATGCCGCTGTTGGCGTCGCTGCCCTGGCCGTCCGCCCGCGCGTCGCCGCTGTGCGTGACGTGGGCCCGGGTGGGCGGGCTGGCGCCCGGGGCTCTGATCCCGGTGTTGGCCCGCCCACCGTCCGTGGCCGTGGCGTTGCCGGTGCGGCGCACGCCCAACGACGGGGAACCTCCGCCACCGCCGAGCAGGGCGAACGCCAGCCCGCCGACCCCCACGACGGCTCCGACGACGCTCGCGATCCAGCCGGCCGTCTCCAGGTCGGCGACGACCCACGTGACGGCCATCGCGCCTAACAGAACGATCGACCCGGCGATGACGGCGATCCTGGCCCAGCCACTCCTCATGTCGCTCATTGTTCCCGGCCGGACACGCCCACGGGGCCCGTTCACCTCATCCGGTCGTCATCCGGTCGCCGTCGTCGTCACGGTGCCGCGACGGGCCGGCACGACCAGCGCGAGCAGCACAAGCAGGGCGAGGGCGACGAGCGCGGCGCTCGCCGTCATCGGGCCGACGTCGCCCAGCGTCGTGTCGAGGGTGGCGCCGGCGGTGAGGGGGCCGACGACGGCTCCGACGTTGAGGGCGGCGGTCGCGTAGGAGCCGGCCATGGTGGGGGCGTCGGCCGCCTCGTAGAGGACGCGCGTGATCAGCGTGGCGCCCACCGCGAAGGACAGCGCGCCCTGGGCGAAGGTGAGGGCGAGGAGGACGGCCGGGTGTTCGGCGAACACGGCCATCGCGATCCAGCCGACCAGCAGCGGCGGGCCGCCGGCCGCCACGACCAGGCCGGGACGCCGGTCGGCCAGCCGTCCGGCGGCGGTGATGCCGACGAACGAGCCGAGGCCGAAGAGGACCAGCGCGACGGAGACCCACAGCTCGTCGAGCCCGGCGGTGTCGGTCACGACGGGGGCGAGGAAAGTGAAGCTGCCGAAGGTCGCGGCGTTCACCAGGGCGCCGAGCAGCATGGCGAGGAGGAGGCGGGGGCGCCTGAGCTGGGCGAGTTCGGGCAGGAGGGCGGTGCCGCGTCCCGCCTCGGTCGCGACGACGGAAGAGCGGGCCGGGGCGGCGGAGGCGCGGGCCGGGATGCCTCGGAGGACGCCGACCGCCGCCGGCAGGCAGAGGACGGCGACGGCCCAGAACGTGGCGCGCCAGCCCAGCAGCGTGCCGAGGACGGAGCCGCCGGGCACGCCGACGACCGTGGCGACGGTCGTGCCGGACAGCAGCACGGCGAGGGCGCGTCCCTTCCGGTCGGACGGGACGAGGGTGGCCGCGGTCGTCAGGGCGACGGCGAGGAAGCCGGCGTTGGCGACGGCCGCGAGGACGCGGGTCGCGAACAGGACGGGGAAGCTCGTCGTGACGGCGCCCGCGACGTGGGCCGCCAGGAAGACGAGGAGGAAGGCGAGGAGGCTGGAACGCGGCGGCCAGGTGCGGGCGAGGGCGGCCATCAGCGGGGCGCCGACGACCATGCCGAGCGCGAAGGCCGAGGTGAGGGTGCCGGCCGTGCCGACGGTGACGCCGAGGTCGGCGGCGATGTCCGGCAGCAGGCCGGCGAGCATGAACTCCGAGGTGCCCATGGCGAAGACCGCCACGGCGAGCAGGTAGAGGGGGAGCGGGAGAGGCATCGAGTGGCTCCGGGGTGAGGAGAAAGACGGGGGAAGTCATCTCGTCACCGCGGTCAGCACCCCGGGAGAACCGGAGAAGAGGCCCGGGAGCGCACCCGGCAGGCCGCGCGGCGCGGCGGGGTGCGGCACGAACGGAGTCAGTGGTGTCGGGGGCTGACGGCGGGACCGGCAACCCCCACCCTGGACGCCTCGGGGCTCGACATGGCCGGCACGGTACACGCCCGGGCAGGCGTGACGCACCTGGTTTCGGGCGCGGTGGCGCCGCGACGTCCCTCGCTGGGCGCTAGGCCGTGTCCTTCGGCTGTGCGGCGGCCTGCCAGTAGTCGAGGCTGGTGCGCGTCCGTTGTGTGGAGGGGTGATCGGGGCCGAGGACGCGTTCGTGGTCGGCGAGGACCGTCACGAGCTCGGCGGCGGCGCCGGGCGCGTCGCCCGCGTGGCCGCGCCAGCGGGCGGCCTCGTGGCGGGTGACCAGGGTGTCGGGGTGGTCGGGGCCCTGGACGCGCACGCGGTCGGGGAGGAGCGCGGCGAAGGCGGCGGCGGCGCCCGCCGCGTCGCCGGCCCGGCCGCGCCAGTGGGCGAGGTTGTGGCGGGTGGTCAACGTGTGGGGGTGGTCGGCGCCCAGGACCCGCTCGCGGTCGGCGAGGAGGTGGGTCAGCGCGGCGAGGGCGCCGTCCACGTCGCCCGACTGGGCACGCCACCGTATGAGGCTGCTGCGGGCCTTGAGGGTCTCGGGGTGGTCGGGTCCGTGGAGGTACTCCCGGGTGGCGAGCAGTTCGGCGAAGGCGTCGACGGCTCTGGTGACGTCGCCGGCCACGCCACGGTAGTGGGCGAGGTTGTGGCGCACGGTGAGGGTGTCGGGGTGGTCGGCGCCCAGGATTCGTTCCTTGTCGGCGAGGACCTCGGCGAGGGCGGCGACGGCGCCGACGGCGTCGCCGGCCCGGCCGCGTCGGTAGGCAAGTTCGTGACGGGTGGTCAAGGTGTCGGGGTGGTCGGGGCCCAGCACGCGCACCCGGTCAACGAGAAGTTCGGCGAAGGCGTCGGCGGCGCCCGGTTCGCCGGCCTCGCCTCGGTAGTAGGCGAGGTTGTGGCGGGCGGAGAGGGTGGTGGTGTGGTCGGGGCCGAGGCGGCCGTGGGCGGTGTCCGCGAGCCGGCGGAAGTGGGCGACGGCGGCCGTGACCTGGCCACTCTCGCCGAGCCGGGTGCCGATGCGAAAGAGGACGGAATGGGTGCCCGGCCGCCAGAGGGCGTCCTCGGCGTGGTGGGCGAGGGCCATCGCGTTGGCGCGCAGCGCGCGGGCGAGGTCGGTGTCGCGGTCGATCGCGGGCCAGGCGGCCATGAGTGCGTCGGCGGCGGTGCGGGCGAGGGCGTCGTGCGCGGCGCGCGGCATGGCGTCGCGAACGGTGCGCTGGATGAGCTGGTGGACGCGGACGGCCTGGTGGGAGACGTCGGGCTGGTGGTCGACGAGGCTCAGACGGTGGAGGGCGCGGAGGGCACCGACGGCCTGGGGCTCGGTCACGGGGCGGTCCGGGGCGCCCAGGACGCCGGCCGGGACGCCGGCCGCCAGGTGGGCCAGGGCGGGTGGGCTGGTCAGCACGGCGGCGGGGATGCCGTTGGCGTCGAGCATGGCGGCGAGTTGGAGCATGGGGCGGGCCAGGCCGGCCGGGCGGAGCTGGTCGGCGCGGTCGACCGACAGGGACCAGGCGGCGGCGACGGTGGCGCTCTGGTCGTCGGGCAGGGCGGCGGGGTCGGGCAGCAGGTCGGCCAGGCGGCTGGTCTGGTCGGCGAGGAGGCGGCGGTAGGTGGCGCAGTCGAGTGCCGCGTCGACGAGGTACGCGGCGGCCTGGGAGAGGGCCAGCGGCAGGTGGCCCAGGGCGGTGGCGAGGGCGGCGAGCTCCTCGGGCGGCTCGTGGCGGCCGTGGGCGGTGAGGGCTCCCGCGAGGTAGGCCGTCGCCTCGGACGGGGTGAACAGGCCGACGTCCACCAGCCGCCGCCCCTCCCCCACCAGTGCGGCGTCGCGGCGCCGCGTGGTGGCCAGGGTGCGGCCGTCGGGGTGGGCGGGGGGCCACAGGCCGCGCAGGTCGGCGGGGTCGGCGACGTCGTCGAGCACCACGAGCCAGCGGGGCGGCGTGTGGTCGGGCGTCGGTTTGGGTTCGAGCCATGCCAGGAACGCCCGTGCCGCGCGCTCGGGGTCGCGCGGGTCCGCGCGCAGCACCTCGACGCCGGCCTGCGCGTACCCGGCGACGACGGCGGCGCGGCTGGCGGCGGTGATCCACACCAGCAGGTCGACGGCGCCGGTCCGCAGGGCGGTGCGGGCGTAGTCGGCGGCGAGCTGTGTCTTGCCGACGCCTCCTCCGCCGGCCAGGACCTGGCCGAGCACGGCCGTGCCGCCGCCGGCGACGGCCTCGCGGACCTCGTTGACCAGGGCCCGGTGCTGGAACGCGCGGGCGCGGGGCGGGATGACGCCGACCTGGTGCGGCCAGGAGACGGCGGTCGGGCCGTGGCGTGGGGTCGCGGGCGGGAGGATCACCTGCTCGGCGTGGCCGACGGCGACGCTGTGGTGTTCGGCGTGCGCGTGGGCGGGCGAACGCTGGTGGGCGTCGGGACGGTGAGGAGTGTCCGGACGGTGGGAGGTGTCGGGACGCGGGTGTGGGTGGGGACGGTGGGAGGCTCCGGGTCCGCTCAGTCCTGCCGCGGGCCCGGCGAGGGAGGGTTTCCGACGCTCACGTCCCCCATGCGCCACGCCGCCGCCGACCCGTGGTCGGCCCGTATGTCCACGTGTCCGCCGACGGCCGTCTCGGCGGCCACGGCCGGGGCGGCGGCGCCCGCGCCGTCGGCGTGGGCTCGGAGCGCGGCCACGGCGTCCCGGAGCGCCTCGGCGAAGTCGGCGTCGTGCTCCGCCGCGTCCTCGATGGCCAGCTCCAGGCGCTGGCGCGTGCGGGCCGACGGCTCGCTCTGCCCGGCCTCGGCCTCCTCCTCCGCGCGCTCCAGCGCGGGATCCTCGCCGAGCCTTCCGCGCACGAGCTCGTGCAGCCGCTCCATGGCGGTGTCGATGCCCCGGTCCACCGCCTCGTCCGCCGGGGCCGCGACGCGGCCGAACTTCTGCACGAGCCACGCGAAGAGATACCCGACCGCCAGCTCCACGCCCAACGCCACCACCCCCGAGGAGTCACGCGGACACCGTGTCAGTCCTTCCGACCGTATACCCGGGGTGCGACACCCGTGTCGTGTCGACGTCCCACGACCGCCCCGACGCGACCACCCCGCCCGACACCGTCCGAACACCGACTGGAAAAAATATGCTGACCGGTCTACTGTCTGTCGGCATGGGCGAGAAGGGCGAACGAACCCGCGCGCGGATGATCGACGCGACGCGGGACCTGGTGGAGGGCGGCGGGTACTTCGGCACGGGCCTGGCCCAGGTACTGAAGGCGAGCGGGGCACCCCGCGGATCGCTGTACTTCCACTTCCCGGGCGGCAAGGACGAGTTGGTCGCGGAGAGCCTCACCCGCGCCGGCGCGGAGATCGGGCGCCTGATGGAGGACCTGCTCGCCGACGCGCCCAGCCTCGCCGAGGGCGTGGCGCGACTGCTCGACGCGCTGGGCGAACGGCTGACGGGGTCGGGCTGGCGCAAGGGCTGCCCGGTGGCGACGGTCGCACTGGAGACGGCGGCGGACAACGACGCGCTCCAGCAGGTGTGTTCACGGGTGTACGCCGCGTGGGAGGGCACCTTGCGGGACCGACTGGCGGCCGAGGGCCGCCCCGATCCGGCGGGCACGGCGTTGACGGTGCTGGCGATGGTCGAGGGCGCCCTGCTGCTGGCACGGGCCCACCGGGACCGCGCGCCGCTGGACGCGGTGGCGCGGTCGGTGGCCGCGTTGGTGTGAGCAACGGCGGGCGTGCGCGAGCGCGTCCGCACGTCCTGAAAATATGCAGACCGGTTTAGTTATTCGAGCCCAAGCTGAAGGCGGCTCGAAGCCGGCCAGCAAACAAGCGCCCGGCACCAGGAACCAGAACCGGGCCGAGGACAAGCAGGACGAGGAAGAGCAGCAGAGAAAGCAGTGAGGAAGAGAGAGGGGACGAACGTGGTGGGAAACGGGGTCGGACCGGTCGAAAGCCGGCCCGACAGCGTGGTGTTCGGGGCGGGCGGCTTCCTCGGCGGGGCGCTGACCGGCGAGTTGCTGCGGCAGGGGCGTCGCGTGGCCGCCGCCGTCCGCGCCGGCGGCAGCGGCGGCACGGACGGCGGCGGAAAGGGCGGCGGAAAGGGCGGCGGAAAGGGCGGCGACGCCGGGGACCGGATACGCCGCCGGCTCGCCGCGCAGGGCGTCGACACCACCGGGCTGACCGTCGTCCCCGTGGACGTCACCCGGCCCGGCCTCGGCCTGTACGACGACATGCGCATGGACCACCTCGCCGACGTCCGCGACGTCTACAACACCGCCGCCCGCTACGCGTTCGGCCTCGGCGCCGCCGAGGCGCGAGCCGTCAACGTGCACGGCGCCGTCCGCGTCGTGCGCTGGGCCGCGTGCCTGAGACACCTGCGCCGGCTGGTCCACGTCAGCGGCTACCGGGTGGCGGCCGACCAGGGCCGCGACCCCGACTACCGCCGCCTCGGCGCCTACGAGGCGTCGAAGCTCGAAGCCGACGCGGCGGTGCGCGCCCAGGCCGACGCGCTCGACGTCCCACTCACCGTCGCGAACCCCAGCACCGTCATCGGCCCCGGCCAGTACCTGGGGCTGGCCGGCATCGTGGAGGCCCTGTGGCGCGGGCGGCTCCCCCTGGTGCCGGGCAACGCCGAGACGTTCGTTCCCGTCGTCGCCGCCGACCACCTGGCACGCTTCCTGGCGGCCCTGCCGGAGCACCCGCACACGGCGGGCCGCTCGTACTGGATCCTCGACGACGAGACCCCACCGCTGCCCGAGCTCATGCGGACGCTGGCGCGGCACCTCGGGGTCCGGGCGCCGCGCGGCACCGTGCCCGTCGGGCTGGTCAGGGCGCTGCCCCGCGCCCTCACGGGTGCCGACCCCGAGACGCTGCCGTTCCTGTCGACCGACCGCTATCCGACGGGCACGGCCCGCGCGTTCGCCCAGCGCGCCGGGCTGTCCCCGCCGCCGCTCGGCGCCGCGCTCGGCCGCTGGGTGGACGGGCTGGTCGCCGCGCGGTTCGGAGAGCGGGACGAGGCCGCCGCGCCGCCGTGGCACGGCGGCTTCCGGCCGGTCGCGGGTGCCCGGACCTGGGTCGGAGGGGAGACGGAGCGGCCCGCCTACGTGCTGCTCCACGGCCTTCCCCTGGACGCCGACTCGTGGGCGCCGACGGTCCGCCGCCTGGCGGCGCCCGTCCTCGTCGCCGACCTGCCGGGCCTCGGACGCTCCGCGCCGCTGCCGCGCGAGGCGGCCACCGACGGCGGGTCGAGCACCGACGGCGAGGTGGGGTCGCGCGGACGCTGGCTCGCGGAGCTGATGCGGCCGGTCGCGAGCCGGCCCGTGCTGGTGGCGCACTCGGCGGCCTGCCTGCCGGCGCTGCGCTTCGCCGCCTCGCACCCCGAACGCCTCGCCGCGCTGGTGTTGGTCGCGCCGCCGTTCCTGGCGCCGGGCACGCCGTGGTGGCGGCTGCCGCCCGGGACGGCGGCCGTGCTGCGCCGGATGGCGCCGGGTCGCCTGGCCGCGCGGCTCGGGGTCCCGTACGGGCCCGAGCTGGCGAGCGCCGCCGCGCACCTGGGGCGGCCGGGCGTCGCGCGTCGCACCGTGGCGGCGCTGCGCGCCGTCGCCGCCGACGCGCGCGAGGCGCTGGCGCTGCTGCCGCGCGTGCGCGTGCCCGTGACGTGCGTGGCGGGCGCGGCGGACGTCCGCTCGGCGGCCGGCCGCGACCGCGCCCCGGCCCCGGCCCCGCCCCCGGTCCCGGTCCCGGAGGTGACGCTGATCGAGGGGGCGGGCCACTACCCGCAGCTCACGCACCCCGACGCCCTCGCCCGCGCGCTGACGGCGGTCGGCCCCGCCGAGGGCGCGGGAATGCCCGGACGCGAGCTGTCAGTTGAACGGTGACGTCGCGAGCGGTGAAGGAGCGGGGAGATGGCGGGGAAGCAGTGGGTGGCCGGGTTCCGGTCCGGGGTGATCAGCCCCTTCGAGGAGATCAGGCTGGCGGAGCCGCGCGGGTTCGCCGGCCAGACGGTGCGGCAGGCGCTGCGCCTGGCCGGTGGCGGTGAGCGGCTGCGGGTCCGGCTCACCAACCGGTACGGCCGCGCACCCCTCGCGGTGGGCGCCGCGGGGGTCGCGGTCCGGAAGGCGGGGGACGCGATCGTGCCGGAGACGCGTCACGGGTTGCGGTTCGACGGCGAGGGCCGGGTGACGATACCAGCGGGTGGCGAGGTGGTCAGCGATCCGGTGGCGCTGCCGGTCGAGGCCGGCACGGAGCTGGCGTTGAGCCTGTTCCTGCCCGGCGAGACCGAGCTCGCGACGTACTCCCACCATCCGATCGAGCTGAGTCACGTGGCGGACGGGGACCGGGTGGGCGACGCGGAGCTGCCCGAGGCGGAGGAGGTTCCCTCCCGGTTCTACGTGACCGGCGTGGACGTGCTGGCGCCGGAGGGGACGGCGATCGCGGTGGCGTTCGGCGACTCCTGGTTCGAGGGGGTGGGGACGACGCTCGGCGCCAACCGGCGCTCCGTGGACGCGCTCAACGAGCGGCTGCCGCGCGGCTGGGTGGTCAACGAGGGCATCGCGGGCAACCGGCTCCTCACCGAGGAGGTGGGCGAGGCCGGCCTGGCGCGGCTCACGCGGGACGCGCTGACGGTGCCCGGGGCGACGCACGTGCTGGTGCACCTCGGCATCAACGACCTGGGGCTGCCCGGCACGGTGGGGCTGCCCCCGGCGTCGGCCCAGGACCTGGTCGCCGGCTTCACCGAGCTGGCCGGGCGGGTGCGCGGAGCCGGGCTGCGGGTGCTGGTCGGGACGGTCGGGCCGTTCGGGGGCGCGATCTATCCGGGCGTCAGCACGCCGGAGGGTCTGGCGGCGCGCCGCGAGGTCAACGCGTGGCTGCGGGGCCCCGGCACGGAGGTCTTCGACGCCGTGTTCGACTCGGCGCGGGCGGTGGAGAGCGCGGAGGACCCGGACCTGATCCGTCCCGAGTTCGACAGCGGTGACGGCATGCACCTCAACGACGCCGGCGCCCGCGCCATGGCCGGGGCCGTGGACCTCGCCACGCTCAGGCTCTGACCGGGCGGCGCCGGTCGGGAGCGGGCCCGCTCCCCCTCGCCCTCCCCCACCCCCGGCCCTCGCTCTCGCTCGGCGTTCAGCCCGCCGGCGCCACCACCTCGACGACGCGGGGGGCGAGGGCGCGGAACGCGCGGCCCCGGTGGCTGATGGCGTTCTTCTCCTCGGCGCTGAGTTCGGCGCAGGTGCGGGTCTCGCCGTCCGGCTGGAGGATCGGGTCGTAGCCGAAGCCGCCGCCGCCCGCCGGGGTGTGGCGGAGCGTGCCGCGCAGCCGGCCCTCGGTGACGTGCTCGGTGCCGTCGGGCAGGGCGAGGGCCGCGGCGCAGGCGAAGTGGGCGGCGCGGTGCTGCTCGGGGACGTCGGCGAGCTGGGCCAGCAGCAGCTCCAGGTTGGCGCGGTCGTCGCCGTGCCGACCCGCCCAGCGGGCGGAGAAGATGCCGGGGGCGCCGCCGAGCACGTCCACGCAGAGGCCGGAGTCGTCGGCGACGGCGGGCAGGCCGCTGGCCTGGGCGAGGGCGTGCGCCTTGAGCAGGGCGTTCTCCGCGAAGGTGACGCCGGTCTCGGCGACGTCGGGGGCGCCCGGCACCGCGTCGGCGCCGACGAGTTCGACGCCGTCGAGCCCGGCCTCGACGAGGATGGCGCGGAGTTCGGCGATCTTGTGGGCGTTGCGGGTGGCGAGGACGAGACGCTGCATGCCACCGATTCTCACGCACCGGCCGCCCCACCCGGGCACCCCGGGTCTCCGTCCCCCCTCCCCCGCGCCCACCCGCGACACGCGGCGACGGAATCCCGGGACGCCGTGATCGTCACCGCCCGGGGGCGGGAGTGGCCCGGAAGGAGCACGCGTCGACGCGCACCGCGGGGTGGGGTCCCTGGCTGACCCGCCGCTCGGCGCGGGCGCCGCGCCCCGACACGGCGTGAACACGTCACCTCGCCGGCGCGTCTGCCGCGCACCCGCGGGTAGGCAGGCGTGGGGAGCGGTTCCGGCTCCCGTCGGAGGAGGGAACACGCATGGACGGACAGGCCCGGCACCGTGGGCGGTTGGACCGGCGGAGCGTGCTGGCGCTGGGCGGCGGGGCCGCCGCCGCGGCGGCCGTCGGCGGGTGGTGGGGAGCGGGCCGCGCGGCGGCGGCCGTGCCCGCCTCGGCGCGGTTCGACCTGACCGAACCCTCCTACGACCTCTTCCGCCACAAGGACCTCCACGAGGGCACCGTCCAGCAGAGCTTCAGCTTCGACAACGTCAACCGGCGGCTCTTCGTCGCCCAGCTGCGCAGCGGCTACGACGGCACGCTGGGGCACCTGTGCGTCAACCAGCTCGCCTTCGACGGCACGCGGATCGGCCACATGCACCTGACGGGCTTCGGCCACGGCGTCGGCTTC
The DNA here is from genome assembly GCF_052245655.1 of Streptomyces sp. 4N509B. Lineage (NCBI taxonomy): Bacteria > Bacillati > Actinomycetota > Actinomycetes > Kitasatosporales > Streptomycetaceae > Streptomyces > Streptomyces sp. 4N509B. Next base: position 37,311 of record NZ_JBQQBZ010000036.1, read on the forward strand.
GCCGCGCAGGGGGTGGGCTCGGCGACGTACCTGTGGACGGAGGTGGACGCGAACGCCAACGGCTACGGCCGGCGGCTGGCCCGCTTCCGGTACGCCGCGGGCACGACGCTCAGCGCCTCCTCCACCTCCCTGACGAAGTACCACCCGGTCGCGGAGGCCAGCGAGCACACCTGCTCCGTCGACCCCGTCCACAACCGCCTGGTCGTCCGGTACCACGTGAGCGGTGTCGGCAAGCACATCGCCGTCTACGACCTGGCGCGGGCCGCCGCCGGGGACTTCTCCCAGCGGCTCGCGGACTTCCGGATGCCGTCCGTCCCCGGCACGGCGCAGGGGTACACCGCCTACGGCCAGTACCTGTACTACCTGACGGGCAACGCGTACTCGGACGACAACCCCCCGCCGGGCAACGCCGAGCTGACCACCGTCGACCTGAACACCGGCCGCGTCGTGCAGGGGCCGTTCCGCACCGAGGCCGGCAGGACCCTGACCTTCCGCGAGCCGGAGGGCCTGGCGATCTACCGGACGGCGGCCGGCGAGCCGCGGCTCTTCCTCGGGTTCGCCTCGGGCGAGTCCGGGGACCGCCGGTCCAACCTCTTCTACAAGAACGCCCTCGTGTAGGCGGGAGCCGGCTGCCCGGTCACCCCTTGACGGCGCCCGCCGAGAGCCCTTCGAGCAGTTGCTTACGCAACAGCAGGAAGACGAGGACGGTCGGGACCGAGGCCAGCACCGCGCCGGGGAGCACGAGGTCGAAGGCGCGGTTCTCGGAGCGGAAGAGGATGTTCAGGCCCACGGGCAGGGTGTACTGGTCGGTGTCGGAGATGAGGACGAGCGGCCACAGGAAGCTGTTGTAGCTCTGGAGGAACTGCCAGACGGCCAGGGCGCCGAGCGAGGGCCGCAGCAGGGGCAGCACGACCCGCAGGAAGATGCCGAACTCGGACGCGCCGTCGAGGCGGGCGGCCTCGATGATCTCGTCGGGTATCGACTGGATGACGTACTGCTGCATCATGAAGATGCCGAAGGCGGGCGCGACCCAGGGCACGGTCAGGGCCACCCAGGGGTTGGAGAACCCCGACTTGACGACGAGGATGAACAGCGGGATCAGGATCACCGCGAACGGCACGGACAGCGAGCTGAACATGATCGTGAACAGCACCCGCTTGCCCGCGAAGCGGTACTTCGCGAAGGCGAACCCGGCCAGCGCGCACACGAAGACGGCGACGACGGTGGCGATCAGCGCCGTGACGACGCTGATCGCGAACCAGTTCCAGAACGGCTGGGCGTCCAGCAGGGTGCGGTAGTTGTCGAGGGTGGCGGTCGCGGGCAGGAGGCGGGCCGGGTCGTCGAAGATGTCGCCGCGCGGCTTGAAGGAGCCGCTGACCGCCCACGCCATCGGCGCGACGAAGACCAGCAGCAGCGCGCCGAGGGTGAGGTACAGCAGGACCCGGCCCGGGGTCGGGCGCCGGCCGGGGACGGCCCTCGTCGTGGTGCTCAAGAGATCCTCCCGATGGACAGCAGCCGGTTCAGGATCTGGCTGACGGCGAAGACGATGACGAAGAGCACGACGCCGGCCGCGGCGGCGTAGCCGTACTGGTCGCGTTCGAAGGCGGCCCGGTGGACGAACATCGCGACGGTCAAGGTCTCCTCGCCCGGCCCGCCGCCGGTGACGAGGTAGGGCTCGTCGAAGAGCTGCGCCGCGCCGATGAAGGAGGTGACGACGACGAACGCGGTCACCGGGCGGATCGAGGGGAGCGTCACGGTGGTGAACTTCCGCACCGCGCCCGCGCCGTCGAGCTCGGCGGACTCGTAGAGCTCGCGCGGCACGGCCTGGAGGGCGGCGAGGAAGAAGATCGTGAGGTACCCGACCCACCGCCACAGCAGGACGAAGCTGACGGAGACCTTCGCCAGGGTCGGATCGCCGAGCCAGTCGACGTTTCCCGTGCCGAACAGGGCCCGCAGCACGCTGTTGACGACGCCGTACTCGCGGTCGAGCAGCAGGCTGTAGACGAGGGCGATCACGATCGGTGACAGCACCATGGGGACGAAGAACGTCACCCGGAACAGGTCGCGGGCCCGCAGGCCGCGCGTGGCCAGCGCCTGCGCGAGGAGGAGCGCGGTCGGGACCACGACGAGGAGGCTGACGAGGACGAAGACGAGGGAGTTGGACAGGGCGGTGTGGAAGCTGGTGTCGCGGGCGAGGTCGGCGAAGTTGTCCAGGCCGACGAAGTCCGGCGAGCCGAGGCCCACCCAGTCCGTCATGCTCAGGTACACCCCGACGCCGACGGGCACGACCATGAACAGGGCGTACAGGACGTAGAACGGCGCGATGAACGCGTAGGGCGCCAGCTGACGGCGGCGGCGCGGCGGGGAGGTTCGGGCGCCGGCCGCGGCGCCGGAGCCGCGCTCGGGGTCTCGCGGAAGGGTCTCGCGTGTGGTCGTCACCGGGTCTGCCCTTCGAAGTCGTCCGTGGCGCGCCGGAGTGCCTCGCGGGGGCTGAGGTCGCCGCGGTAGGCGCGCAGCAGGTAGCCGCTGAGGACGGTGTCGAGGACGGGGCGGTCCGCGCTGAGGTGGAAGACGGGAGCCTCGTCGATGATGTCGCGGTAGGTCTCGAACATGCGCTGCCCGCCGCAGTACTCGTCCTCGATGCGCACCAGCGCGGGGTCGTCGAAGACCGACCTGCGGGTGGGGAGGTACCCCAGCTCGGTGTAGCGGCGGACCAGTTCCTCGGGGGTGAGGTAGGCGGCGGCGACGAGGTCGATCCCGGCGAGCGTGTTCTCCTTCCCCCGCAGCGAGGCGAAGCCGGTGCCGCCGATGAAGGAGGTGCGGGAGCCGCCGCCGGGGAAGCGCGGCAGCGGCCTGATGCGCCACTGCCCGGCCTGCTCGGGGACGTTGGCGACCAAACCGTACACTTTGTACCAGGTCGCCATCCACTGGCCGATGACCCGGCCGCTGGCCAGTGCCGTGCCCATGGCGGGGCCGTAGAAGTCGGAGACGGTGGTGATGGCGCCGCCGCGCACGCCCCGCACCAGGAAGTCGAGGGTCTCCTCGGCCTCCGGGGTGTCGAGGGCGATGGCGGCGTCCTCGTCGAACAGCAGGCCGCCGCGCTGGTAGAGCAGCATCTCGAAGCTCTGGACGACCTGCCCGAGGTCGCTGCCGGTGGCGACGGCGCCGATGGTGACGTCGTGGTGGTGCCGCTCACGGGCGCGCAGGGCCGCGTCGAGCAGCTCCTCCCAGGTCGCGGCGTCGGTGGGCAGACCGGCGCGCTCGAACTCCGGTTCGCGGTAGTAGTAGACGACGAGCGGGGCGTCGGAGTCGAGGGCGTAGAGGTGCCCGTCCTTGCTGAACGGCGCGGTGCGCACCGCGAGCAGGTCGTCGCGGATCTCGGCGACGGCGTCGTCGAAGGGCTGGAGGAGTTCGGCGGCGAGCTCGCCCCGCAGCAGGCGGGGGAAGGCGCCGATCTCCAGGCCCGCGACGTCGGGGGTGCCGCGCCCGGCGACGGCCTGGGCGAGCATCTTCGTGACGACGTCGCGGGCGCTGACGATCGTGGGGTCCAGCCGCCAGCTGAACGGGGTGGTGCCGGCCTGCTGGTCGGCGGCGGTCTGGAAGAAATCGACGTAGGCCGGGTCGTGGGTCCAGAAGGAGATGTCGGTCGGGCCCGAGGTGAGGGGGTCGGCGTTCCGGTCGGAGGTGCCGCAGGCGGCGAGGGCGGCGGCCGCGCCGAGGCCGCCGCCCAGTCTCAGCAGCCTCCGTCGGCTGAGCCGGGGGTGGGGGGAAGGGGGCGGGGCCGGACGTGGTCGGGCGGACGTTCGTGGGGTCGATGATCTGGCTGCCGTCACCACCAGCTCCCTCGTCAGCGCGCCGGACTGACTCCGCTGTCAGCCGGCGGCGCCACCCTAGGAAGGGTGTTCGAGAGCGTCAAGGCCCTGGTTCGGGATCACGGGTCCCGTTCGACCCGTCGACCAACGGCGGCACGACCGGCGGTGACCCCGGCGCGCTCGCCCACGGAAGCCTCGCGTCACGGGCCCTCAGGCCACGAGTCCCCGGTTCACGAGTCCTCGGGCGCCGATGCGCAGACCGTGGTCAGCTCGCTGGTGGCGTCGGCGAGCGGCGTCAGGTCGGGCACCTCGCCCTCCTCCACGGCCCGCGTGAGGTTCTCCGCCGCCTCGACGACCGAGTCGGCCGCCTCCTGCACGTCCGTGTCGCCCACCCGGTCCTGGAGCTCGCCGACGTCCTCCGAGAGCTCGTCGAGCGCGTCCACGTCGTCCCCGAGCGCCTCGGTGGACAGGGCGTTCTCCAGGGAGTCCGCGCTCGTGGTCACCTCCAGCGCGAGCTGCGCGCAGTCCACGGCGCGCTGGAGGTCACAGGCGAGCGTGCCGGTCACGGCCATCACGGCGAGCAGTCCCGCGCTCCCGACGGAGCCGGCGGCGCGACGTGTCCGCCCGGGGCTCGCCGAGCTTCTCGGACTCATCCCAGCGCCTCCTTCTGCGCCTCCCCGAGCTCCGTGCAACCGGCGACGGCGAGGTCGAGCAGCACGTTCAGCTCCCCCCGGTCGAACGGCGTCCCCTCCGCCGTGCCCTGCACCTCGACGAAGCGCCCGTCGCCGGTGCAGACCACGTTCATGTCGGTCTCGGCGCGGACGTCCTCCTCGTAGGCCAGGTCCAGCATCGGCAGCCCGCCGACGATGCCGACGCTGACCGCCGCGACGGTGCCCGTCAGCGGCTGGGCCCTGCTCTTGACCAACTTCTCCTTCTGCGCCCAGGCGACGGCGTCCGCGAGCGCCACGTAGGCGCCGGTGATGGCGGCGGTGCGGGTGCCGCCGTCGGCCTGGAGGACGTCACAGTCGAGGACGACGGTGTTCTCGCCCAGGGCCTTGAAGTCGATGACGGCCCGCAGCGAGCGGCCGATGAGACGGGAGATCTCGTGGGTCCTGCCGCCGATCCTGCCCCGCACGGACTCGCGGTCGCCACGGGTGTTGGTGGCGCGCGGCAGCATCGCGTACTCGCTGGTCACCCAGCCCAGTCCACCGCCGCGCCGCCAGCGCGGGACGCCCTCGGTGACGCTGGCGGTGCACAGCACGCGGGTGTCCCCGAAGGAGATGAGGACCGAGCCCTCGGCGTGCTTGCTCCATCCGCGTTCGATGGTGACGGGACGGAGTTGGTCGGCCTCGCGGCCGTCGATACGAGCCATGCTGGCGAGCCTAGCCCGCCAGCGCGCCCGCAGACACACGGCCGCCGGACGCCGGCCGGCTCAGACCTGGTAGACGGCCGCGGGGCGGGCGAGTTCGACCGGACCGTCGAAGACGGCCTTGGCGTCGCGGAGGTTGACCGCCGCGTCGGTCCACGGCGGGATGTGGGTGAGCACCAGCCGGGCCGCGTCCGCGTCGCGGGCGCACTCGCCGGCCTGCCGGCCGTTGAGGTGCAGACCCGGCACGTCCTCCTTGCCGTCGGTGAACGACGCCTCGCACAGGAAGAGGTCCACGCCGCGGGCGAGCTCGGTCAGCTCGCCGCAGGAGCCGGTGTCGCCGGAGTAGCACAGCGCGCGGTCGCCGTGCTGGACACGGAAGCCGTAGGTCTCCACCGGGTGGTTGACACGGGCGGCGGTCACCGTGAGGGGACCCAGGCTGAAGGAGCCGCCGGAGGTGAGGGAGCGGAAGTCGAAGACCTCGCTCATCGACTCCTCCGAGGGCGTGTCGCCGTAGGCGGCGGTGAGCCGCCGCCTGGTCCCCTCGGGCCCGTACACGGGGATGGGCTCGCAGCGCCCGCCCTCGTGCCGGTAGTAGCGCGCCACGAAGTACCCGCACATGTCGATGCAGTGGTCGGGGTGGAGGTGACTGAGGGCGATCGCGTCGATGTCGTACAGCCCGCAGTACTTCTGCAGCTCGCCGAGGGCGCCGTTGCCCATGTCCAGGAGCAGTCGGTAGCCCTCGGCCTCCACGAGGTAGCTGGAGCAGGCCGAGTCCGCGGACGGGAACGACCCCGAGCAGCCGACGACGGTGAGCTTCATGGAAGGGGGAACCTCCGTGGTGGGGTTCGAACGACTGTAAGTCGCGACCTGCGGGACCGCTCCTGCGACGAGGCGCGGTGTGGGCGGAATCACCAGGTGGAGTCACGGCGGGGTATCGGCGTGATATCGGCGGTGCACACCGCGGCGTGATCACAGCACGCCGCGGGAACGAACACGGATGGCCAGGAGCAGCCCCACCCCGATCCAGACCGCGAACATCGACGATCCACCGTAGGAGAGGAAGGGCAGCGGCAGGCCCGTGACCGGCATGATGCCGAGCGCCATGCCGATGTTCTGGAAGGACTGGAACGCCAGCCACACGACGATGCCGGCGGCCACGATCACCCCGTACAGCTCGGGCGAGGCGGCGGCGATCCGGCAGGCGCGCCACATCACGACGCCGAGCAGCAGCACGATGACGGAGGCTCCGACGAAGCCGAGCTCCTCGCCGGCGACGGTGAAGATGAAGTCGGTGTGCTGCTCGGGCACGAACTGTCCCGTGGTCTGGCTGCCGTTGAACAGCCCCTGCCCGAACAGGCCGCCGGAGCCGATGGCGATGCGGGCCTGGTTGGTGTTGTATCCGGCGCCGGCCGGGTCGAGCTTGGGGTTGGCGAAGGCGGCGAAGCGGTCGATCTGGTACTGGTCGAGGACGCCGAGCTGCCAGACGGCCAGCGCCCCGAGGACGCCGAGGCCGAGCAGACCCAGCAGCCAGGCGCGGCCCACCCCGGCGGCCAGCAGCACGCCGAGGGTGATGGCGACGATCACCATGGTCTGGCCCGCGTCGGGCGCCATCAGGATCAGCGCGGCCGGCACGGCGGCCAGCGCCAGCGCCTGGAGGACGGAGCGGTGGTCGGGGCGGTGGTGGCGTCTGCTCTGGAGGGGGGCGGTGGACAGCAGCGTGGCCATGGCCAGGATGACGGAGATCTTGACCAGCTCGGAGGGCTGGAAGGTGAGGCCGGGGGCGAGCGCGAGCCAGCTGCGGGAGCCGTTGACGGTGGTGCCGAGGGGGCTCAGAACGAGGACGGAGAGGAAGAGGGAGGCGACGTAGAGGGCGGGCACGGCGTTCCGCAGCCGGCGGTGGCCGAGCCACACCATGAGCGTGGCGAGGCCGACGCCGATGCAGGCGTTGAGGGTGTGCCGCAGCAGGAACGCGTTGGGGTTGCCGCCGGTCAGCTCGGGTCGGCCGCGGGTCGCGGAGTAGACCAGGAGGGTGCCGATGACGGTGAGCGCCACGGCGGCGCCCAGCAGGGGCCAGTCCAGCCCTCGAAGGAGGGAGGACCGGTCCGTGAGCGCCGCCCGCAGGGGTCGCCGGCCGGGGGTCCCGCTGGGAGAGGCGTAGCCGCACAGTGTCACGAACGTGACTTTAGGTGATGATATCGTCCGTTTTCACGCGGCAGGCCGGAGGGACCCGTTCCGAGCGCGTTTCAGGCCCAGAGCTGGCCGTGGAGCAGTGCGACGGCCTCCTCCGTGGAGGCGGCGGTGTAGATGCCGGTCGAGAGGTACTTCCAGCCGCCGTCGGCGACGACGAAGACGATGTCGGCGCTCTCCCCCGCCCGGGCCACCCGGCGGCCGACGCCGATGGCGGCGTGGAGCGCGGCGCCCGTGGAGACGCCCGCGAAGATGCCCTCCTCGGCGAGGAGTTCGCGGGTGCGGGCCACCGCGTCGGCCGAGCCGACCGAGAAGCGGGAGGTGAGGACGGACTCGTCGTACAGCTCGGGCACGAAGCCCTCGTCGAGGTTGCGCAGCCCGTAGACCAGGTCGTCGTACCGCGGCTCGGCGGCGACGATCTGCACCTCGGGGCGGTGCTCGCGCAGGTACCGACCGACGCCCATCAGGGTGCCCGTGGTGCCGAGGCCCGCGACGAAGTGGGTGACGGACGGCAGGTCGGCGAGGATCTCCGGGCCCGTGGTGGCGTAGTGCGCGCCGGCGTTGTGCGGGTTCCCGTACTGGTAGAGCATGATCCAGTCCGGGTGCTCGGCGGCGAGCTCCTTGGCGACGCGGACGGCCGTGTTGGAGCCCCCCGCCGCCGGGGAGGAGATGATCTCCGCCCCCCACATCGCCAGGAGCTGACGGCGCTCGGACGAGGTGTTCTCCGGCATCACGCAGACGATGCGGTACCCCTTCAGCCGCGCGGCCATGGCCAGGGAGATGCCGGTGTTCCCCGAGGTGGGCTCCAGGATGGTGCAGCCGGGGGTGAGACGGCCCTCCTTCTCGGCCTGCTCGATCATGAAGAGCGCCGGGCGGTCCTTGACGGAGCCCGTGGGGTTGCGGTCCTCGAGCTTGGCCCAGATGCGCACGTCGTCGGCGGGCGACAGCCGTGGCAGCCGCACGAGCGGGGTGTTCCCGACGGCGGCGAGGGGGGAGTCGAAGCGCATCAGCGCATGCCTCCGGCGACGGCGGGGAGGATCGTGACGCTGTCGCCGTCGCTCAGCCGGGTGGCGATGCCGTCGAGGAAGCGGACGTCCTCGTCGTTGAGGTAGACGTTCACGAAGCGGCGCAGCTGGCCGTCGTCGACGAGCCGCTGGTGGATGCCGGGGTGACGGGACTCCAGGTCCTCGAAGAGATCGGCGAGGGTCTGACCGGTGCCCGTGACGGCCTTCTGGCCGTCGGTGTGGGTGCGGAGGATGGTCGGGATGCGGACCTCGATGGCCATGGATGCTCCAGGTGCTCCAGATGACGACGGTGGCGAGAGGGAGGGGGTGCTGCCCCGCGCGGGCGCGCGGCGGCGCGGCGGGTCACCGCGCCGGGGCGGTACAGGCGGCGCTGCTACGGCGGCACAGATCGACATGGAGACGTGCCACGAGCAGCGGATCTGGGCATGCGTCGCTCACGTCCTGGGAAACCATGGCGGCATCGTATCGATTCCCACCCCCCGGACCCGAGGGTGATCTCAGGATGCGGGACGTTCCGTCTCAAAGCCCTCGGCGGCGTCGTAGGACGGCACGATCCGCACCTCCTCCTCGGTGATCTCGCCCTCCACGATCCGGAAGGAGCGGAAGGAGACCGGGCCCTCGCCGTTGCCGTGCTCGGCGGTGGAGACCAGGACGTAGTGCGCCCCGGGCTCGTTGGCGTAGGAGACGTCGGTGCGTGAGGGGTACGCCTCGGTGGCGGTGTGGGAGTGGTAGATGACCACCGGCTCCTCGTCGCGGTCGTCCATCTCGCGGTAGAGGCGCAGCAGGTCGCCGGAGTCGAACTCGTAGAACGTGGGCGAGCGGGCCGCGTTCAGCATGGGGACGAAGCGTTCGGGACGGTCGGACCCGGCCGGCCCCGCGACGACCCCGCACGCCTCGTCGGGGTGGTCGGCGCGCGCGTGGGCCACGATGCGGTCGCGCAGCTCCTGCGTGATGGTCAGCATGTCCGCAACGATAAGCCGGGCGGTGCGGCCCGGTGCCGGGAGGGGGCCACGCCCACCCGGCACCGGGCCGCACCGGCGCCGCTACGCCGGCACGCCGCTGGCGCCGCCGGGGTCCTTGGGGGAGCCCCCGCCCGGCGCGGCGCCGGCCGCCGCCTGCTCGGACGCGGTGATCTCCTCGTCCGACTCGCCCGCGTCGCGGCGCCGGACGTACTCCAGGACGCGGCGCAGCTCCTCCTTGACCTTCGGGGCGAGGAGGTAGAGGCCGATGATGTTGAAGACGGCCGCCAGGAAGAGGAACGAGTCCGCGAGGTCCACCAGGGTCCCCAGCGAGAGCAGGGCGCCGGCGATCGTGACGAGGCAGAAGACGCTCTTGTAGATGGTCTCGCTCACCCGCGAGGCGCCGAAGAGGTGGCTCCAGGACTTCAGGCCGTAGTAGCCCCAGGTGATGAGCGTGGAGAAGGCGAAGAGGAAGACCGCGACGGTCAGCACCGCCGGGAACCACGGCAGGGCCGTCTCGAAGGCGTCGGAGGTGATCGCGATGCCGGGGTCGCCGCCCTCGGCCGCGACGGCGTCGGCCGTCGTCGGGTCGCCGCCGCCCGCGGCGGTGTCGCGGGCCGCCTCGTAGAGCGGACCGCCGGCGATGACGATGGTCAGGGCCGTCATGGTGCAGATGATGACGGTGTCGACGAACGGCTCGATGAGCGCCACCACGCCCTCGGTGGCCGGGCGCCTGGTCTTCACCGCGGAGTGGGCGATCGGGGCGGAGCCGATGCCGGCCTCGTTGGAGAAGGCAGCCCGCCGAAAGCCCTGGATGAGGGCGCCGATCACGCCGCCGACCACGCCCTCGGGGCTGAACGCGGCGCTGACGATCGTGCCGACGGCGTCGGGCACCTCGGTGACGTTGAAGCCGATCACCAGCAGGCAGGCGCTGACGTAGAGCAGGGCCATCGACGGCACCAGCCGGCTGGTGACCTGGCCGATGGAGCGGATGCCGCCGAGCAGCACCAGGGAGACGAGCACGGCGACGACCACGCCGTAGAGCAGGGAGCCGCCGGAGGTGGTGAAGAAGTCCGTGTGGTCCTCGGTGACGGTGGCCAGCTGCTCCAGGCTCTGGTTGACCTGGAGGAGGTTGCCGCCGAAGAAGCCGAAGAAGAGGATCATGACGGCCGACAGGGCGGCGAGCACCCGGCCGAGGCCGGGCAGGCCGCGCTCGGCCAGCCCCTTGCGGAGGTAGTGCATCGGGCCGCCGGAGACCCGGCCCTCGGCGTCGATCTCGCGGTACTTCACGCCGAGGGTGCACTCGACGAACTTGGTGGCCATGCCGAGCAGGCCGCACACGATCATCCAGAACGTCGCGCCGGGACCACCGATCGAGACGGCGATCGCCACGCCCGCGATGTTGCCGAGGCCCACCGTGCCGGAGACGGCCGAGGTCAGGGCCTGGAAGTGGGAGATCTCCCCCGGCGCGTCCTTCTGCTCGTACCGGCCGCCGAGCAGTCTCACCGCCGTGGGGAGGTGTCGGAACTGGACGCCGCCGAAGTACACCGTGAAGATCAGCCCGGCCAGCACGAGCCAGCCGACGATCAACGGGAAGGCGCTGTCGTTGATCGTGACGTCGAAGAAGACGACGTCGAAGAGGACGTCGCGGACGGGCTCGAAGAAGTCGTTGACTGCCTCGTCGACCTCGTCTGTCCAGGACGTGGACTCGTCTGCCATGCGGAGGACCTCGGTGGTGGGGAACGGGCCAGGACGATTGTCCTACCACGAGGCCGCGCTACGTGCGTAGACCCACGCGTCCGCGTGAACCATCCCCCACGGAACGCTCACCGTTCGGTCACGGAAGCATCGTCTCGACCAGGGACTCCTGGAGGCCGCCGAGCCAGAAGTACGCCATGACCATCGGTTTGTCCGGGTCGGAGTCCGGGAGGGCGAAGAGACGGTCGCCGTCGTCCTCCGCGGTGATCTCCAGACGGGAGGCGATCGCCAGGCGGAGGTCGTTGAGCGCGCCGAGCCACTGCCGGGCCTCCTCGGGCTTCAGGGTCAGCACGCCGGCGGGGGCGAGCGCGTCGAGGGAGCGGACCATCACCAGCAGGTCCTCGCGCTTGCGGCCGCGCAGCTCTCCCTCGGTGAACCGGCGGAACTCCGCGGACATCCGCCGGCTCTCCTCGTCCTGCGGGCGTTCCGGGTCACCGTAGGCGTCGGGGAAGAGCCGGGCGAGCGCCGGGTCCTTCGGCGGCTCGCTCGGGGACTCGGCGAAGAGGGCGTCGAGCGGGTCGACGGGCCCGTCGTCGTCGCTCTCGCCGCCCGGCGCGGGGCCGATCAGCTCCAGCAGCTGGACGGCGAGGCTGCGGAGGATGGAGATCTCGACCTCGTCGAGGGCGATCGCGGCGCCGCCTCCCGGCCCGCCCTGGGGCTCGAAGTACCCGGCCATCAACGGTCCTGCTGGAGTGTCGCCCACAGACCGTAGCCGTGCATCGCCTGCACGTCGCGCTCCATCTCCTCGCGGCTGCCCTGCGAGACCACCGCCCGACCCTTGTGGTGGACGTCCAACATGAGCCTCCTGGCCTTGTCCTTCGGATAGCCGAAATACGCCTGGAAGACGTACGTCACGTAACTCATGAGGTTCACCGGGTCGTTGTGAACGATCGTGATCCACGGGACATCCGGCATCGGGACCTCGGCAGGCGCCTGGTCGGGCTGCGTGCGCTCGATCTCCACGGGCATGGCGGTCACGTAGTCCATGCTGCCACCACCCCGGCCCGGACACACAAACCAGCCCGCCAGCCGAGTTCTCGTCACTTTGACGAGATTAGGGGTAGGGTGGTGGCATGACGCAGCCACCAGCGGGTCTGCCCGTGACCGTGCCCTCGACGGCGCTCTTCACCGACCACTACGAGCTCACCATGCTCCAGGCGGCGCTGCGCGCCGGCACGGCACACCGCCGTTCCGTCTTCGAGGTCTTCACCCGCCGCCTGCCCGAGGGCCGCAGGTACGGCGTGGTCGCCGGGACGGGACGGGTGCTCGACGCCGTCGAGAACTTCCGCTTCGAGCCCGCCCTCCTGGACTTCCTGCGCGAGCGGCGCGTCGTGGACGAGGCCACCCTCGACTGGCTGGCCGACTACCGCTTCCACGGCGACGTCGACGGGTACCGCGAGGGCGAGGTGTACTTCCCCGGCTCGCCGATCCTGCGCGTCGAGGGCAGCTTCGCGGAGTGCGTGCTGCTGGAGACCGTGATCCTGTCGATCCTCAACCACGACTCGGCCGTGGCCGCCGCGGCCTCCCGGATGGCGGTGGCCGCGGCGGGCCGCCCGCTGATCGAGATGGGCGCGCGCCGCACCCACGAGCTGGCGGCCGTCGCCGCCTCGCGCGCCGCGTACCTCGGCGGCTTCTCCTCCACCTCCGACCTGGCCGCGGGCTTCCGCTACGGCATCCCGACGGTGGGCACCAGCGCCCACGCCTTCACGCTGCTGCACGACAGCGAGCGGGAGGCGTTCACCGCCCAGGTGGAGTCGCTCGGCACGGGCACCACCCTTCTGGTGGACACCTACGACATCGCCGAGGCCGTCCGCACCGCCGTGGAGGTGGCCGGCCCCGGGCTCGGCGCGGTGCGGATCGACTCCGGGGACCTGCTGGTCATCGCCCACCGGGTGCGGCAGCAGCTCGACGAGCTCGGCGCGCGCGAGGCCAGGATCGTGGTCACCAGCGACCTCGACGAGCACGCCATCGCCTCCCTGGCCGCGGCTCCGGTCGACGCCTACGGCGTCGGCACGCAGCTGGTCACCGGCAGCGGGCACCCGACCTGCTCGATGGTGTACAAGCTGGTGGCCCGCGCGGACGGCGACGCGCCCGGCGCCCCGCTGAAGCCGGTGGCGAAGAAGGCGCTGGGCGGCAAGCTCTCGGTCGGCGGCGTCAAGTGGGCGGCGCGCCCCACGGACGAGAGGGGCGTCGCCGAGGCCGAGGTGGTGGGGACGGGCGCCGTGCCGCCGGAGCTCGCCGACCGGCAGCTGGTCGTGCCGCTGATGCGCGAGGGGCGGGCGGTGGCGCGCGAGCCGCTGCGGGAGGCGCGCGAACGTCACGTCCGCGCCCGCGAGGGGCTGCCGCTGTCGGCCACGCAGCTCTCCCGGGGCGAACCGGTGCTGCCCACCCGCTATCTCTGAGGAAGAAGAGGCAGGCTGGGATATGCGGGAGGCAGGAGGGAGAGGGAGAGACGTGGGAGAGGAGCAGGAGGTGTCAGCGGGTGCGAACGGCGGTACGAACGTAGGGCGTGGTCATGACCCGTCCGCCCCGCGCGGGCCCCACCGCCGGGCCTCACCGCCCTCGTCGTCCCCGCCACCGTCGTCCCCGCCGTCTCCGTCTCCGCCGTCTCCGCTGTCCCCGCCGTCGCCGCTCCAGACCGTCATGTCAGTCACAGAACCGAAGAGGTGTTCCCCATGCACCGGGCCCTGATCGTCGTCGACGTGCAGAACGACTTCTGCGAGGGCGGCAGCCTCGCGGTCACCGGCGGTGCCGAGGTCGCCGCCGGGATCACCGACCTGATCGGCTCGACCGCGCCCTCGTACCGGCACGTCGTCGCCACCCGTGACCACCACATCTCGCCGGGCGACCACTTCTCGGACCATCCGGACTACGTGACCACCTGGCCGCGCCACGGCGTCGCGGGCACCGAGGGCGTCGGCTTCCACCCGAACTTCGCCCCCGCCGTCACCTCGGGAGCCGTCGACGCCTGCTTCGACAAGGGGGCGTACGCGGCGGCGTACAGCGGCTTCGAGGGCATCGACGAGTCGGGCACCGGCCTCGCCGAGTGGCTGCGGGCCCGGGAGGTGACCGAGGTGGACGTCGTCGGCATCGCCACCGACCACTGCGTGCGCGCCACGGCGCTGGACGCGGTGCGGGAGGGCTTCACCACCCGGGTGCTGCTCGACCTCACCGCCGGGGTCGCCCGGCCGACGGTGGACGAGGCCCTGCGGGAGATGACGGAGGCGGGCGTGGTGCTCAGCGGCACGCCGGTGGTGGGAGACTGACGGCCGTCCCGGGCCGGCCCCAGCCGAGGGCTGTCCCGGGGTCCGCCTCAGCCGAGCCTCAGACCGCGCTCACGCGGCGGCCCAGCAGCCAGCCCATGGGGTGCCAGGGCTCCGCCGCCTCCTGCGGCGTCGAGCGCCAGACGATGCCGTCGGGGTGGTGCAGCACGGCCGATATCTCGTCCGGGTCGGGCGGCGCCGCGTTGCCCCGCAGGTACACCGCGCGGAGGCCCAGGTTGCGCAGCCGGGTGAGGGCGCGCTGGCGGTTCGCCGCGTGCACCAGCACCCTCACGACCCGCTCCGGCGCGCCGGGACGCGGCAGCGACAACGCCACGACGACGCTGCCGTCGGGCAGCCGAACGAAGCCTCCGCTCGCCATGTGCACGCCCTTCCGTAGACCAGTGGGGCCGGTGGCCCGCCGGGCCACGCTGTGGTCGAGCCCATCCTTACCTCCTCGGCCGCCGCCCGTCGAGAGGCGGCGGCCGAGGAGGTCGACGGGGCGCTCAGTCGGTGGCCCCGCGTGGTGGCACGGTCACCGTCCGCTCGGGCTGACGAGCACCGTCATGGGCCGGGCGGGGTCGCGGGGTTCGGAGACGACCGTGATCCGCGTGCCGGTGTCGGGCACCCGGACGCTGTGGGCCGGGTTCGCCTCGTCCCAGTACGTCCCGGTGTGGTCGTCGAAGAAGCGCACGCCCCGCTGGCTGGGGAAGGTGGTCGCGTCGCCGTTGTTGTGGAGCGTCACCTCGGGGGTCGAGCGGGTGCTGAAGGTGGCGTCCCGCGTCTGGACGCGGTTGCGCACGAGCGGGCCCTGGTCCCAGCGCTCGGGCGCGGCGTGGGCGTCGACCGGCAGGATGAGGCCCTCACCCGGGTGGGTGCTGGTGTTGTTGTCGGTCTGCGAGGTGTCCCAGAGCCAGACCAGCATGCCGTTGGCGTACGGGAAGTGCTCGACGAGGTCGGGCCGCCCCTGGAGCCAGCCGAAGTTGTACGGGCCGTGCCGCAGGGTGGTGTCGAAGCCGACGTACTGCCGGTTCTCCACGACGTAGAACTGCGGGTGGTCGTCCGTGACCGAGGCGCCGACGACGGTGAAGCCGTCCGCCGACCAGTCGGCGTCGCCGCCCGCCTCCGCGTCGTCGGCGAAGACGACCTCGCCGTCGGCGGTGACGGTGACCTCGTCGGCCGTGAAGCCGGTCAGCGTGTACGAGCCGTCGGTGTCGTAGCGGAAGCGGATCTCGACCGGGGCGCCGGCGTAGGCGTCCAGCGGGAAGGAGAGCGCGGCCTGCCCCTCGGACGCGCCGGTGAGGGCCGGGCGGTCGGCGCCGTCGCGCGGGAGCGGCTCGCCGTCCGCGGTGCCCTCCAGCGGGGTCCAGGTGGTGCCGTCGGTGGAGGCCTCGACGTAGAGGTAGTCGAAGTCGGCCTCGATGTCCCACCAGCCGGTCAGATCGAGGCTCGCGGTGGTGGCGCCGGTCAGGTCGACGGTGCGGCCGAGGGTGGAGTTCAGGTCGTCGCCCATGCCGCTCCACCACTGCGCCTCGCCCTGGGCGGGGGCGTTGATCTCGGTGGTGACGGTCCGCTCGGGCAGCTCGACGACGAGGGCCTGGCTCGCCCGGCGGCCCCGGTCCCCGCCCCGCTCGCCGCTCCGGTCCTCCGGGTACTGGGCGGCGGAGGGGCCGAGGCGGTGGGTGGAGCGGGTCGCCGCCCGCGCCACGTCGTGGTCGAGCCAGCCCAGCTGGAGCTTCTCCCACGGGCCGAGGTCGTTGGGGAGCGCGCCGATGGTGCCGTCGCCCATGCCGAGCCAGGAGCCCGAGGACATGGCCGACCAGAAGCCGGTGCCGTTCTCGCCGCCCGCCGTGTCGTAGAGGTCGGGCAGGCCGAGGTCGTGGGCGTACTCGTGGGCGAAGACGCCGACGCCGCCGTTCTCGGGCTGCATGGTGTAGTCGCCGACCCACAGGCCGGTGTCGCCGATCTGGGTGCCGCCGGCGAGGTTGCCCTCGGGGCCGGTCGCGCCCGCGCTGTCGGCGAAGGCGTACCAGCGGTGGGCCCAGATCGCGTCCTCGCCCTGGGCGCCGCCGCCGGCCGACTCGTCCTCGCCGGCGTGGACGATCTGGAAGTGGTCGATGTAGCCGTCGGGCTCGTTGAAGTCGCCGTCGCCGTCGTGGTCGTAGCGGTCCTGGATGTCGAACTCGGCGAGCTCGGCGCGGACCTCCTCGGGCGTGAGGCCGGCGGCGAGCCGCTGCTCGTACCAGGTGGTGACGCCGTCGGCGACCGCGTCCCAGACGGAGCGGCAGACGTTGGAGCCGCAGGCGTTGTTGCCGTAGCGGGCCTCGTTGTGGTCCACCCTCACCCAGTCGGTGACCTCGCCCTCGATGGAGTAGCGACCCGAGGACTGGCTCTCGAAGAACTGCTTGACGGAGGGGACGTCGGGGTCGGTGGAGTAGTAGACGTCCTCGTAGTACTGCCGGTCGAAGTCCTCCTGCCAGATGGTGGTGTTGTCCACCGACCGGTCCGGCTCCGGGATCGCGTTGTGCAGCGGCCCCGGGTCGCCGCCGAAGTCCGGGTGGACCTCGTCGCCGAACTCCACCAGCACCGTGAAGATCCGGTCCGTGCCGGTGACCGCCGTCTCCACGAACTCGCCGCTGCTGAGCTCGACCACCTCCGAGCCGGCCAGGGTGCGCCGCGTGGCCTCGCCCGTGATGAGCTCCTGGTGTGCCTGCATCAGCTGCGCCTCGCGCTTGTCGCCGAGGGGGTTGACCAGGTCCGGCGTCGCGCCGTGGAGCCGGCTGACGTCGGCGGGGTTCTCGGGGGCGACGGGGGGCTGCGCGGTGGCCGCCCCGGTGGGGCCGAGCACCGTGGCTCCCAGAGCGGCGACGACGGCGACGGCCAACGCGGTCCTTCTCGTTCCTGTGGCCCCGCCGCGGCCGGTCCCGCCGCGGGAGGGGTCCTGATGGGTCACCAGTGGGGGCACCTGCGTCATCCTCTCTGAGAATGCGGTGATGTGACGTGACGATTTGACATGACTGAGACAGAAAATGACAGCCCTCGACCGGCTCGCGACGGCGTCGCGACCATGGCGCGAGGACGCCGCGAGGACGCCGCGGGGCGGTCGTGGGGACAGGGACGAGCACGCCGCGAGGACAGCGGCGTTGACCAGGCCGTCCACCACGTCGCCCGCCGCCCGACGGCCTGTCAGGACCTGCTGCCGTGCGCCCCCCGTGCATCCGCGACGCGGCCCGGGTCACGCTTACCATCGTGGCGTCACGGGCATCGCTGCCCGTAGGAGCGTCCGAACGGTCCCGGGGCCTCTCGGCCCCGGAGCCCCGCGGACGACCACCTACCCTCCCGAGGACGGACACCACCGCCATGCCGCACCCGACCCCCCTGCAGATCACCTACGGTTCGGCCACGGTCATCTCCACCACGATGGTGCTGTTACTGCTCGCTCCCGCCGACTCGGCGCTGGGCGTCACGCTGGTCGCCCTCGCCGCGCTGCTGCTCGGCGTCCTCGTCGCGCTCGCCGTCGGCGCGCGGCGCGGCGCCCGTGGGGCCGCGACGGGGACGGCGACCGCCGGCCCGGGCGCCACGGCGGCGGCCGAGGCGCAGGCCCCGACCCCTGCGCCCGCACCGGCAGCGGCCCCAGCGCCAGCACCAGCGCCGGCAGCGGCACGCGAGGCGGGCGCCACGGCGCGCTCGCGCCCGTCAGCTGCCGCGTCCCTGCCCTCGGCCTGACGGGCCGGGACGAGCGTTCGAAGCACCACGCCGTCTCACCCCGACGATCAGCGGGCTGGCGGCGACCACTGGGCGGCCGAGACCACCACGGTCCTGGCCGCCTTGTCGTGCAGGCACTGTCGGTAGGGCTGGTCCCAGGTGCAGAACAGGACGTTCAGCAGCCAGAAGAGGAACCCGATGCACGGCACGAGCTGCGGCAGCGCGTACACGGCCGCCCTCGCCCAGCCGGGGGAGCCGGCGGGGACAGACCCGTTGGCGAGCATCGCGACCCGGATCCTCATCGCCATCTTCCCGACCGTCTGGCCCCGGGTGCTGAGCATCAGGCCCTCGTAGAGGAAGTACACGAGCAGCACGAGCGACTGCTGGACGTACGAGCCGCCGTTCTGGTTCTCGCCGTCCATGTCGCCGATGGTCGGCCACAGGATGAGGGCCGTCGGCACGCCGACGAGCAGGGCGTCGATGACGCGGGCGACCAGCCGGCGGCCCAGGGAGGCCAACGGCGGCATGCCGGCCAGCGGGTCGACCGCGCCGTTGGCGCCGCCGTACGGGTTCGGGCCGTGCGGAGCGTCGTGACGGGAGGCGTTCTCGCCCGGCACGCCGGGCTCACCGGGTACGCCGGGTTCACCGGGCCGGCCCGGCTCGCCCGGGCCCGGGGGCGGCTGAGGGTTGCTCATGCAGGCAGTCCACCCCGGTGCCGGACGCGACGCATCCGGCACCGGGCGTTCGGGCTACGAGGGGGCCCGGGGCCCAACGGGGGGCGTCCCTCGCCGCGTGGCTGCCCGTCGTCCCCGGTGCGTCGGGAGCGGCGTCCTGGGACGTCGACGACAACGCGGTCGCGCCGCGAGCCGCCGGGGATCCCGGACAGCCGTCAGGGCGTGTCCCAACGTCCCGGACGGCCCGTGGGGCGTCCGCTCGCGCGTGCCCGCACTCGCGCGAGCGGGCAACGCGGCAGAGGCGCGTGACGCGTGACGCGTGGAGGCACCCCCGGACGAGGTCCGGGGGTGCCTCAGGGGTCGTGTGGGGACTGGCGCCCTAGCGGCGCGGGGCCGCCACGAAGGTGCGGGCCGCCTTGTCGTGCCAGCACTGCCGCCAGGGACGGTCGCCCAGACACCACAGCACGTTGACGATCCCGACGACCACCAACCCGAGCAGGCTGTACACCAGCCAGCGCAGCAGGGCGGCGCCGAACGAGGGCTTGTCCTGGCGCGACACGTCCAGCACCCTGAGGCCGCACGCGGCCTTGCCGAGGCTCCGGCCCCACAGGCCCGTCGGCAGGGCCTCGAACAGCAGGCTGACGCCGAGGAAGACGCCGAGCACGATCGCCAGATAGCCACCGGTGGTGCCGTCGATGAGCCAGATCTCGCGGGTGACACCCGCGTGCTCGGCCGCGTCGATCTTCTCCTGGACGTGGTCGCGGGCCTTGTCCAGCAGCGGCAGGCCGATGGCGACGGCGGCGCCCAGCGGCAGGAGCGAGTCGACGAGGCGGGCCAGGAAGCGGCGCCCGAGGCCGGCCGGGTAGACGTTGCCGACGTTGGCGAAGGCCGGGTCGCCGCGACGCGGCGTGATCATCGCCGTCAGCATCTCCGGCTGCGCGAACGGCGAGGCGCCGGACGGGCCGGGCTGTCCGGGGACCGGCTGCGGCTGGGGCGGCGGCTGCTGACCGGGCTGCGGGAAGCCGTACCCACCGGGCGCCCCGGGCTGGGGGCCGCCGGGCTGCGGCTGCTGACCGGGCTGCGGATAGCCGTACCCACCGGGCGCCCCGGGCTGGGGGCCGCCGGGCTGGGGCTGCTGACCGGGCTGGGGGAAGCCGTACCCACCGGGCGCCCCGGGCTGCGGGCCACCCGGCGGCGGCTGCTGACCGGGCTGCGGATAGCCGTACCCACCGGGCGCGCCGGGCTGGGGACCACCGGGCTGCGGCTGCGGCGGAACGCCCGGGGTCTGCTGCGGCGGCGCGGCGGCCGGCCCGGCCTGGCCCGCGGGTGGTGCGGCCGGCGAGGGCGGGCTCAGCGGCGGAACGGCGGGCGGAGTGGCCGGCGCGCCGGAGGCGGGGGCCTGCGGGGCCTGCTGCGCCAGGTCGTGCACCTGCTGCCGCCAGGGCGCGCCGCCCTGGATGTCGGAGAGGCGCAGCGCGGTGGTCCGCTCGCGGGCGTCGGGGTCGGGCGTCGCGGGATCGGCGGGACGGTCACCCTCGGGCTCCGAGCGCGCCGGCTCCGCGGGCCCGGCCGGCGGTCCGCCGGCCGCTGGCGTGGCCCCCGCGTCGGGGTCCTGCCGCGGCGGCGGCGTGGAGCCCTCGCTGGGGGTCGACCGGAAGTCGCCCCGCGGATCGACCCGACCCGCCGCGGCGACGGGCGAGGTGCTGACGTCCTCGTCGGAGCCCCAGGTGACGCGGCGGTCGCCGCCGAGCCCCTGCTGCTGCCGCGCGTCGGCACCCCAGGCGGAGGCGGACTCCGGGCGCGCGGGCGCGACGTCGGCCCGCCGCCGCAGCTCGGGCAGCGCCGACGACTCGGCGTCCGAGGCGGCGCCGCCTGACGGCGACGCGGCGGCGGGACCGGAGGCGGCGGCCGGGGCGGGCGTCGCGGCCGGGGCGGCGTCGCGCTGGTCGTCCGGGCCCGACGCCGGGCCCGACGCCGGATCCGGCTCCGTGCGGGCGGACGGCAGCTCGGGCGTCGGGGCCGACGCCGCGACGGCCGGGACCGCCGGGGTGGTCGTGGTGCCGCGCGGTGGCGGAGCGGGCATCGGCTCCCCGTCACGCGGCTCGGGCCGGCTACTGCCGGGCACCCATCCGGTGCCGTCCCAGTACCGGATGTAGCCGGGGATGGAGGGGTCCGGATACCAGTTGGGCTCCGGAGCGCCGCTGGCGTTTCCTGCCGGTGGGGAGCTCATGAGCGGTGCCGAATCTCCTCGTCCTGATGGTGCTGATCACACGCCGGGTATGCATCGTACGTCGCCCGCCGCCCGGCCACGCCTCCGGTCACCGAGCACTCCCTGGGGCCGTGTCTCGGCCAGGTCGCGGTGAGAGCGTAATGAGGAGGGCGCTGGGGCCTCCTCTCTCCTGTGTGCGGTCCACCCGAACACGGGCCGCGAACAGGAGAGACTGAGGAGCCATACATGTACACCATCATCGAGCGGGAGCTCGAACTCCAGCTCGTGATCTCCCCGGATCACAGCGTCCCCGTGCCCGCGCGGCTGGTATACCGCTCCGACGACCCCTACGCCCTCCACATCGTCTTCCACGTCGGCTCGGAGGCGCCCGTGCGGTGGACCTTCGCTCGCGAACTGCTGCTCGACGGCGTGTTCCGGCCCACCGGCGAGGGGGACGTCAGGGTCTGGCCGGCCACCTCCCAGGGGAGGAACGTCATCTGCCTCTCCCTGCGGTCTCCTGACGGCGACGCGTTGCTGCACGCGCCCGCCCAGGCGGTCGCCGCCTGGCTGGAACGCACGCTGCGCCTGGTGCCGCCGGGCTCCGAGGGGGAGCAACTCGACGCGGAGGGCGAACTATGCGCCCTGCTCTCCTCCCCCGGCCCCGACGACTCGGCGGGAGCCCGCTGAGGGCTGTCCCGTCACCGCCGGTGGGTCGGAAGGCGGCGTCCGGGGGCCCGCGAAGGTCGGGACGACGAGCCCTCGTTCCCCGGGCGTCCGCCTCCCACGGATCTTCACACGAATCTTCACTGAGCTGATACAGGACCGGACGACCGTGTCCGTGCCAGGGAGCTTCGGACAGGTCTGCGAGCGGCGGGCGTGAACGGGCGTGGTCGGGGAATCTCTACCAACACCACCCCCCACAAGCCGCCCCCGCGACCTGCACTCGCGGGGGCGGTCTTCGTTCGTGGTGGCGTCCCGCCGTCCTCCCCCGGCGGGTGCCGCCCTGGCGCGCGTGGGCGAGTCAACAGGAGGAGACCGGCTCCCCCGCGGCCAGGGCGCGCAGCTCCTCCACCGCGCCCTCCAGACTCGACACGGGTATCAGCCGCAGCCCGTCGGGGAGGTCGGCCGTGGCGTCGGAGCACTCGGCGCTCGGCACGAGGAAGACCGTGGCGCCGTCGCGCCGGGCCGCCTGCGTCTTCAACGGCACCCCGCCCACGGAACCGACGGTCCCGTCGGCCTCGATGGTGCCGGTGCCGGCGACGACGCGCCCCCCGGTGAGGTCCCCCTCGGCGCCGTCCCCGTTCAGCAGGTCGACGATGCCGAGGGAGAACAGCAGCCCGGCGCTCGGCCCTCCGACGTCGGCGAGGGTCAGCTCGACCTCGATCTCCTCGTCCTGGAGCCCGAGGTAGGACAGGGCGGCGGTGACGGCCGTGTCCTGGGAGCCGCGCATCTGCTCGCGGTTGTACTCCCGGATCTCCCGCGTGGTGTCGCCCACGGGATAGACGGCCTCACGGGGCATCACCGCGCGGTCGGAGGAGAAGTACCCGGTGATGACGTCCGTCAGGCGGACGGGGGCGTCCGGAGAGGTGGCGACGATCGTGGTCATCCTCAGCTCGCCGTCGGGATCGTCCACGGGGGCGCCGGAGATGCTGATGACCGGCTTCCCGTCGCTCTCCCCCAGCACGTCCGTCGTGCTCCCCGGATACGCCACGGAGAACGGCAGCGGCGCCAGCGTCGCCACCGCGAGCAGGGCCGCCAGCAGCACGCCGCAGGCGACGACCAGCAGCCGGCGGCGGGGGCCCGCGGGCGGCGTCGACGGCGACGAGGAGGGTGACGGCTCGGGTGACGGCTTCGTCGGCGGGGCGGCTGACATGGGAGCGAATCTAACCCACCCGTCTGACAGCCGCCGCAGGTGGCGGCCCTCCGACGGCCGGCAGCCGGCAGCCCGTGGCGGGCCCCACCTCAGCGCAGGACGGTCGCGACCTCCCGGGCGGCGCGCACCACGCGCGGCCCGACCTCGGACGGCACCGCCTCGCTCAGCATCACCACGCCGACGCTGCCCTCGATGCCGCAGTCGGGCAGCGGCGCGGCGGCCCCGCTCGCGCCCGCCTCCAACTCCCCGTGGGTCAGCACGAAGCCGTTCTCGTCCCCGAAGCCCACGATGTCCTTGCACCGTGCGGCCAGGATGGCCCGGCCCGCCGCGCCCCGGTCCAGCGCGTGCCGGAAGCCGGTGCGGTAGGCGACGTGGTAGTCGGTCCAGCTGGGTTCGACGACGGCCACGGCCAGCGCCTCCGAGCCGTCCACGACCGTCAGGTGCGCCGTGGCTCCCAGGTCGTCCGCCAGCGAACGGAGCGCCGGCAGCGCCGCCTCGCGCACCAGCGGGTGGACCTGCCGTCCGAGACCGAGCACGCCGACGCCGACCCGGGCACGGCCGCCCGCGTCCCGACGGACCAGGGAGTGCAGCTCCAGCGTGGCGAGCAGCCGGTAGACCACGGTGCGGTTGACCCCGAGTTGCTTCGACAGCTCGGTCACGGTCAGGCCGCGATCGGTCTCGGCGAGCAGTTTGAGGACCCGCAGTCCCCGATCAAGCGTCTGAGAGGTCTCCGCAGGCACGGCGAGCGCCTCCTTCAGGCAGGCACGGTGATCGGGAACTTAGCCAGGGTCACCGTTCAGCGGAAGGGCTTGTCCAGAATCCGGTCGTTTCGCGGCCGATCTACGGGCGTTGGTGATTGAGGTGTTATGCAATCCTCAAACCACCTCCATGCCACCCCCGCAGTCAGCGCCTGCGGGTGGCCCACTCGCGGAGCGTGTCGAGGCGCTGCTGGAGCTGTCCCGCCGTGGCCTGCGCGGCCGGCGGCCCGCCGCAGGCGCGGCGCAGCTCGGTGTGGATGACGCCGTGCGGCTTGCCCGACTGGTGGGCGTAGGCGCCGACCAGGCTGTGGAGCTCGCGGCGCAGCCGGAGCATCTCCTGGTGGGTCACGACGGGCCGCCGCTCGGCGGGGACCTCCGGCAGGTCGGCCTCCTGGTCGGGCCTGCGGCGGCTGTGCGCGATCTGCCGCGCCTGCCGCTTCCGCAGCAGGATCGCGACCTGGTCGGGCTCCAACAGCCCCGGGATGCCGAGGTAGTCCTGCTCCTCCTCGCTGCCGGGGTGGGCCTGCATGCCGAACTCGCCGCCGTCGTACATCACCCGGTCGAAGACGGCGTCGGACTGGAGGGCCTCGAAGGACGCCTGCTCCTCGCCCGTCTCGCCGTCGGGCTCGTCCTGCTCCCGCTCGGCCTCCCTGAGCAGCGCCTCCTCCTCGGCGAACGGGTCCTCCTGGCCGTCCTTGGCCGGCTTGTCGAGCACGTGGTCGCGCTCCAGCTCCAGCTCGTGGGCGAAGCCGAGGAGCGCGGGAATGGTGGGCAGGAAGACGGACGCCGTCTCGCCGCGCCGGCGGGAGCGCACGAAACGGCCCACGGCCTGCGCGAAGAACAGCGGCGTGGCGATCGTGGTGGCGTAGACCCCGACGGCCAGCCGGGGCACGTCGACGCCCTCGGAGACCATGCGGACGGCCACCAGCCAGCGGCTGGTGGAGTGGCGGAAGTCCTCGATGCGCTGCGAGGCGCCGCCGTCGTCGGAGAGCACCACGGTGGCCGGCTCGCCGCTGATCCGCTCGACCAGCCGGGCGTAGGCGCGGGCGGTGTCCTGGTCGGCGGCGATGACGAGGCCGCCGGCGTCGTGGATGGAGCGGCGCACCTCGGTCAGGCGCCGGTCGGCGGCGTCGAGCACGGACGGGATCCACTCGCCGCTCGGGTCGAGCGCGGTGCGCCACGCCTGGGAGGTGGCGTCCTTGGTCATGGGCTCGCCGAGGGTCGCGGCCACCTCGTCGCCGGCGCGGGTGCGCCAGCGCATGCTGCCGCTGTAGGAGAGGAAGATGACGGGGCGGACGACGCCGTCGGCCAGGGCGTTGCCGTAGCCGTAGGTGTAGTCGGCGACGGAGCGGCGGATGCCGTCGGCGCCCTCGGCGTAGGTGACGAACGGGATGGGGTTGGTGTCGGAGCGGAAGGGCGTGCCGGTCAACGCCAGCCGCCGGGCGGCCGGCTCGAAGGCCTCCAGGCACGCCTCGCCCCACGAACGTGTGTCTCCGGCGTGATGGATCTCGTCGAGGATGACGAGCGTCTTGCGCTGCTCGCTGCGGTTGCGGTGGAGCATCGGGCGGACGCCGACGCCCGCGTAGGTGACGGCGACGCCGTGGTACTCCCTGCCGAGCGGCCCCGCGCTGTAGTCCGGGTCCAGCCGTATCCCCGTGCGGGCGCCGGCCTCCGCCCACTGGTGTTTGAGGTGCTCGGTGGGGGCGACGACGGTGACCTGCTGGACGACGTGGTGGTGCAGCAGCCACGACGCGAGGGTCAGGGCGAAGGTCGTCTTGCCGGCTCCCGGCGTGGCGACGGCGAGGAAGTCCCGTGGCTGCCGCGCCAGGTACTGCTCCATCGCCGCGTGCTGCCAGGCACGCAGCGCGCTGGCCGTGCCCCAGGGAGCACGGCCAGGGAAGGCCGGGGAGAGGTGGGAGGAGGAGGTGGTAGTCACGGTCTCCGGGCGAGGCTCGGGTGCGGGCAACGACCCGGCGAGCCTACCGACCCCGCGCGCCGCCCGCCTCGCGGTACAGGGAACGCAGCGCGTCCGCGATGGCCGTGACCTCCTCGGTCTTGCCCGCCGCCACGTCCATGACGAGCCCGTATGCCCGGTCCTGGTCGATATCCGTGAACTCCACGCCGTTGGCGTCGAGGAACACGACGGTGCACAGCCACGCCATGCGCTTGTTGCCGTCGACCAGCGGGTGGTTGGTGGTCAGGGACTGAAGGAGCGCCGCCGCCTTGCCGAAGAGGTCCGGGTACGCCTCCACACCGAACATCCGTGACCGGGGTCTGTGCAGCGCCGAGGGGAGGAGACCGAGGTCACGCACGGCGACCTCCTGCGTTCCACAGGCGAGTCGGCCAGCTCAGAAGCCTCCTGGACCGTGAGGTGCTTCACGACTCGCCCAGCCTCCGCAGCAGATCCGCGTGCTCGGCCGCGAACGTCACCCCGAGCTCGCGGACGGTCGCCCGCTCCGTCTCCTCGACGAGGTACCGCTCGATCGCCTGGAGCACGATCGCGTGCATGCTCCGCCCCTCCTCGTCGGCACACCGCTTGAGGGCCTGCTGGGTCTCGTCAGGCAGCCGCAGGTTCATAGCCATGGAAGCAGCGTGCATCACATGACCCCACGCTGGCACCCGGCGGGCTCACCGCGGCTCGGCCTGGCGCGGCGGTGACGCGACGCGCAGCCGGCTCGCCACCACCACCGCGAGCAGCGCCACCGCCGCCGCCAGCGCGTAGACCACGGTGAACGGCGCGGCGCCGATCGACGTGGCCGTCTCGCCCGCGGCGCCGACGTCGGCGCCGGCGCCGTGCCCGGCCTCGGCGGCGGCCGTCGTGTCGCCGCCGAGCGCGGCGAAGAGCGTTCCCGCGACCGTCAGCATCACCACGTTGGACAGGCTGTCACAGAGCTGGAGCGAGGCGACGTTGTTGCCGGCCTGCGACGGCTCGGACAGCCGCAGCACCACCACCGCGACCGAGGAGACGACCAGGCCCATGCCGAGGGCCCCGACGGCGAGCACCACCGCGGGCGTCCAGACCGGCACGGCCCCCGCCAACGCCGTGGGCAGCAGCGCGATGCCGACGGCTATCAGCACCGCGCCCATCACCACCAGGACGTAGCGGTGCCGCTCGAAGCGGGAGCGCGACTGGATCTGCGCTCCCGCCGCCCACGCGATGCCCGAGGCGACCAGCGCCAGGCCGGCCTCGGTCGGCGTCAGGCCCCGCTCCGTCACCAGCAGCAGCGGCAGGAAGGTCTGGGCCACCATGTACGCGCAGGACACGAGCCCGCGCAGCAGGATCGCGGCGGGCATGCCCCGGGCGGCGCGGAAGGTGCCGCGCGGCAGCAGCCGCAGCGCGGACGGCGCCAGCAGCGCCACGCCGACGGCGGCCGGCAGCAGGGAGAGCCAGCGCAGCTCCTGGCCGCCGAACTGGAGCAGGCCGGCGCCGAGCGCCACCGCCAGGGCCAGGCGCAGCCGCCGCCAGTCGAGCCGGCCGCGGTCCTCGCCCTCCGTGGGTCCGGGCGCCTGGCGGCGCAGCGCGGGCAGCATCACCAGCAGGGGCAGCACCACGAGCACGGTCATGCTGAGGAAGACCCAGCGCCAGCCGAGCCTCTCCGTGACGGTGCCGGAGACCACGGGCCCGACCATCGAGGGCACCACCCACGCGGCGGAGAACGAGGCGAGGGCGGCGGGTCGTAGCCGCTCGGGGTAGGCGCGGCGCACGGTGACGTAGAGCGCGACGATGACGAGGCCGCCCGCCGCGCCCTGCACCGCGCGGCCCGCCACGAAGACCCACATGCTCTGGGCCGCGCCCGACAGCAGCAGGCCGCCGGAGAACGCGACGACGCCGGCCACCACGGGCGGCAGCGGCCCGGAGCGGTCGCACCACTGCCCCGACACGGCCATGCCGAGCAGGCTCGTGGTGAAGAACGCCGAGAACGCGAAGGCGTAGAGCGCCACCCCGTCCAGCGACTCGGCCGCCGCGGGCATCGCGGTGCCGACCGCCATCGCCTCGAAGGCGATGAGCAGCACGGTGCTGACGCAGCCGAGGGTGAGAGCCCGGTAGGGCCGGGCGAGCACGCCGCCGGCCGCTCCCTCGGAGTCGTCCGCCTCGGCCCCCGCCTCGACCGGCGGAACCGGCGGGGACGGGGGGATCGAAGGGACCGGGGTGACCCCGGAGGTGTTGGTGGCGTCAACATCAGCGTCGGACATGAGGGATACGGTAAGGACCGAGGCGGTCTCGCGCCTATGGACCGGGGATGTGAGGTGTTCGTTCCGTGGTCCTAGGAGGTGGCGGCGACGATCCCCGGAGCACGGGGCGGGGTCCGACGCCGGATCCCGCGCCGGCCCGACACCAGGTCGCGCCGGCGGGTGCCCGTCGGGCCCGGTCTACGCGACGCCGACGGCCGACTGCGGCCGGATCGGCAGCCGGTTGACCGGCCGGCCGGTGGCGGCCCGGACGGCCGCGGCGACCGCGGCGGGCGAGACGACCACCGGAACGGACCCCACGGCCTTGGCCCCGAACGGCGCCACCACGTCCCGCTCCTCCACCAGCTTCACGATCCGCACCTCGGGCGCGTCCAGTGCCGTCGGCAGCGCGTAGTCCGAGAGGTCGGGGCGGCGCACCACCCCGCGCGCCACCCGCAGGTGCTCGGTGAGCGCGACGCCGACGCCCTGCGTGACGCCCGCCTCGATGCGCGACGCCAGCTGGCGCGGGTTCAGCACCCGCCCCACGTCCTGCGCCACCGCCATCTCGACGACGCGGACCGAGCCGAGCTCCACGTCCACGTCGACCACCGCGCGCACGGCCGCGAAGGCGAGGCCCACGAACGCGTCGCCCTGGCCGGCGTCGTCGAGCCGCTCCGTCGGGTGCGGGCGGCACTGCGCGGTCGCCCACAGCTCCTTGCCCTCCAGCGCCTCCACCACGGTGGTGCTCAGCACCCCGTCGTAGGAGGTGATCTTCCCGTCGGCGATGGTCAGCAGCTCGGGAGACATGCCGAACTTCGCGGCCAACGGCTGGAGCAGCTGGGTGCGGACCATCTTCGCCGCCCGCTCCACCGCCCCGGCCGAGACCCACGTGTGGCGGCCCCGGCAGCCGGGACCCGCGGGCGGCTGGTCGGTGTCGATGGGCGCGAGGTGGACCTCCTCCACGCCCAGGACCTCCTGGACGACCTGCCGGGCGAGGGTCGCGAAGCCCTGGCCGGCCTCGACCGCCGCGCACAGCACGGTCGCCACCGGGCCCTCGACCTTCACCGTCGCCGTGGAGACCTCGTCCGCGCCGAACGCGCCGAGCTGCTGCACCATGCCGAGGGCGTAGCCCACGCCGCGCCGCACGGCGCCCGGCTCGCCCGCCCCCGTGGGGCCGCCGGGCAGCAGCCACTCCGAGACGGGACCGTCCTTCGGCAGCGGCGGCAGCGGCGCCTGGTGCACGGCGGTCAGCAGCTCGGCGACGGGCGCGGGGCAGGTGACCGTCTGGCCGGTGGGCAGCACGTCGCCCGTGCCCAGCACGTTGCGGGCGCGCAGCTCGACCGGGTCGATGCCGAGGCGGGCGGCGAGCCGGTCCATCTGGCCCTCGTAGGCCGCGCACACCTGGAGGGCGCCCTCGCCGCGCAGGAAGCCGGAGGGCGGGTTGTTGGTGCGCACGGCCCAGCCGTCGACGACGGCGTTCGGCACCACGTAGGGGCCCGCGGCGAAGGAGACGGCGGTGGCCAGCGCGTCGGCGGAGCCGTCGGCGTACGCGCCGGCGTCCATCAGCAGCTGCGCCTCGACCTTGACGAGCCGGCCCTCGCGGTCGGCGTGGTGCCAGTACCGCAGCAGCGTGGGGTGGCGGTGGGCGTGGCCGAGGAAGGACTCCTCGCGGGTGGCTGCCAGCTTCACGGGGCTGTTGGTGCGGATCGCCAGCAGCGCCAGCGGCAGCTGGAAGCCGAGGTCCTCCCGGTCGGCGAGGCTGCCGGGCACCCCGGTGACGTAGATCTTCACCTGGTCGGCGGACAGGCCGAGGCAGGCCGCGAGGCGGTCGCGGTCGCCGTGCGGGTCGGTGGAGGCGGTGTAGATCTCCACGCCGCCGTCGGGGCGCGGCACGGCGAGGCCGGCCTCCGCGCCGATCGGGGCGGGGTCCTGCCGCCCGATGCGGTACAGGCCCTCGACGACGACCTCGCCGGTGGCCGTGGGGTCGCCGTGGCGCAGCGGGATGTGGCGGACCAGGTTGCCGTCGGGGTGGAGCGGCTCCGCCTCGAACGCGGCCTCCGGGTCGGCGACGGGGTCCAGCGGCTCGTAGTCCACGGCGATGGCGGCGGCGGCCAGCCGGGCCGTCTCGGGGTGGTCGGCGGCCACGGCGGCGACCGGCTCGCCGTGGTACCGCACCACGTCGGTGGCGAGCACGGGGCGATCCCCCGTGGCGGTGGCGGCGGTGACGTCGCCCGCGACGTCCTCGTGGGTGACGACCACCCGGACGCCGGGCATGGCCGCGGCGGCGGTGGTGTCGATGCCGTTGATGCGGGCGTGTGGGTGGGGCGAGCGCAGCACGGCCGCCCACAGCAGGCCCTCGGCCCACAGGTCCGCGGTGTACGGGAAGGTGCCCAGCACCTTCGCCTCGCCGTCGACGGGCGGCAGCGGGGCCCCCAGGCCCTGCCGCGGCGGGTCCTGGGTGTCACTCGCGCCGGCCTGGTCGGCGCGGCCGGGCGTCACGGTGACGGCGCTCGGGCCGCCGGCCGGGGGCGGGCCCCCTCGCTGTGCCTGCTCGGTCATGACACCTCTCCTGAGCGTGGCCCGGCCTGGTGCGGGATGCGGGCCGCCGAGCCCGCGTGATGCTCCTCACGGTGGGCGGCGTCGCCGGGACCGCCGCCCGGGCCGCCGGCGGGCGTCGCGCCCGGGTCGCCGCCGGCGTCGGGGGCCTCGGACCGCTCGGCGAGGGCCGCGCGCTCGCTCACGACGGCGCGGACCGCGTCGAGCACGCCGCGGTATCCGGTGCAACGGCAGAGGTTGCCGCTGAGCGCCTCGCGGGTCTCGAGCTCGGTGGGCGCGTGGTTGCCCTCCAGCAGGTCGTGCACGGTCATGGCCATGCCCGGCAGGCAGAAGCCGCACTGGACGGCCGTCGACGCCGCGAGCGCGCGCTGCACGTCGGAGAGGCCGCCGTCGCCGCCGAGGCCCTCCACGGTGCGGATCTCGCCGCCCGCGACGGTGGCGGCCGGCACCAGGCACGCGGCGACCAGCCGGCCGTCGACCTGCACCGAGCAGGCCCCGCACTCGCCCTGCGAACAGCCGTCCTTGGCGCCGGCGAGGCCGAGGCGCTCGCGCAGCACGTACAGCAGCGACTCGCCGATCCAGGCGCCGGAGACCGGGCGGTCCTCGCCGTTGACCCGCAGCACGTAGGAGACCTCGGGGTGGTCGCTGACGCTGCGGGCGGCTTCCGCGCCCTCCGCGGTGTCCGTCTCCGCGACGACCCCGGCGGCCTCCGGGCCGGCTCCGGCCTCGGCGCGCGGTGCGGTGGCACTCTCGCCCCCGACCCCCGGGACGGCCACGACGGTGGCGTCCGGGGCGTCGCCCCCCGGGCGGCGGTCGTCCGGCCCCGCGGGGTGCGGCACGCCCGAGGGCGGGACCATCCAGGGGCCGGCGCCGCCCTCGCCGCCGTCCCCGAGGCGCGGCTCGGCGGCGGGCGCCGCGGGCGACGTGCCCTCCTGGAGCGTCCAGCTGGAGGCGACGGGTGCCGCGCCCTCGGTGTCGACGGGCGCCCGCGCGGCGGCGGCCTCGGCCGCGGCGGCCTGTCCCTCGGCGATGCCCTGGAAGGCCGCCCGGGTGGCCGCCGCGCCCTGGCCCATCGCCGCCCGCGTCGCGGAGGACGCGGAGGAGGCTCCGCCGGGCGCCTGCCAGCCGTCGGGCTGCCAGCTGCCCGACGGCCACCCCTCGGCCCCGGGAACGGGCGGGACGGGCTGTCCGGGCTGCCCCGGCAGTCCGTGATGGCCGTGCTGGCCGTGCTGCCCCGGTGGTGTCTGCTGACCGGGCTGGCCGGGCTGCCCGTGCGGTGTCTGCTGGCCCGTGGCCGCGGCCGGGTCGCCGTAGGCGAACGGCATCGTCCACTGCCCGGTGGCCGCCGGGTCGGTCGTCGCGCCCGGCGTCGGCAGGGGGCCCGTGTCGGCGAGGTCCGGCGGCTCGTAGCCGTGGCCGGGCGCGGCCAGCGGGTCGTCGCCGAGCCCGGGGTGGCCGCCGGGCGGGAACTCTATGAAGGCGGTGGCGTCCGAGTCGTACTCGCCGCCCCAGCCACGGTGCGGCGCGGGGGGGCCGGACGCCGGGTGCGGCTCCGGCTGGTGGTCTGGCTGGTGGTCGTTGCTCATGCGAGAGCCCTTCCGAGTCCACGGCGGGCCAGTGTCGCCACAGTACGCCTCAAGTGCAGTACGGCGGGGGGTAGTTGCGATGATTCGCCGCCGTCCTCCGGCGGCTGGGGGTCGGGGATGCAGGCCATGCCGACGTAGTCGCCGAAGGCGACCAGCACCTCCGTGGCCAGGCCCCGCTCCCCGTCCCAGTCCAGCAGCGAGGCCACCCAGCGCTCGGCGTCCAGCGGACGCAGCGGCATCGGGGCGACGCCGCCGACCGCGCAGCGCACCTCGCGGCGGACGGGGTCGAGCACGACGGCCACCGAGGCGAGGGCCCGCCCCGAGCCGGTGCGCGGCGTGGCCTTCAGGAACGTCTGCGGCGCGTGCAGCAACGGCACCCGGACGTGTGCCAGCAGCTCCGCCGGGCGGAGCCGGTCGCGGCCGGCCAGCAGGTGGCTGACGGGGATCTGCCGGCCCTGGCCGTCGGGGCCGGCGACCAGCAGCGTGGCCTCCAGCGCGGCCAGCACGGGGAGGGTGTCGCCCGAGGCCGCCGCGGAGATGACGTTGCCGCCGAGGGTCCCGGCGTTCCGCACCTGCGGCGGGCCCGCGCAGCGGGCCGCGGCGGCGAGCGCGGGGATCAGGGCGGCGAAGTCGGGACGGCTCATGCGCGCGTGCGTCAGGCAGGCGCCGAGCAACGCGTGGCCGTCCTGGTACGCCCAGCTGCGCAGCTCTGCCAGGCGGGCGAGCCCGACCAGGGCGGCGGGGCGCAGGAGCCCGGCGTTGACCTGGGTCATGAGGTCGGTGCCACCGGCGACGGGCACGGCCGCGGGCACCTCGGCCAGCGCGGCCACCGCGTCGTCGAGCGTGGCCGGGAGCGCGACGAGCCGCCCCGTCTGTGCTGCCTGCGGTGCGTGCGTGCTCAAATTCAGCTGCCCCTTTCCGGCCGTACCGGCTGCCGAGGCGTACGGTACCCGCTCACGCCGGGTAGGGCTGCCCCCGTCGTCACCCGGGGGCGCTCACGGCGGAGCCACCCGGGGGGCGCTCACGGCGGACCGGGCCGGCTGCGGTGGATCAGCCGGCGGCCCGAGGCGCCCGGGGGCGGCGGAGCCTACTTCTTGCCGCCGTCCTTGCCGCCGCCACCGAAGGAGCCCATCGACTCGTAGATCTCCTTGCACGTGGGGCAGACCGGGTACTTCTTCGGGTCCCGGCCGGGAACCCAGACCTTGCCGCAGAGCGCGACGACGGGCGAGCCGTCCATGGCGCTCGCCATGATCTTGTCCTTCTGGACATAGTGAGCGAAGCGCTCGTGGTCGCCGTCGCCGTGCGTCGTCTGCGGTGCGGGCTCGACGAGGGTGCCGGTGCCCGCGCCGCGTTCGGGCTCGAGTGTGCTCATGGTGCACAAGCCTAATTGAGCGACGGGTCGTCCGGGTACGTGGCGAGCATGGCCAGGCTGCCGCGCTGGCGGCGCAGCACGGCCCGCCACAGGCGCTCGGGCTCGGGCGCGGAGACGTCGCCCGGCTCGGACTCCACGACGTACCAGGCGCCCTCGTCGAGCTCGCGTTCCAGCTGCTCAGGGCCCCAGCCGGCGTAGCCGGCGAAGATCCGCAGGCTGCCCACCTCGGCGGCGAGCACCTCCGGCGGCGCCTCCAGGTCGACGAGCCCGATCGAGCCGTGGACCCGCCGCCACCCCAGGGGGCCGCTGCCAGGGACCACGGCGAGCGCGAGGGCGGCGTCGAGGGCGACGGGGCCGCCCTGGAAGACCACGCCGGGCTCGCCGGCGAGGGAGGCCCAGGGCTCGAGCACCTCGGAGACCCCGACGGGCGTCGGGCGGTTGAGCACCACGCCGAGCGCGCCCTCGCGGTCGTGGTCGAGCAGCAGCACGACGGAACGGTCGAAGTTGGGGTCGGAGAGCGCCGGTGTGGCCACCAGCAGCCGCCCGGTGAGCGAGGACGCCTCGGTCATGCGCCCATGATTCCCCATACGCCGACCGGCTGGGGAGTGTCGGCCGGGTCTCGGTGGCCGGCGCGGCGACAACGCGCCAGCCGGCCGTCCGCGACCCGCCCGTCGGCTGTCGGCGAGGGTGCCCGGGGGCGGCCCCGGTCCGGCCGGCGACCTGGTCGGTCGCGGCCGGCGGGCCCACCTCCGGGCGGTGGTGGTGTCAGACCTCGCGGGTCACCGACCGCGGGCCGCCTCCTTGAGCTTGGTGCCCGCGGACACCTTCACGCTGTACCCGGCGGGGATCTGGATGGGCTCGCCGGTCTGCGGGTTCCGGGCGGTGCGGGCGGCGCGCAGGGTGCGCTCGAAGGTGAGGAAGCCGGGAATGGTGACCTTCTCGTCCCCCTTGGCAACGACCTCCCCAACGGTCTCGGCGAGGGCCGCCAGCACCGAGTCGGCGTCCTTCCGAGTCACCCCGGCGCGCTCGGAGAGAGCGGCCACCAGCTCACTGCGGTTCATATGTCTTAACTCCCGTGTTCATCGTGCCAATGAGGCGTGAGATCGAAGCCGATGCTGTCAGGACCCACTGACAACCCCGGTCCCGGGGCTGCCTGGCGCGTCCCTCGCGCCCGGTACGCATCCTGCCCCTGTGCGCGGCGGGAAGGCCAATCGCATTGCCTGAGGTCAGGGCTCTGCCTCGCCGTCACCCTAAGGGTGCGTCAGACGTGGCCGACAACCGACTCGCCGCCCGCGGCCCGCGTCGCCGCCTCGCGGACGGCTCCGGCGACGGCGACGGGCACCCGCTCGTTGAAGACGCTGGGCACGATGTAGTTGGCGTTCAGCTCGTCCCTGCCGACGACGTCCGCCAGCGCGCGGGCCGCCGCCAGCATCATCGTCTCACTGACCGTACGCGACTGCGCATCCAACAGGCCACGGAAGATGCCGGGAAACACCAGAACGTTGTTGATCTGGTTCGGAAAGTCCGAACGACCTGTGGCGACGACAGCCGCGGTCTGACGGGCCAGCACCGGATCGACCTCGGGGTCAGGGTTCGCGAGAGCGAAGACGATGGCGTCGTCCGCCATCGCGGCGACGTCGGCCCCGCCCAGCACGTCGGGCGCGGAGACCCCGATGAAGACGTCCGCCCCCACCACGGCCTCGCGCAGCGTCCCCGTCATCCCCTCCGGGTTGGTGTTCCGCGCGATCCAGCGCAGCGGCGAGTCGACGTCGGCGGCCACCAGGTCGGGCCGCTCGGCGTGCACCACGCCGTGGATGTCCGCCACGACGGCGTGCCGGACGCCGGCCGCGATCAGCAGCTTCAGGATCGCCGTCCCCGCCGCGCCCGCGCCGGACATCACCACCCGGACCTCGTCGAGCTTCTTGCCGACGACGCGCAGCGCGTTGTGGAGGGCGGCGAGCACGACGATGGCCGTGCCGTGCTGGTCGTCGTGGAAGACGGGGATGTCCAGCGCCTCGCGCAGCCGCGCCTCGATCTCGAAGCAGCGGGGGGCGGAGATGTCCTCCAGGTTGATGCCGGCGAAGCCGGGGGCGATGGCCTTGACGGTCTCGACGATCGCGTCGGTGTCCTGGGTGTCCAGGCAGATCGGCCAGGCGTCGATGCCGGCGAAGCGCTTGAAGAGGGCGGCCTTGCCCTCCATCACGGGCAGCGCGGCGTACGGGCCGATGTTTCCGAGGCCGAGCACGGCGGAGCCGTCGGTGACCACGGCGACGCTGTTGCGCTTGATGGTCAGCCTTCTGGCGTCCTCGGGGTTGGCCGCGATCTGCGTGGACACGCGGGCGACGCCGGGCGTGTAGATCATCGACAGCTCATCGCGATTGCGAATGGGGTGTTTGGACTGCATCTCGATCTTTCCTCCGAGATGCATCAGGAACGTCCGGTCCGACACCTTTCCGAGGGAGACGCCCTCGATGCCGCTCAGCTTCTGGACGATCTCGTCGGCGTGGGCGGTGGAGCTGGCGGCGATGGTGACGTCGATGCGCAGCTTCTCGTGCCCGGAGGCCGTGACGTCGAGACCGGTGACGCTGCCGCCGGAGGACTCCACGACGGTGGTGAGCTGGCTGACCGCCGTGCCGCTGGCGGGGACCTCCAGCCGGACGGTCATCGAGTACGAGACGCTGGGCGCCGTTGCCATGGCCGACTTCCTTCGCTTTCCGCATGAGCCTCGTGCGCGGGGCGCACGGAGCCGCACCAGCCCTCCGGTGCGGATGCCTCGCATCGTCGCACTCCGGGGGACCAGGAGGCCAGTCTGCCCGGATATCGCCCGGGCCGGCCCCGCGCCCGGCCCGGGGCACGGCCGGCGGACGCGGCAGTACGCGCGGAAGGGAGGGAGGAAGGAGGGGAGGAAGGAAGAAACGATTGGAGGCACCGACCCGCCAGCTCGCCTCGCGGCAAGTGGTCGCTCGTAGCGACAACACCGGCGCCAGAACGGTGCAGGTGAGCGGGGCGCTACCCGCTCTCACCAGGTCTTTCTCGG
>NZ_JBQQBZ010000037.1:0-65329 GCF_052245655.1 Streptomyces sp. 4N509B
GCTGCGGGCGTACGCGGCCGAGCTCGCCGCCGAGACCGACGGCCCCACCGAGCGGGCCGAGGCCCTGGCCCGCCTGCTGGACTACTACCTGGCCACCGCCTCCAGCGCCCTGGACGCCATCGCGCCCGACCGGGACAACGAGCGACCGAAGCCGCCGGTCTGGTCGGGAGAGGTCCCGCCGTTGACCGACGCCGGCCAGGCCCTGCGCTGGCTGGACGCCGAACGCGACACCCTCCTGGAACTCGCCCACCACGGCGACCAGGAGTTCGTCGTTGACCTGTCCACGATCCTCTGGCGCTACCTCTTCACCGGCGGCCACATCGCCGAGGCGATCGGCCTCATCACCGAGGAGCTACGCGCCGCCCTGGCCCTCGGCGACCCACGCGCGGAGTCCCGGGCGCGCACCCACCTGAGCACGTGCCTGAGCCGGGCCGGAAAGGATCCGGAGCTGGCGTTCGAGCACGTCCAACGGGCCCTGTTCGCCGCCCAGCAGGCCGGCGACGCGGAGCTGGAGGCCCCCGCCGTCAACTCCCTCGGTCTCGCGTACGCGAGGAGGGGGGAGTTCACGGAGGCCGCCCGCCACTTCGAGCGGTCCCTGGAGCTGGCCAACTCCACCGGGTCGTGGGCGGCCCGCCGCGCGGCCCTGGTCAACCTCCACAACTGCATGATGGCGATCGGCCGCTTCGAGGAGGCCCTGCGGTACGCGGAGGACGCCAGAGCGGTCTGCGAGGAGGTCGACGACGAGACGAACCTCTCCAACGCGCACATGGGCATCGCCGAGGCGTGGCGGGCGCTGGGCCGCGACGACCGGGCCAGGGAACACGCCGAGCGCAGCCTGGACCTGGCCCGCAGGACGGGATACCGCGCTGTCGAGTCCGACGCCCTGTGCCTGCTCGGCAGCATCGCCCGCGACGCGGGGGACCACGAGCAGGCCACGCGCCACCAGGCAGAGGCACTGGGCCTCGCCCGTATCCTCGGCGCCACCGACAACCTGGTCACCCGCCTCAACGAGTTGGCCAGCACCCACACCGCCGCGGGCCGCCCGGACGAGGCGCTGCTCCTGCACCGCGAGGCCTTGGCCGTGGCCACCGAGGGAGGCCACCGCAAGGAGCAGGCAGACACCCACGCCCACCTCGCCGTCGTCCACGCCGACCTCGGCGAACACGAGGCGGTCCACGAGCACCGGGGCCTCGCCCTCGCCCTCTACGAGGAACTCGGCCTGCCACGCGCCGAGGAGATGCGGGCACTGCTGTCCGCAAACCCCGCGTGAACGAGGCCATCGCATGATCACTCGATAGGGTGGCGTTAAGTCATCAGAAACATCATCGGGTGGACTGCTGGTTAGCCTACGGGCGGTGTTGATCTCTGTAGGGATCTTTCGGGAAGGACATCATGCGCCGCCTCTCTCTGCTCGTCGCCCTCGGAGCAGCCGTTCTCGGCACGGGAATGACCGCCGCTCCAGCGCACGCCTCGACCGGTGAGGTCGTCATCTTCACCACGGAGTTCGCTCCGCTGACCGTCCACGAGAATCCCAGGGGCTGTCATTCCTTCCCCGCCCTGGCGCACGTGCTGAACAACCAGACCGACTCCACCGTCACCATCCACGGGGACCCCTTCTGCATGACCCCGGGGATCAGGGTGGCTCCCGGATACGGCACGCACGTTCCCGAGGGTGTCGGAAGCTTCTCGGTCTGACCGGTTCCCAGAAGAGGAACGCTCACGGAATTCCGGCCCGTCATTGCCGGATATCTCACCAGTCTTGTGACGGGCGTCGAACGACGCCCGCACGAGTCGGCACCGAAAGAAAATCGCGGTCGGTGCCGGTGCTGTTCACGGACTCCTGGCGAAATTCTCCCGGAGTCGAACGATGACCAAAAGAAAGGGAAGGGAACGGGATCGTGACTACCGCCCTCGCGAACGACCGGCTGAAGAAGCGCTTCGACAAGTGGGACGCTGACGGCAACGGTCAGCTGGAGCGCAGCGACCTCAGGGAGGAGGCCGCCAGGATCGCCTTCAGCTTCGGCAAGCCGGCCAGCGCCCCCGAGGCGCGGGCCCTCAGGGACGCCTTCGACGGCCTCTTCGACCACCTCGCCGGTGAGGCGGGCGTCGGCGCGGACGGCCCCATCGGCGAGTCCGCGTTCCTGCGCGTCGCGGGTGACCTCATCTCCGCCGAGTCCACCTTCGACCGGGTCCTCGGCCCCGTGGTCAAGGGCATCGTCGGGCTGTGCGACAGGAACGGCGACGGGCTGATCAACGCCGCGGAGTTCGAGGCGTGGCTGGCGGGCGTCGGTGTCGACCGTGAGGAGGCCAGGTCGGCCTTCGCGCAGGTCGACACCAACGGCGACGGCGAGCTGTCGCTGGACGAACTGCTGGTGGCCGTCCGCGACTTCCACTTCGGCCGCCTCGAGGTCGAACTGCTGGGATAGCGGCGCGGCGCCCGCCGCGTCGCGCGGCGGCCCGAGCAGCGGCTGGTGTCCCGCACGGCGTGGCACGGGCACCAGCCGCCTTCGCACGGCGCGTTGGCGCGGCGCCTTCGCACGGCGCGTTGGCGCGGCGCCTTCGCACGGCGCGTTGGCGCGGCGCGTTCGCCGGCCCGTCGGGGACGCGGCCGGACCGAGCACCAGCAGTGAGCTTTCTTCTTGGTGAGGTGAGCGATGATCCCGTTCTTCTCGCAGGCGGCGACGTTCGAGGAGCTGTGGCCGCTGATCGAGCGGCACGTGGGAGAGGTCTTCGACAGCGGGAAGTTCTCCCACGGCCAGCAGGTCGAGCGACTGGAGCGCGCCGTGGCTGCGTACACCGGCGCGCGGCACGTCGTCGGCGTCAACAGCGGCACAGACGCGCTCGTTCTGCTGCTGCGGGCGTGCGGCCTGCGCCCCGGGGACGGCGTTCTGGTGCCCGCGTACTCCTTCGTGTCCACCGCCACCTCGGTGGTGCTGGCCGGCGGGCGGCCCCAGTTCGTGGACATCGACCCCGCCACGTACGCCATGGACCCCGACGCGCTGGAGCGTGCCGTCACGGAGACCAGCCGTTTCGTCATGCCGGCCCACCTGTTCTGCCAGATGGCCGACATGGCGGCGCTGTCCGAGGTGGCGGCCCGCCGCGGCCTGGTCCTGCTGGAGGACAGCGCGGAGGGCATCGGCATGCGTCAACGCGGCGTCCACGCCGGCCTGCACGGCGTCGGCGGCGTGCTGTCGTTCTTCCCCAGCAAGACCCTCGGCGCCCTCGGCGACGCCGGGGCCGTACTCACGGACGACGCGGCGCTCGCGGAGCGCGTCGCCGGCCTCCGCCACCACGGGCGACCGGGTCCCACCCTCAACGACTTCCCGAGGATCGCCACCGAGACGGCCGTCCCCGGGGTCAACAGCAAGATGGACGACATCCAGGCCGCCGTGCTGCTGGCCAAACTCACCCACCTCGACCGCGACATCGCGCGGCGCGACGAGCTGGCCAGGGCGTACCGCGAGCGGCTCGACGGCCTCCCGGGCGTCGTCCGCCTCCCCGAGGTGGGCGACGGGGCGCCCGGCGACGCGCGCGTCTTCTACGTCTGCCTCGTCGAGGTCGAGCGGCGCGACGCGCTCGTCGAGCACCTGGCGCGCGAGGGCATCGGCACCGAGGTGTACTACCCCACGCCGCTGCACCTCCAGCCCTGCTTCGCCTACCTCGGGCACCGCGCCGGGGACTTCCCGCACGCCGAGGCCGCGAGTGGGCGCGCGGTGGCGCTGCCGCTCTATCCCGACCTCACGCTCGACCAGGTCGACCGGGTCTGCGAGGCGGTGCGCGCCTTCCTCACCGGCACCGCCGCCCCCACCCCCGCCGCCGCTCCCGCCGCTCCCGCCGCCGGGACGATCACCGCCACCGCGACCGTGGGGAGGACACTGTGACGGCGACGGACGCGGCCACGGACGCGCCGGCGGCGCGGGCGGCCATCCCGTTCTTCCCGCCCGACCTCTTCGAGGGCGACCGCGCGGTCATGCTCGACCTGATCCGCCGGATCGGGCTCGCGTCGG
This sequence comes from Streptomyces sp. 4N509B, assembly GCF_052245655.1. NCBI lineage: Bacteria > Bacillati > Actinomycetota > Actinomycetes > Kitasatosporales > Streptomycetaceae > Streptomyces > Streptomyces sp. 4N509B. Next base: position 4,008 of record NZ_JBQQBZ010000037.1, read on the forward strand.
AGCAGCGCTTCATCCTCGGCGAGCACACCCTCCGCTTCGAGGCGGTGCTGCGGGAGTCCCTCGACCCCCTCGGTCCCACCGGCCCCGGGGGCGCGCCGGGCGCGCCGGGCGCGGTGGACGTGATCGCCTGCGGCAGCGGCACCGCCGCGCTGACGCTGACGCTGACCGCCATGGGCGTCGGCCCGGGTGACGAGGTGGTGGTGCCGGCCTTCGGCTGCGCCCCGTTGGCCGCCAGCGTCGTCGGGGTCGGGGCCACGCCGGTCTTCGCGGACATCGACCCGTACACCATGGTCGCCGACCCCCACGAGGTGGAGCGGCGCATCACGCACCGCACCGCGGTGGTCATGCCGGCGCACGTCTTCTCCGTCATGGCGGACATGCCGCGCTTCGTCGAGATCGCGCGGCGGCGGGGCGTCCGGCTGCTGGAGGACTCGGCCGTCGCCCAGGGCGGCGTGCTCGCCGGCACGCCCGCCGGCCTGTGGGGGGAGGCGGGGGTCTTCTCGTTCGTCCAGGTGAAGACGCTGGGCATGCCGGGCGAGGGCGGGGCCGTGGTGACCAGGGACGCCGACCTCGGCCGGCGGGTGCGGATGCTGCGCAACCACGGCCAGGACGGCACGCGGCGCTTCGTCCACCACGTCATCGGCCACAACAGCAGGTTCGACGAGATCCAGGCGGCCTTCCAGGTGCACCGCATGGCCGGCCTCGCGGAGCGGCTCCAGCGGCGGGCCGCGATCGCGGAGTACTACACGCAGCGGTTCGCCCCGCTCGTCGAACGGGGAGTGGTGCCGCCGCCGCCGGGCCGTGACGGCCGCTGCTTCTACGTCTACACGCTGCTGGCCGCCGCCCGCGACAAGCTCCGCGCGCACCTGCTGGCCCGCGGTGTCCACACCCACGTCTACTATCCGCGCCCGCTGCCCCGGCAGGCCGCGTTCGCGCGCTTCACCAGGCCGGGCGACCACTGGCCGAACGCCGAGCGCGCCAGCGCCCGCATCCTGTCGCTGCCCGCCTACCCCCACCTGAGCGACGCGCAGGTCGAGCACATCGCGGACGCCGTCTGCGCCTTCCAGGGCTTCGACGCGGCGGACGGACGCGCACCCGAGGAGACAAGCCCATGACCCCCAGCACCACGGACACCGCCCAGGCCACCGCGGCCACCACCACCGCCGCCGCGACGGGCGTCGGGGACGGTGCCGCGCCCGCGACCCCGCCCGCGACCGAGAGCAGGCTGCGCGCCTACGCCCGGCTCGGCAAGCTCGACGTCTACGACTACTACCTGAGCATCGCCGTGGTGGTCGCCGCCGTCGTGGCCCTGCCCGCCTCCCAGGTCGCCGCGGGAGACGCCCCGTGGGTGCTGGCGCTCTTCCTGCTCGGGGAGGTCGGCGTCGTCATGGCCATGGTCGCGCTCGACGACCTCACCGGCTTCCGCGACGGCAGCGACCTCGCGAACTACGGCCCGGACAACCCCCTGCGCAACAAGCTCCGCAAGCCGCTGGTGGCCGGCACCCTGACCCCCCGCCAGGCCGGCGGCTTCGCCTGGCTGACCGCCTTGGCCGGAGCCGCCGCGTGGGCCGCCGCCACCGCGCTCTCCCCGCACCGCCCGACGTGGGCGGTGGCGCTCGTCGTCGCGCTGTTCGTGGTCTCGCTCCAGTACTCCTACGGCCTGAAGATCAGCTACCACGGCTTCCAGGAGCTGTTCCTCGTCGGGCTCGGCGTGGGGCTCGTGCTCGCGCCGTACGGGCTGGCGACGGGCGAGTTCAGCGGGTTCCTGCTCGTCCAGGGCGTCCTGTTCGGCTTCGGCCCCCTGATGTTCGGGGTCTACTCCAACACCAACGACGTCGCCGGGGACCGCGCCGCCGGGCGCCTGACCGTCGCCTGCCTCGTCTCACACCGCGGCAACGCGCTCTTCGTCGGAGCCCTGTCGGCCGCCGAGTTCCTGCTCGGCGCCGTCGCCTCCGCCACCGGCGTCGCGCCCTGGTGGTTCGTGCTGCTGATGCTGCCGGTCACCGCGCTGCGCCTGCGTCAGTACCTGATCGGCTTCCGCACGGGGGAGATCATGCGGGCTCGCCGGCTCGGCTTCGCGGTGCACCGCGTCAGCGTGGCCCTGCTGCTCGTGGCGAACGTCGTCGCCTGGGCGGAGGGCGCCTGATGGCCCCCGACCTCGACGTGGCCGTGGTCGGCGCGGGCGTCGCCGGCCTCACGGCCGCCCACGAGCTGCGGCGCGCCGGCCTCGACGTCCGCGTCTTCGAGGAACGCCCGCACGTCGGCGGCAGGACGCACAGCCACCGACACCGGGGTTACACCATCGACGAGGGCGCCGAGCAGCTCTCGCCCCACGGGTACCGCGCCACGTGGCAGCTGCTGACGCGGCTCGGCGTGCCGGCGAGCGAGATCCGGCGCATCGGGCGGCCCGTCGCCGTGTGGCGCGACGGGCGCGCGCACCCCGGCGTGGCGGACCGCTCCGCGCCGCTGACGGGGGCGGGGCTGTCCCCGAGGGCCCGCCTGGACCTGGCGCGCTTCCTCACCTGGGCCGGGCGGCGCCGCGCCGGGTTCGACTGCGACAGGCCCGAGGACACCCCGCTGGGTCACGCCACCGTCGCGGAGCTGGCCGGCCGGTACCACGGGGACCTGCACGACTACCTCCTCCAGCCGGTCGCGGGCTGCTTCTTCGGCTGGGACACGGCACGCTCGGCCGCGGCGCCGATGGTGAGCCTGCTGCTGGAGGTGGGGCCCGCCGCCGGCTGGCTGACGTACGCGGGCGGCATGGACCTCCTCGCCCGGCGGCTCGCCGAGGGCCTCGACGTCGTCACGGGCCGCCCGGTCCAGGAGGTCGTCACCGACGACGACGGCGACGGCGGCGCGCGGCTGCTCCTCGGCGCGGGCCGCGAGCCCGACGGCTCGGGCGGCGGGGAGCGCGGCGGCACGGAGACGGTGACGGCCCGCGCGGTCGTGCTGTGCGTGCCCGCGCCCGTCGCCGCCCGCCTCCACGTCAACGCGCCCGACGCGGAGCGCGACCACCTCGCGGCGTGCACCTACCGGCCCGTGCTGAAGCTGAGCTGCCTGCTGGACCGGCCGCTCGCGCCCGCCCACCGCGCCGGCGGCCGCACCCCGTACATCGTCCTCACGCCGGCCGTGGAGGAGAGCGAGCTGTCGGGGATCATCGTCGACCACGCCAAGCACCCCGACCGGGCGCCCGCAGGCAAGGGGCTGCTGACGCTGATGGCCGCGCCGGGCGTCGTCCCCGAGCTGCTCGGGGCGCCGCGCGAGCAGGTCGTCGACCGGCTGGTGTGCGCGGCGGGCCGCTTCGTCCCCGGGCTGGAGGCCGCCGCCACCGAGCACCTGGTGCACGCCTTCACCCACGGCCTGCCCGAGGCCACCCCCGAGGCGCTGCGCGGCCGCGCCCGGTTCATGGCGCGGCCCGTGCGGCCCGTCGAGTACGCGGGCGACTGGCTGATGCTGCGCCCCTCCAGCGAGGGCGCCGTGCGCTCGGGCGCGCTCGCCGCCTCCCGGGTCCTCAGCCGCCTGCGCCCCCTCCGTGGCGCCGGGGCCCCTCCGGCCGTCACGGGCCGACCGACCACCGCAGGGGAGAAGCACGAGTGAAACCACACGACATGGGCGTCCTCTTCGACGAGTGCGCCGAGCGCGGCTCCGCCACGCTGGTCCACCTCGACCGTCCGTTCGACATCGACGGCGGCGGTCCGGGGCCGCGTGACCCCGGCCTCACGGTCCACACCGTCGCCGAGTTGGCCGCCCTCGTCCGGGACGCCGCCGGCTGGCTGGCCGCCGCCGGGGCCGGACGCGGCCACCACGTCGCGATCGTCAAGGACAACCACTGGGACTACGACCTGCTGGCCTGCGCGGCCGTGCGCGTCGGGGCCGTGCCCGCGCAGCTCTCCGCCCACCTGCCGGGCGGCACCCTGGCGACGCTGCTCACCCGCCTCGAACCCGCGGTGCTCGTCACCACCGCCCGCCTGCTGGCGCGCGCCCGGCGGGAGGGCGTCGACCTCGCCGCGCTGGCCTCCGCCACCGTGGTGCTGGACGCCGGGCGGCCCGGGACCGAGGTGCCGCCCGGCGTGCTCGGCCTCGACGACGTGCGGGGGCACCCCGCGCCCGCCCCCGCGCGCCGGCACGACGACGAGCCGCTGGTCGTCAACCACACCTCGGGCACCACCGGTGTCCCCAAGCTGGTGGTGCACTCCACCCGCACGATCGTCCACAAGCTGGCCCGGTTCGAGACCGTGCGCGTCCCGCGGGTCGGCCTGCGGCGCGACGACACCCTCGTCAACGCGAGCGCGTTCGCGCACGGCAGGACGTTCTGCTGGACCGCGAGCGTCCTGTGCCTGGCGCCCCGCCACCTCGTGATCCTCAGCCGGCAGGACCCCGACGCCGCCGACCCGGTGCTGCGGGCCCACCCGCCCACCGTCATGGAGGCGCTGCCCGCGACGTTCGTCCGCTTCCGGCCCCTGACCGAACGGCTGGACAGCCCCTTCCGCCGGATCCGCACCATCATCAGCACCTACGACGCGGTGCACCCCCCGACGATCCGGGCGTACCTGGCGGCGAGCGCCCACCCGAGGCCGGTGTGGATGGAGGGCTGGGGGCAGACCGAGACGGGGCCGCTGACGTTCCGCTTCCACACCCGCCGCTCGGTCGCCGAGCGGCGGCCCGCGCCCGCCCGCCGCAACCTCGGCCGCCCCGTTCCCGTCAAGACGCGGCTGCGCGTGGTGGACCCCGAGACGTTCAGGCCGCAGCCGCGCGGCCGGGCGGGCCTGGTGCTGACGCGGACCGCGGCCTGCGCCCAGGGGTACGTCGGCGAGCGCGAGCGGTGGGCCGCCAAGTGGGCCGACGGCTGGTGGAACACCGGCGACATCGGCGTCCGCAACCGCGACGGCAGCGTGCGGCTGCTGGACCGCGAGGTCGACCACCCGTGGGAGCTGAGCTGCCTGGAGACGGAGGACCTGCTGGAGGAGCGGCTGCCGCGCGCCTTGGAGTGCGTCGTCCTCGCCAGCAGGGACGAGGCGCCGCTGCCGGTCGTCGTCACGGCCGACGGCGAGCTGGACGAGGAGAGCTGGCGGCGGGCGGTCGTCGGCCTGCCGCGGCTGCGCGAGCCGGTGGTGCTCGCCTGGGAGCAGGTGCCGCGCACCGGCACGGGGAAGGTGCGGCGCGGCGAGCTGACGCGGATGCTGACGGGCAGCGTGCGGAACTGTGGGTCGGGGCGATGGACGTAGAGCGGACCCGCGTGGCGCCCGGGGCGGCGCGCACCCGGTACGTCTTCGACGACGACCGCGCGCGGGGCGAGGAGCAGCACCGCTGCCTGGCCGCCGCCTACGACCCGATCACCCTCGAACGGCTGGCCGCGACCGGCGTCGGCGCCGGATGGCGGTGCCTGGACGTCGGGGCTGGCGGCGGCAGCGTCGCGCGGTGGCTCGCCGAGCGCGTCGGACCGGGCGGCGAGGTCGTCGCCACCGAGCTGACGTCGCGACACCTGCCTGAGCTGGCCGAGCTGGCCGCGTGCCCGACGATGACCGTCCTCGTCCACGACGTCGCGGCCGACCCGCTGCCCGAGGCGGCGTTCGACCTCGTCGTCGCCCGGCTCGTCGTCCGGCACGTGACGGACCGCGTCGCGGCGGTGAAGAAGCTGGCCCGCGCCCTGAAGCCGGGCGGCTGGCTCCAGCTCGACGAGCTCGACGCCGGCTACGAGCCCGCCCTCCTCACCCCCGACACGCGCTCCGCCGAGCTGTACCGGACGTTCCTGCGCGCGAAGGCCACCGCCATGCGGGCCGGCGGGGGAGACCCGCACTGGGGCCGGCACGTCCCGGCCGCGATGCGCGCCGCCGGGCTCGTCGGGGTCGACCCCCGCCCGTACGTGGGGTTGCGCCGGGCCGGCTCGCCGGAGCTCGCGCTCCAGCTGAACCACACCCACACCCTGCAAGACCGCCTGCTTGCCGCGGGCATGACGGAGAGCCAGCTCCGGCAGGTGCGGGAGCTGCTGCTTAACCCGTCGTTCTGCGCCACCTCCAGCGTCCTGTACTCGGTGCAGGGCCGCAGGCCACGCGAGGGGGAGGCGCCGTGACGGGGCGGATGCCGCCGCCCGTCGCGCGCGTCGCCGCCCCGCTGCTGGCGCTGGCGGACCGGGCGGCGCCCGGCGGGGTCCACGCCGACGCGGACCGCGGTCTTCTGTGCGAGGTCGACTGGGCCGGCCCGGTGGGGCTGCCGCTGTCGGAGGAACGGGAGGTCCAGGCGGCCTGCGGCGTCATGCACGTCCACGGCCGGGTCGCGGGCCGGCCCACCCCGCTCGCCGTCGACTACGCGGCGACGGCGGCCGGGGTCCTGGCGGCGCAGGGCCTGCTCGCGGTACGGCTCGCCCGCGCCCGCGGGCTGCCGCTGACGGGCGTGCGCACCTCGGTCAGCCAGGCCGCGCTGCTCGCCGTCTCCCAGTACCTCGCGGCGGCGACCGTCGCCGTCGCCGACGCCGACGGTGGGGAGTGGGAGCCGGACGAGGCGGGGGAGACGGACGGGCTGGCGGGGGCCGCGACGCTGACGTCCCGCGACGGGGTGCGGTTCGAGTGCGAGACGCTCGACCCCACGCGGTGGCGGGAGTTCTGGACGGAGCTCGGCGCGACGCCCGGCGAGGCCGGGCGCGGCTGGCGCCCGTTCCAGGCGCGGTACGCGACCGCGCGCTGCGCGCTGCCCGGCGCCCTGCGCGCCACGGCGGCGCGCGCCTCGTTCGCCCGCGTCCTGGCGGCCGGCCGCGCGGCGGGCGTCGACGTGCTGGCGGTGCGGGAGGACCCGACGCCGCCGCTCGCCGCCCCGGCGTGGCGGCACACCCCCTTCCCGCACCGCCCGCGCGTGCAGGCCCCCGGCGTCGCGGGCCCCGTGACGGCGGGTCCGCTCAGCGGCCTGCACGTCGTGGAGTCGACGCGGCGGGTCCAGGGGCCGCTCGCCGGCCACCTCCTGCGGCTGCTGGGCGCGCACGTCACGCGCGTCGAGCCGCCCGGCGGGGACCCGCTGCGCGGCGTCCCGCCGATGGCCGGCGACTGCTCCGCCCGCTTCAGCGCCCTCAACGCGGGCAAGGACGTCGTCGAGCTCGACCTCGCCGCCCCGGCCGGCCGCCGCGCCGCCCTCGACCTGGCGGCCGACGCCGACGTCTTCCTGCACAACTGGGCGCCCGACCGGGCCCGGCGGTGGCGGCTGGACGCCGACGACCTGGGCGCGGCCCACCCCGCGCTCGTCTACGCCTGGTGCTCGGGCTGGGGTGAGGACTTCGGGCCGAGGCCGCCGCTGGGCACCGACTTCCTCGTGCAGACCGGCGGCGGCCTGGCCGCCGCGGTCCGGCCCGCCGAGGAGCCCGCCGCCCCGTCGCTGATGACCCTCACCGACGTCCTCGGCGGCATGGTCTGCGCGACCGGCGTCGTCGCCGCCCTCCTCGCCCGCGCCCGCACGGGACACGGCGGGCGGGTCGACTCCTCGCTGTACTCCGCCGCCTCCCTGATCCCCCGCCCGCCCGGGCGGCCCCGGTGGACGCCGCTGGACCGCCCCGTCGCGACCGGTGACGGCCACCTCTGGCTCGGCGAGGAGGCCCGCGCCCACCCCGACCGGCTGGCGAAGGTCCTCGACCTGCCCGCCGACGCCGATCTCGCCGCGCTCGCCGCCGGGTTCCGCGGACGGTCCACGGCGGAGTGGTGCGGCCGGCTGGCCGAGGCGGGACTGCCCGGCACCCCCGTCCTCACCGAGCTGCGCCGGCTGGCCCACGACCGGTGTTTCGCCCGGGCCGTCACCGTCGCGGCGCACGCCGCGCCCCGTTCCCCCTGGGAGTTCTCGTCACCTTCCCGGCCCTGAGAAACCGAGGGTGGTGACCGGCACGCACCGGCACCCACCGGCACGAAAGGACCTCGATTGCACGCCCTGTCCCCCGCACGTCCCGTCCCCCGCCGGCCGCCGGGCCCGGCCCGCGTCCGGGGCCGCACGGCGCGGCCCCGGGGCGCCTGACCGCGCCCGGCCGCCGCACGCCCGCGCGGGGGTGAGGGAGTCGCCGCGTCCCGCTTCCGGCCGCGACCCGTCCGCGGCCGAGCCACGTCCGTGGCGAGCCGGTCCCGGCGAACGACCGTGTCCCCGCCGGCGCGTGGTGCCCGCCTCCCCGCCCGCAGCCTCCCACGGCGAGCGCCCGACGCCGCGACGCCGCGACGTTCCGCAGCGCCTCGACGTTCCTCGAAAGGACCAAGGTGAACGACCCCGACAGGCCCGGCGTCCCGACCGCCACCGACCGCGTCTGGACCTCCCGCGACGGCGTCGTCATCCGCGACCCGGTGCCCGCCCGCCTGCGGCGGGCCTGGGTCGAGCGGGGCCTGTGCCCCGGCCGCGACCTCTACACGCTCTTCCGCGAACACGTCACGCGCCACCCCCGCCGCGAGGCCGTCGTCGACCCGGAGGGGGCGCTCGACTACGCGACCCTCGACGCGGAGGTGCGGCGCGTCGCCGCGCGGCTGGCCGCCTCCGGCCTGACGGAGCGGGACATCGTCGCGGTGCGGGTGCCCGGCGGCCGGCGCGCCGTCACGGCCGAGCTCGCGGTCGCCGCGATCGGCGCCGTCACCCTGCCGTACCCGGGCCGCGGCAGCCGGGACACCCTGAGCCTGCTGGGCCGCGCCCGCGCCCGCGGCGCCATCTTCGCCGACCCCGCCGACGTCGCCCTGGCCGAGCGGCTGCCCGCGCTGCGGTCGGTGTGGACCTTCGGCGCGAGCCCGCCCGGCGCCCGGTCCCTCGACGGGCCGCCGCCCTCGGGCACGGCGGGCTGGCGGCCCCGCCCGGTCGACCCGGAGGCGCCGGCCAGGATCCTGGTCTCCTCGGGCTCCGAGGCCGAGCCGAAGATGGTCGCGTACTCGCACAACGCCATGGCCGGCGGCCGTGCCCGCTACGTCAGGGCCCTCCACAACGGCGCCGGGCCGATGCGCAACCTCGTGCTCGTGCCGCTCGCCTCCTCCTACGGCTCCTGCGGCAGCCACGTCACGATCGCCGCCCTCGGCGGCACCCTGCTGCTGACGGACTCCGCCGACCCCGCCGCCGCCCTGCGCGTGATCAGCGAGCACCGCCCCACCCACGTCTTCGCCGTGCCAACGCTGCTGCGGCGCATGGCGGACCACCCGCCCGTGCCGGGCGAGGACTTCGGCAGCCTGCGCGCCCTGGTCTCCAGCGGCGCGGCCCTGCCCGAGGCGACGGCCGAGGCGTGCCTGGCCCGCTTCCGCCGGCCCGTCGTCACCGTCTACGGCTCCTCCGACGGCGTCAACTGCCACACCGCCGCCACGGGACTGTCGCCGGAGCACGGCACCGGCCTGCCCGACCCGACCGTTACGCGGATCCGCGTCGTCGGCCGCGACGGCGCGCCGCTGCCGCCCGGCCGCGCCGGCGAGATCGAGGCGCGCGGCCCCATGTCGCCGCTGGGCTACGTCGCGGCACCCGACCTCGACGCCCGGTACCGGACGGCGACGGGCTGGGTCCGCACCGGCGACCACGGGATGCTCGACCACCACGGCCGGCTGCACGTCCTCGGCCGTCTGCGGCAGTTCGTCAAGCGTGGCGGGCTCACCCTGAGCCCCGCGGAGCTGGAGCGCGAGCTCGGCACGCACCCGGGCATAGCCGAGGTGGCGTGCGTGGGGGTGCCCGACGCGGAGCTCGGGGAGCGGCTGTGCGCCTGTGTCCGGGAGGCGCCGGGGGCGCCGCCCCTGACGCTGCCCGAGCTGACGACGTACCTGCGGCGCGAGCGGGGCGTCGAGCCGCGCAAGCTGCCCGAACTGCTGCTGCGCGTACCGGAGATGCCGCTCGGACCGACGGGGAAGCTCTGCCGCCGCACCCTGTCCGCGCTGGCCCGGTGTCACGCCGCCCGCCCCACTCCCGCCGCCGGCGGCCCGTCCTCCGCTTCCCGTTCGTCCTCCGCTTCCCGTTCGTCCTCCGCTCCCCGTCCCCCGTCCGCGTCCCGCACGACTCCCCGAGAGGCCACAGCAGACCGATGACGAGCCCGAAGCCCGCCGCGCCGCCCTCGCCCCCGCTCCCGTCCCTGCCGCTGGGTCAGCTCACGCCCGAGGCCCTCGACACGCTGCGCACCCTCGCGTCGAGGACCACGGACAAGGCCGTCGCCTCCGGCCTCGACCCCCGCCTGCTGGAACTCGTCAGCCTGCGCGCCTCCCAGCTCAACGGCTGCCGCTACTGCGTCGACCTCCACACCCGCCGCCTGCGGGCCGCGGGGGAGGGCGAGGAACGCCTGGCCGCGCTGCCCGCCTGGCGGCGGGAGGCGGCCCCGTTCGACGAGGCGGAGCGCGCCGCGCTCGCGCTGACCGAGGCGGTGACGCTCGTGCCGGAGGGCGAGACGGCCGACGCCGTGCACGGCGCCGCGCGGGCCGGCTTCGACGAGACGCGGATCGCGCACCTGCTGTGGGTGATCGCGCTGGTCAACGCGTTCAACCGCCTCGCCATCGCCTCCGGCGCGCCCTGACACGCCGCACGCGCCCTCCCGCGGGCCGGGCCCGGATCAGGGATGGAAGCGGAGCATCGCGGCGGTGCCGCGCTCGACGTCCCAGGCCCGCACGTCCACGCCGTTGATCCCGCACCCCGTCGGCGGCGAGTCCGCCGGGAGGGCGCCCGGGAGCAGCCGCGTCAGGGGCAGACGGGCAGGTCCGCCCGGCCGGGCAGGTACCGCTCGCGTTCCCGCGCGGTCAGGTCGCGGCCGACGACGGAGCAGACGTGACCGATCGCCTCCGCGGGGGAGGGCAGGGCGAGGTCCCAGAGCATGACGGCGCCGTCGGCCGATCCGCTGGCGAGCGTCGCGCCGTCGGGGGTGACGACCACCGAGGTGACGGGCGCCGCGTGGCCGACGCGGCTGTCGCGGTGGGTGAGGGTGGCGACGTCCCACAGCTGGACGGAGCCGTCCGTGCCGCCGGTGACGAGCACCTCCCCCGCCGCGCCGAACGCCACCGACGCCGCGGTGTGGTGACGGCTGGCCAGGTCGTGCGCGACGGTGCCGGTGGCGACGTCCCACAGCCGCACCGAGCCGTCGCCGAGCAGGGCGGTGAGCGTCGAGCCGTCCGGGCCGAAGGCGAGGGCGTCGACCCACCCGTCGGCGTCGAGAGTCCGGCCGGGTCCCCGGCCGTCATCCTCCCGCTTCTCCCTGCCCGGCTCCTCCGCCCGGCCCGCCGCGAGGCCCCACAGCCGCACCCGGCCCTCGACGCCGCTGACCGCGAGGGTGGCGCCGTCCGGGCTGACCGCCAGGGCCGTCGTCCAGCCCACCTCGACCGTGCGCACCGCGCCGCCCGTGGCCGTGTCGAAGACCCGGACCGTCCCGTCGCTGTTGTTCGCCGAGACCAGCCGGGTGCCGTCCGGGGTGAACGCCAGGGCGTCGATCCAGCCGCTGTGGTGGCGCAGCCGCTCGCGCAGGCGGCCGGTGTCCAGGTCCCACAGCTCCACCTCGCCCTCCAGGCCGCCGACCGCGAGCGTCGCGCCGTCCGGGGCGAACGCCAGGGAGGTGACCCGGTCCAGGACGAGTTCGCGGCGCGGCTCGCCGGCCGTGGTCCAGACGCGGACCGTGCCGTTCTCGTCGCCCGCGGCGAGGGTGGTGCCGTCGTGGCTGAACGCCAGCACGACGGTGGCGGAGCCCTGTCCTCCGGGCCCTCCGACGGCTCCCGACGCCCCGTCGGTCAGGTCTCCGTTGGTGTCCGCGTCGGTCGGGTCTCCGCCGGTCGCGTCCCCGCTGGTGTCCCCGTCGGCGGTGCCTCCGGTCAGCAGCCGGCGTGGCAGGCCCGCGCCCGTGTCCCACAGCCGCACGACCCCGTCGGCGTCGCCGGTGGCCAGGGTGGTCCCGTCGGAGCCGAAGGCGAGCCCCGTCACGGGCGCGCCGTGGCCGGGCAGCGTGCGCGACAGCTCCGGCGCCTCGCCCGGCGCCTCGCCCGGCCCTTCGCCGGGAAGCGTCCGGCGGGGCGCCTCGCCCGGCGCGACGTCCCACAGCCGCACGACGCCGTCCTCGCCGGCCGTCGCGAGCGTGTCGCCGTCGGAGCTGAAGCCGACCGCCGCCACCCCGCCGCCCGGGGAGACGCGAACGGTGTGGAGCGCCGCCCCGCTGCCGGCGTCGACCAGCCGCGCCGTGCCGTCCGCGACCCCCGTCGCGACGGTGGTGCCGTCCGGGCTGAAGGCGATGCTCGTCACGTCGCCGTCGCCCTCCCCGTCACGGGGCGCGAGGACGTGGCGGGCGTCGTCCGTCGCCGCGTCCCGGTCCCACAGGCGCAGCTCCCCGTCCGTGGCGACGGAGGCGAGCATCCGCCCGCCGGGCCCGAAGACGAGGTCCACCACCGAGGTGGCGTGCCCGGTGAGGTCCCCGCTCGGCTCGCCCGTCGCCGCGTCGACCAGCCGCACCGGGCCGTCGCTCGACCCGAGGGCGAGGGTGCTGCCGTCGGGGCTGAACGCGAGGGACGTCACGAGGCGCGGGGTCGCGAAGAGCGTGCGGGAGCGGCCGGACCGGACGTTCCACGCCTCCACCAGGCCGTCCGAGGCGGTGAGGGTCACGAGCGTGGCGCCGTCGGGGCTGAACTCCAGCTCGTCGACCCAGTCCTCGACGCCCGCGGCCCGCAGCACGGTGTGCCGCCCGGTCGCGGCGTCGACCAGCCACACCGCGCCGTCGCCGAAGCCGACGGCCAGCGTGGCCCCGTCGGGGCTGAAGGCCACCGACTCCACCGCGCTGCCCTTCCCGGCCAGGCGGCGCCGCAGCGGCAGCGCCGCCGCCTGGTGGAGGCCGCTGGCCGCCTCGGCGGTGTGGCTCGTGCGGTACGCGGCGACGGCGAGCAGCGAGGCCAGGTCGGGGTCGCTCGCCAGCCAGGTGGCGGACTGCGCCGCGAGCTGGCGGGAGAGGGCGACCTCCTCGGCGGCGACGGCCCGCTCCCGCGCCGCGTCGGCGGCCTGCTGCTGCCGCACCGCGACCACCGTGGCCGCCGCGGTCAACACCAGCAGCAGCGCGAGGGTCACGGCGAGGCCGCGCAGGCGGCGGGCGGTGCGGGCCGCGGCGCGGCGTTCGCGCTCGCGCGCGTCGAGGCTCGCGGTGAGGAACGCCCGCTCGCGCCGCGTCAGGTCCGCCCGGTCCCCGGCGGGGAACGTCTCCGCGGCCGTCGCCAGGCGGCTGCCGCGGTACAGCGCGCCGGGGTCGCGCTCCAACTCCTCCCACGAGCGGGCGTCCGCCGCCAGCCGCTGGCGCACCCACAGCCGTTCGCGGTCGGCGTCGATCCAGTCGCGCAGCCGGGGCCAGGCCGTGATCAGCGCCTCGTGGGCCAGGTCCACCGTCGTGCCGTCGAGGGTGATCAGGCGGGCGCGGGCCAGCCGTTCCAGGACGGTGTCGACGTCGTCGGCGTCGGCGTCGGCGAACGCCAGCCCGGAGCGCTCGGCCGGCCGCCGCGTGTCGGGCGCGCCGTCGCCGAGCGCGACCAGGCGCAGCAGGACGCGGCGGGCGAGCTCGGCCTGGCGCGGGGTCAGCCGGGTGTGGGTGTCCTCGGCGGTGCGGGCGACCGCGCCGCTGACGCCGCCGACCGCCTCGTAGCCGCGGGCGGTCAGCGTCCGGCCCCGGCGCTGCCGCCAGGTGGCCAGCAGGGCGTGCGACATCAGGGGCAGGGCCGCCGGCCGGCCGGCGACGTCCTCGACGATCCGGGCCGTCAGCTCCCGCTCCACGACGAGGCCGGCCGCGCGGGCCGGCATGACGATGGCCTCGCGCAGCTCGGCCTGGCTCATGGGGCCGACCAGCACGCTGGCCCGGTCCGCCGCCGCGGCCAGGCCCGGGTGGTCCGCGAGCCGGCCGTAGAAGTCGGCCCGGACGGCGATGACGACGCGCAGCCGGCTGGCGGGCTCGTTCGCGGCCAGCAGGAGGTCGACGAAGGCGGCGCGCTCGGCGGGGTCGCGGCAGAGGGTGTACAGCTCCTCGAACTGGTCGACGATGACGGCGGTGTCCCCGCGAGCGGCGTTCCGTTCACGTTCGCCCGCGTCGGCCCCGCCCGCGTCGGCCGTGCCGTCGCCGGCCGTGCCGGTCACGGCGGCGCGGTGGGTGCGCACCGGATGGGCCCCGGGCGTGAGGATCCGCACCACCGCCGCCCCCGGCCCCGGCACCCCGCCCGGCCGCCGCAGCGCCGGGATCAACCCGGCGCGCAGCAGCGAGGACTTGCCGCTGCCCGAGGCGCCGAACACGATGCTGAAACGGTGCTCGCACACCATCGCGACCAGCCGGTCCACCAGCTCCGCCCGCCCGAAGAACCGCCCCGCGTCCCCCGGTTCGAAGCGCGCGAGCCCCTGGTACGGAGCCGTCGCGGCGCCGTCGCCGCTCTCGCCGCCCTCGTCCTGCGCCGGCACCGCGTCGGCCAGCGCCGCGTCCGCCAGCTCCCGCGACACCCCCTGCCAGCGCCGCCGCCACGCCGCCACGTCCCCGCCGCACGCCTCGACGTACGCCAACGTCACCGCCAGCGACGGCAGGTGCTCGCCGCCGGCCGCCCGCGAGAACGTCGAGGCCGTGAACCGCGTGCGCCGCGCCATCTCCCGGTACGTCAGCCCACTGCTCCGCCGCAGCTCGCGCAACTCCCGCGCCAGCGCGGGCACCGGCCCGCCGCCCGGGTCCAACGGACGTTCCTGCCGGCCCACGACCCCTGACCCCCTCCGTGCTGTCCGCCCCGACCCGGCGTTCACGCTAGCCAGGGCGCGTCGAACCCGCCAGGCACGCGCGCGGCGATTGTTGCGGCCGTCGACGGGGGCTGCGCAACAACGGGGGAGTCGTCGATGATCACTCCATGGTGACCGAAACGGTGTTCCGGGCCAGCGAGGTGCCCGCGGGCAGACGTCCCGCCGCCTGGCGCGAACTGATGGAGACCCTCATCTGCCGCATGGACACGGGCGTCGACACCGGCGTCGACACGGAGGCCGGCGGCACCTCCGCCGACGACCTCCCCGCCCAGCTGCGGATGCTGGAGTTCGGCGCCGTCCGCGTGTGGTCCATGATCGCCCCGGCGATGTGGTCGCGCCGCACCCAGGCGCACATCAGGGAGTCCGACCCCGGCCTGTGTCACCTGCTGATGCCGCTGCGCGGCACGGCGCGGGTCAGGCACGCCGGACACGAGGCGCACCACGGCCCCTACGACATGCACCTGCTCGACACCTCGCTGCCCTGGGAACGGACGTGCGGTTCGATGACGGCCGTCGGGCTCGTCGTCCCCCGGAAGCTGCTGCCGCTGCCGGCGGACCGGCTCCGCCCCCTGCTCGCCCGCCGCATACCCGGCCGGACGGGGCCGGGCGCGCTGCTGTCGGGCCTCGTCACGCGCCTGACGCGGGACCGGACCCACTACGGCCCCAGCGAGGTCACCGGCCTCGAACAGGCCGTCGTTCACCTGCTGGCCACCACCCTGTCGCACCACCTCGCCTCGTCGGACGGCGCCTCGGACGCCGCACCCGACGCCTCCCGCCCCTCCTCCACCGCCCCGCCCGCCCCGTCGCGCGGCGGCACCCTGCTGCCGCCGATACGGGCCTACGTGCTCCAGCGCCTCGACGACCCGGACCTGACGCCCCGCGCCATCGCCGCCGCGCACTACATCTCCGTCAGCTACCTGCACCACCTCTTCCAGGCCGAGGGCACGACCCTCGCCGGCTGGATCCGCGCCCAGCGCCTCGAACGGGCCCGCCGCGACCTGAGCGACCCGGCCCTGTCCGCGACCCCGGTCCGCGCCATCGCCATCGGCCGCGGCTTCCTCCACCACTCCTCGTTCACCCGCGCGTTCCAGACGACGTACGGCGTCACGCCCCGCGAGTACCGCCGCCAGGCGCTGCGGGCGCGTGTGCATGAAGGGTGTGGCCACGAGGGGTGCGGCCACGAGGGGCGTGCTCGCGAGGAGCTGGGGCGGTCGGCCTACGCGTCGTCCCCGTGAGGGGGTCTGACGGATCAGCGCAGCGACATGCCTTTCTCCGCGAGCGTGTCGGCGAGGATGCCTACGGCCTTTGGTCCGACGCCGTGCAGCGCCAGGAGGTCGGCCCTGGAGCGAGTCGCGACCTGATCGAGCGTGACCAGCCCGGCAATGGCCAACGCGCGTGTCGCGGCCTTGCCGATGCTTGCCGGCAGATCGCTTCCCGGTCTGGTGGGTGACTCCACGATGGCGGTCAACGTCGCGGCCAACCGCGCTGGCGCGTGGTGTTGCCACGCGGTCATCACAAGGGACCACAGGTGTTGGCCGTCGACGTCGGCCAATGGCGCCTGGAACCCGACCGGCCGTCCCGCATGGACCAGTCGTTCGGCGTTCGGACAGGCCGCCACAGCGTCCTCGGCCTCCGCGTCGGGCAGCCTCAACCGCACTGTTCCGTCCTTCGTGACTGAGACAAACTCCTTGCCTCGCACGGAATAGACCACCACTCCGTCCGTGGTGTTCTCTTCGACCTCCTGGAAGGTCAGCGCCGTCTTGCGCAGTTGGGCCCGTGTCGTCATTCCACGATGCTAGCCAGAACCACTGACGACAACCGGAGTGAGATCGTTGAGGCGGCCACCGATCACGCCCGTGTGCCCATCCGCTCGTCTGCCCGCCGTCTGCCGGTCTGGGCGACCACCGCCGGCCGCGACGGGCCGGGTGGTCAACGGTCCGCGGCCCAGGCGTGTGAGACCGCGACCAGGGCATGCGCCCGACAGCCGGCGTCGGTGATGGTCTCGGCAATGCGCTGGGCGTGCTCCGGGTCGGCGGGGGCGAGCGCCTTCACCAGGTGCAACAGGATCCACGTTCTCCGCTCGTCGTCGGTGAGGCGTTCCGCGGTCCGTTGGGCCCTTTCCGCGTGGGACGGGCGGTGCCTGACGATCTCGACGTGGAGCATCATGATCCTCGTCAGGTCGCGGTCCTTCCGCTCCGCGTCGGCCGCTGACTTACGGACGAAGCGTTCGGCTTCCCGCGCGTAGCTCGCCGCTCGCTCGGGGTCCGTCCCGACCACGCTCGTTCCGGCCGCCGCCAGCGCTTGGGCGATGGCGGACAGGGGCCACATCGCGTCCTGGGGCGGAAGCCCGAGGACGACGCGTTCGGACTCCCGGACGAAGGCGTCCACCCGGTCGGGACGGGTGCCCGCGACCTCCTGCCCCGCCCTGGCCAGTCCCTCCGCGACCGCCGTCAGACCGCGCGTCCTCTCCGACTCGGGGAGGCGGCGGGCGAGGGATTCGGCCTCCCTGGTCAGCTCCTCGGCCCACTCCGGGTTTGTTCCCGCCAGGTGGCCACCGGCCTGCGCCAGCACGACCACGACATCGCGCGACGTCCAGTCCTTCATCAGGCCGGCGTCGCTCTGCGAGCTGACGATGTCCCATGCCTCGTGGGCGAGTTCCACCGCGTGCTCGGCGTCGGCGGAGGCGATCTCCTTTCCCACGCCGACCAGCGCCCGCGCGACGAAGTCCCCGAGCTTGCGCCGCCGCCCCTCGGTGATGTGGGGGGCGATGCCCTGTGCCTGGCGGACGAGGTCGACCGCTCGCCGGGGGTCCGTGCGGGACAGGTGCCACGCGACATCGGTCAGCGCCATGGCCACGTGCTCCAGCCTGTCGTCACGCGCGTAGTCGGGGGCGGGGAGGCTGTCGATGGTCCGCTGTACCCGTGCCAACAGGTCGATGACACGATCAGGGCTGGTCCTGGCCGCCCATCCCACGTCGAAGCGCAGTGCGTACGTGAGCTCACCCAGCGCCCTCCCCTTGTGGGGCCGGACCTGCTGGACGGTCTCCTCGGCTTCCTCCAGCAGTTCCAACGCCTGGTGGTAGTGCTTGTGCTCGACCAGGTCCTTCGCGATCCCCACCAGCTTCTCCACTCGCTGCTCCTGGTGGGGGATGGTTCTGGCCTCGTTGGCCCGGACCTCGTCCCGCGACGAGCGGCGGGAGGCCTCGTCGAGCTCTCTGCTGCGCTTAGCGGCGTTCCACAGGTTCTCGGCCTCGTCCTCCATGCGCCGACGCCATTCCGGTGTGTCGTCGAACACGCCGCAGTAGGACAGCCTGAGGAGAAGGCTCGACTTCTCGTAGGAGACGGGCAGGCTGTGAACGACTTCCTCCGCCTCCTCCACGAGCCAGATCGCTCGGTCGCGGTGCGTGGCGGACAGCGCGTCAGCCAGCTTCGCCAGAGCTGTCACCTTCGTCTGGGGATCCGCCAGAGCCTGGATCGTCGTCTCGGCCTCGTCCAGGAGCTGCCGCGAGCGTGGCGGGTCGAGGGCGACCAGGCCGGTGGCTGTCCTGGCAAGGAGGAGCGCGCGTTTGGTGGCGTCGGTGGTGTCGCGACCGGCAGCGACGACTTCGTCGGCAAGGCCCCTGGCCTTGTCCGGGTCGACCGTGGCCGTCGCGCTCGCGACCTCGGCCAGCAGCGACATCCTGCCGTAGGCGTCCGCGACCTCGCGGGCGGCGCGTTCGGCGGCGGCCAGGGCCGCGAGGTGGGCGGCGGACGTGCCAGGGCCCGGCTCGGGCCCGGGACCCGGATCCGGGTTCTGGTCCGGACCCGGGCCCGGGTCGGAGGTGGTGGCGCGGTTGAGGAAGTGGATGTGGCGGGTGGCGTTGTTCTGCGCGAAGTGCTGTGGCTCCGGGCTGCCTCGGCTGCGCATGCGGTCGCGGACGCGCAGCCAGGCTCCCTCCAGGCTGATCAACGACCCGGCTCCGGTGATGCCGGCCTCCAGCGTGGTGATCAGCTCGCCCGTGAACTCGGGAAAGGTCGCACCGGGCCGCACGAAGGACCGGCTCTCCGCTGGTGCGGAGGTCAGGACGCAGTCCCCGTAGCGGTCCTCGGCGCCGTTCGCGCGGGCGCCGTTCGGGTCGTTGCCGTTCGCGTCGGCGCGTTCGTCGAGCGCGTGGGCCAACTCGTCGCGGCTGGGGGCCGTGGTGGGGGACATGCCGCCCGCGATACCGCTGTAGCAGCAGTCCAGCACGGTCACGCGGTGCCTGGCGCGGTGGCCGCTCTGGCGGATCAGGTCGCGGAGTTGCACGTACGGCAGGGTGCCGAGCTGGGGGTAGTCCGGATCGGCGTCGGTGAGGGCGAGGTAGAGGTGTCCGGCGGGGTCGCGCAGGCCGTGCCCGGCGAAGTACACCAGCAGCGTGTCCTCCGTGGCCACGGCGGCGTCCCTGACGGCTGTCAGGATGCGTGCGCCCGAGGCGTCGGCACCCAGGACCGTGACGTGGTCCTGTGGCAGCCCCCAGACCGAGGGGTTACGCAGCAGGCCCGCCAGGCGGTCCGCGCCGGCCGCTGTCGCGGGCATCGTGGCGAGGTCGTCGTGGGCGTAGTCGCCGATCCCGACCACCACCGCCCGGCTCGTGCGCGGATCAGGAACCGCCACCGGCACCCTCCCCGTCGGGGGCCGACGTGGTTCCCAGGAGGCGGGCGAGCCGGGCGGCGTCCTCCGGGCCGCCCTCCTCGACCACGATCCGGACGCCGTTGTACTCAATCACCATTCGGGCTGCCGGCCGCTGGCGGGGCGGGAGGGACGCGCGGAAGTTCAGGTGGGAGTAGATCAGGTTGGCGGCCGAGAACCCCGTGCTCAGGGTGAGACCGATCCACCCCAGGAGGTCTCCCGACATCGCGCCGTCCGGCGCGGGCGACCGCTCGCGGGTCAACGTCACGTGCCGGCCGACGTTCCGGTCCCTGGCCAGCCACTCGGCGAAGCGCCCGGTCAACTCCGCGCCGCTGGCGCCGGCGCCAGCGGCGTCGCCGGCCGTGCTCTGGTCGGCCGATCCGTCGTCCCCGATGCGTATCCGCATACTCCCCCTCCCCAAGGGTCCCCGGCAGGCGGCCTCGTCAGAGGCTGCCTGCACTGGGTGATCCGTATGGACCATCCGCGACCGTACTGGCGTCGGACACCTTCGCCAAGGGGGAGAGGCGGGGGCCGCCCCTTCAGAGGGCGTTGGTGCGTATCGCGGTGAGGAACGCGTCCCAGGCGGCGGGGGAGTGGTGCGTGGTGCCGCCGCGCGGGCGCTTGCTGTCGCGGACGGCTCGCCCGCCGTCGGCGGTGTGGGCGACGGCGACGCACTCGTTTCCGCTGCCTCCGGCGGAGTATGAGGAGGTGGTGAACACCGAGGTGAACTGCGGGCGGTCCATCGTTTCAGCGCGTCTCCATCTCAGTGCAGCCCGAGCGCGTCAGCGCGAATGGCGTCGAGGAACGTCGCCCATGCGGTGCGGGAGTGGAAGGCGGTGCCGCCGTTGGGTCGCTTCGTGTCGCGGACGGCTCGCCCGCCGTCGGCGGTGTGGGCGACGGCAACGCAGTCGTTGAGCTGCCCACCGGAGTAGCTGGACTTGGCGAAGGCGGAGGTGATCTGCGGGTGGTCCATGGCTACGACGCTTCCTTGTTGATCTGGTGTGCGGTCTTCTCGATGAAGTCCATTGTGTCGCGCGGTGGCAACGCGGACGAGCGCAGCGAGTCGAAGGCGTGGGCGTAGTTCGCGACCTCACTGGGGTCCTCGATCATCGCCGTGTTCGAGAATGTGTCCGTCGAGACGACCTCTGGCGCGTGGTCGTGGCCGAACGAGAACGCGGTGAACGGAGGGGCCACTCTGGCAGCCGCCCACTCGGTCAGCGGCAGTACCTGGATCGTGGTGGACGGATGCTCGGCGATGCGACGCAGATGGAGCAACTGGTCGTAGTGAACGCGGGGGTCTGTCATGAGTGAGGTGATCGCCGGCTCCCAGATGACAGCGGCGAACCGTATGCCGCTCTCCTCCACAGCCCGGCGCCGCTCCTGCCGCACTTTCACACCCTCCTCGGCGATCTCGTTCGGAAGGGCTGCCGGGTTGGCCCGCATGAGCGCTCGGGTGTAGTCAGCGGTCTGAAGGAGGCCCGGAATAAGAGCGAGTTGCCATGAGCGGATGAACGTGGCGTCCGCCTCCATCGAGATGAAGTCGCCGATTTGCGTCATGGCGTTCGTCTCGTAGTCCAGCCACCAGCCGCGCTTTCTGCTGTCGCGCGCCAACTTCTCCAGCCAACGGCGACGCTCTGGGTCCTGCTCCCCGTAGAGGTCGAGGAGGATCCGCACGTCGCCCACGCGTGCCTTGACGGCGCCCGACTCGATGCGGCTGATCTTGGCCACCGAGCAGTCCACGGCCTCGGCAGCGCTCTCCTGGTCGTATCCGGCGGTCGTCCTGAGTCGCCGGAGCATCGAGCCCAGGCGGCGGGCGCGGGCGGAGGGGTGGCGGTCTGTCGACACGTGAGTCTCCCTGTATGCACTGCGAGTTCGGCCAGCTACGCGCCGTCGGCAAGACTGTACTTCGTCGACGATTCGAAAGTCACATCGAACGGATCGTTTCTCCAAATCGCAAGACTTGCAGAACTGTCGAGCGGGTCAGTAGCGTGTGATTCCCACCGAGCGTGCGCGCTCTGACGCACCGCGTGAGCTGCCCGTGCTGCCTCACCATCGGGAGGCCCCATGCACTCCGTCCCAAGCCACCGCCTCCGCCTGCCCGTTCGGGACACCTCCGCCTCCGCCGCGCGGCGCTGTGTCCGCGAGGTGCTCGACGCCTGGCGGCTGCCGTACCTCGCCGACGACGCGTCGTTGATCGTCAGCGAGCTGGTGACCAACGTCGTCCAGCACACCCCGTTCGGCATCGCCGAGTTCGTCGAGCTGACCCTCGAACGCCACGACGCCACCCTGCTGATCGCGGTCGCCGACTCCTGGCCGTGGGAGATCCCTGTGGCCGACGCGCCCGACCCGCACGCGCAGAACGGGCGGGGGCTGCTGCTCGTCGACGCCTTAGCCCGCAGCTGGGGTGTCGAGGCCCACCATGGCAGGAAGACGGTCTGGGCGCGGCTCGGACTCACCACGGCGTGCACGAACGGCCCTGGTAGTAACCCGAGTTCGTGAATGATGATCCCCATGGATCGTGAGACCGAGGTGGAGGAGTGGGTCGGGCTGTTCGACCGGGCCGCTCTCGGGGAGACCGTCGAACGCGCGCAGGCGGAACGGGCGCTGGTCAGGGAGAGGTTCCCGCTCCACGGGTGGGGGGACCTGCCACTGGAGCGGTACGCGCTTGGCATGGGCGACGGGAAGGGCGACGGACGCGCGTCGAGGTTCTGCTGGCTCATGGAGTACGGCACCGACGCGCTCGGCAGCATCCGGGGCGGCAGCGCGGCCAAGCACATCATGTACCGGGCCCGGAGCGGGGCGTGGCACCTGCCGAGACCGTTGCGCTCGCTCGATCACGTGCGTGCCTGGGCGCGCGTGCGAACAGACTTCACGGTGGCGTTCGACGCCGTCCAGGAAGGGGCCTTCCCCTACCTCGACGAGTTGGAGACGCTGACCTATGGGCAGGCGCTCGTCACCAAGACGCTCGCGACGTACTTCCCCGACGAGTTCCTCCCCGTCTACGCCGCCGACCACGTGCGGCACTTCATCGAGGTCCTCGGGGGCCCCACCTACCGCACCTACGGCGGCGTCCGCACATGGCAGGCGAACCGGCAGCTCTTCCAGCTCGTCCGTGAGCGGGCCGCGTTCCGGGGGTGGCACCCGCAGGAGGTGGTGCACTTCCTCTACGAGTGCTTCGACCCGCGTCCCCGCGCCCGCACCGTGTGGAAGATCGCCCCAGGACCGCGCGCCGCCCTGTGGGACGAGTGTCGTGCGGAGGGCACCATCCGCGTGGGGTGGGACGAGGTCGGGGACCTCGGCCACTACGAGAGCGACACCGAGCTGAAGGCGACGCTGGACGCCCACCGGCCGGAGTCTGCCGGAGGGACGCTGCGGCTCGCCCGGCAGCTGCTGGCGTTCCGCGACCTTGAGGACGGCGACCTGATCGTCGCCAACCGGGGCACCACGGAGGTGCTCGCGCTCGGCCGGGTCACCCGCGGCTACGCCTTCGACGAAGCCCGCCGCAAGTACCGGCACACCGTCGGCGTCGACTGGGACGAGTCCTACGCCCAGACCCTCCCCGTGCCCGAGAACGGCTGGCGTCAGACGTTCGGGAGGGTGTCGGAGTCGCTGCTGCGCCGCATCCGCGAGCGGCGAGGCAGCCGTTTGGTGGTCGCCACCAGTGCCGCCGCCACACCCGAACCGGTGGCCGTTCGGCTGCCCGCCGCCGTGCGGGAGGCCATGGACCTGCTCGACAGCAAGGGGCAGATCATCCTCCACGGCCCGCCCGGCACCGGGAAGACGCGGCTGGCGCTCAGCGTCGCGCTCGCGATGACCGGCCGTGCGGCGGCGATCGAGGCGCCGGCCGCCCAGCGCGCGGCGGCCGTGGCGGCGTTGCTCGACGGCAACGGCAGCGGCAACGGCAGCGGCAACAGCAACGGCAATGCCAACGGCGTGCCGACCGTCACGATGGTGACGTTCCACCCCTCCTACGGCTACGAGGACTTCGTCGAGGGCTTCAAGCCCGTCACGGCGGCCGGCGCCACCGGGCTCACCCTCGACCTGCGCCCGGGGCTCTTCCTCCGGATCTGCGAGGCCGCCGAGAAGGAACCCGACCGCACGTTCCTGCTGATCATCGACGAGATCAACCGGGGCGACGTGGCGCGCGTCCTCGGCGAGCTCGTCACGCTCCTCGAAGCCGACAAGCGGGGCATGCCGATCCGGCTCCCCGTCAGCGGCAGGCAACTCGCCGTCCCCGCCAACGTCCGGCTGATCGGCACCATGAACACCGCCGACCGCAGCATCGGCCACCTCGACGCGGCGGTCAGGCGCCGTTTCGCGTTCGTCGAGGTGCCGCCGGACGCCGACGCCGTCAGCGGCTCCGTCGGGCCGCTGGACCTGGGCGCGTTCCTCCAGACGCTCAACGCCCGCCTCGTCGCCGCGTTCGACCAGGACCACCGCATCGGCCACGCCTGCCTCCTGCGGGAGGACCAGCCGCTCGGCACCGACGAGGAGTTCGCCGCCGTCTTCTACCACGAGCTCGTTCCGCAGATCGAGGACTACGCCGCCGGCCACCCGGCGCCGCTGCGCGCCGTGCTGGGCGATCTCGCCGAGCCGGTGACGGGGCGCGTGGCCCGCATGAGCGCGGGCGACCTGGTCAGGAAGCTGGCCGACGAGTTCGTCGAGGGAGTCGAGGGAGTCGAGGGGATCGAGGCGGTCGAGGCGGTCGAGGGGGTCGACGGAACGGACGACCTCGTGGACTCGGACGAGACGGCGCCCGTCGAGTGAGGGCCACGACGACGGCGATCGACACGTTGCGGGTCGACGAGCACCGCTCCCTCACCCTGCCGCACGCCACGCTGAACGACGCCGACGTGCGGGTGCTCCAGCACCTGCGGGAGCAGAAGGTGATCGGGCTGGACCGGACGCCCTCCGGCTGGCGGGTGAGGGCCAAGGCGGCGGTCGGCGTCGTCGTGCTCTCCCGGACCCGGCTCGTCCTCCACCCCAAGCTGGAGATCGACGGCGAGCAGCTCGTCACGTGGCTCTGCTACGCGGAGGGCGTCAGCGCGCCTCGCCACCAGGACCTCCCCAGACGCTGGCGCCTCGGCGACGCGGGCCACGCCGAGGTCGCGCTCGCCGGGCTGCTGGCCACCTGCCGGGCACTCCTGCGGCAGGGGCTGCGCCGCGACTACGCCCCGGCCCGGCGGGAGGAGCAGGTGCTGCGCGGCCGGCTCGACGTGCGGGCGCAGGCCACCCGCCGCTTCGGCGCCGTCGACCGGCTGCACGTCACGACGTTCGAGCGGGACGAGCGGACCTGGGAGAACCTGCTGTGCGGCGCCGCCCTGGCGAAGGCTGCCGACCACGCGGAGACCCTTCTGCGGGTCGCCACGCAGCCCGCCGACCGGAAGCGCGTCGCCGAGTTGGCGCGCGAGCTGGGCGCGACGGCGAAGCGCTTCCCGCGGCCCGCCGGGGCCGCCGCGCTCGCCGCCCTGCTGGCCCAGGACCACCGTCGCCGCTACAACCGGCTGACCCACCGCTACCGCGCCGCCCACACCTGGGCCCGCCTGGTCCTGCGCGGCGGCGGCGTCACCGACCTGCTGACCGAACGCGGCCTCCGCGCCGACAGCATGACAGTCAACATGAACGTCCTGTGGGAGGCCGTGGTCCGGAAGATGGCAGGCGACGCCGCGGCGGCGTTCGGCGGCGAGCCCGTACGGCGGGACGACGATCCCGGCATCACCACGAGCGGCGATCTGCGAAGGAGCCGGGGGGAGGCGGACCCGGCGTTCATCCCCGACGTGCTGGTGCGCCTGCCGGGCGACCCGCCCCGCTTCCTGCCGATCGACGCCAAGTACAAGTCCTACGCCGGCAGGCGGGTGGAGGCCGACGACCGGCACCAGCTCCTCACCTACATCGCCGGGTACTCCCCGCCCGACGCCCCGCTGGCGGCCGTCGTCTACCCCTCGCCCGAGGGTGAGCGCCGACGGACGCTGACCGTCACCGGGCCACGCGGGCAGCTCCTGGGCGTCATCGAGGTGCTGGGCCTCGACACCGGCCTGCCGCCCGAGCGGGCCGCCGAGCCGCTGCGCCAGGTCGTCGCGGGCTTCGCGGCGGCCACGCGGGCGTGAGGCGCGTCAGTCGCCGGCCGCGCGCGTGTCGGCGAACGAGTGGTGCTCGTGGGTGACGACCCAGCGGCCGTCCGCGTCCTTCCGCAGGCCGAGGGTGAGGCGCAGCCGGGACTCCGGGTGCTCGGCGAGCTCCTGCGGCGTGCCGCAGCGCAGCAGCGCGTGGGCGAAGGCGACGTCCGTCCCGGCGGTGACCTCCAGCGACACGATGTCGAACTCCGCGCCCTGCGCCTGCCACTCGAAGAACGGCGGCCACGTCGCGCGGTAGGCGTCGATGCCCCGCACGCCGTCGTGCGGCGGGGGCACGTCGAACATGACGATGTCGTCGGCGTGGTCGGCCAGAACGGCCGGGAGGTCGCCACGGTGGACGGCCATGGCCCACTCCAGGATCAGGGCGCGGATGCGCTGCTCGTCGTCCTCGGGCGGCGGGGTGGGTGCTGTCATGGGCTGCTCCTCGTACGGTGTCGCCGGTGCGGTGCCTGCCGCCATGGTGCGGCGTTCGGTGGGGACTTTCCATCGCCGTGGAACTCATCGGCGTGGCGTGCCGGGGACGACGGTCGGAGACGGTCGGGAACGGTCGGACGGCCGCGCCCGGCCGGCCGTGCCCGGCGGCGGCGAACGAGGCGGCGGCGAACGAGGCGGCCGATTCCCGCCAGCGTCCCGTGGGGGATCCGGGCGAGGCTGGCGGGCATGAACGAGTTCCCAGGATTCGAAGGCTCCACACCGCTCGACGGCCGGGTCGCGCTGGTCACCGGCGGGACCCGGGGCATCGGGGCGGCGGTGGTGCGTGCCCTGGCCGCCCGTGGTGCCGACGTCGTCTTCACCTACGAGCGCAGCGAGGAGCGCGCCACACGGCTCGTGGAGGAGACCAAGGAGGCGGCCGGCCGGCGGGCCCTCGCCGTCAGGGCCGACTCCGCCGACGAGGCGGCGGTCACCGGGGCGGTCGAGCAGGCGGTCGCCGCCTTCGGCCGGCTCGACATCCTCGTCAACAACGCGGGCGTCTTCCCCACCGCTCCCGTCGAGGAGCTGACGACGCCGGAGATCGACCGCGCCCTCGCCGTCAACGTGCGGGCGCCGCTGGTGGCCGCCCGCGCCGCCGCCCCCCACCTGCCGTCGGACGGCGGCGGCCGGATCATCAGCATCGGCAGCCTGGTGGCCGACCGCGTCCTCTTCCCCGGGTACAGCCTGTACGCGATGACGAAGTCGGCGCTGGTCGGTATGACCCGGGGGCTGGCCCGGGAGCTCGGCCCGCGCGGCGTCAGCGTCACCGTCGTCCAGCCCGGCCCGACCGACACCGACGCCAACCCGGCCGACGGGCCGTACGCCGACACCATCCGGTCGTTCACGGCCCTCGGCCGCTTCGGGAGGCCGGACGAGATCGCGGCGACCGTCGCCCACCTGGCGGGCGCCGGCGGCGCGTTCGTCACGGGCACGACGATCACGGTGGACGGCGGCTTCAACGCCTGAGCGGCCCCTGCCACGAGCCGAACGACACGGCCTAGCGCAGCCCGTTCAGCTTCTCCCGCACCAGGCGGCTCTCGGGGTGGTCGATCTTCTCCAGGAGCCGAAGGGCCTCCCCCCAGGCCGCGGCGGCGCCCGCGGCGTCGCCGCGCGCCTGGTGGGTGTCGCCGATGTGGTGCAGCGTGTCGGCCTCCAGGTACGAGTCGCTGATCGCGCGGTAGATGGCCAGGGCCTGCCCGTAGCAGTCGAGCGCCTCGTCGTACTCGCCGAGGTGGTGGTGGGCGTAGCCCAGGCTGTCCCAGGTGGCGGCCTCGCCGTTGCGGTTCTCCATCCGCTGGTGGAGGGCGAGCGAGGCGCGGCATTCGACGAGCGCCCGGTGGTGGTCGCCGATCAGGATGTACGTCCAGCCGATCTCGTTGAGGACGCCGGCCTGGCCGTCCACGTAGGCGGTCGCGCGGTAGTCCTCCAGGGCGCGGCCGTAGTGGTCGAGGGCGTCGTCGTGGTGGTTGAGGGTGTTGGCGCGGAAGGCGAGCAGGCGGCGGGTGCGGCCCTGGCTGTTGCGGTCGCCGAGCTCGGTGAAGATCTCCAGGGCGCGCGTCAGGTACAGGCCGGCGTCCTCGTGGTTGCCCAGCCGGACGTGGGCGAAGCCGAGCGCGCGGCGGCTGAACGCCTCGCCCAGCCGGTCCCCGGAGCGCTGCGCCGCCTCCAGCGCGTGCCGCTGTATGACCAGCTGCTCCTGCCAGCGTCCCTTCCGGTCCAGGAAGAGGTCGACGGTGGACGCGATCTGCCAGGCGTGGCGGGGGAAGCCCGTGGCGGCGGCCTGTTCGACGGCGGACCGCAGCACCGACAGCGTGGCGCCGAACCACAGGGCGGCGCTGGGCGGGTCGGGGAAGGTCCCCGGCGAGGCGCCGGGCGCGGGTGGTGGGAGCGGGAGCCGCTCCGAGCGCGCCGGGATGAGGAGGCCGGCGGCGGCCTGCGCGGTGCGGAGGTAGTGGTCGAAGACGCGGTGGCGGGCGGCCTGCGTGTCCGCCGGGTCGTGCTCCTCGGCGACCTCGACGGCGTAGGAACGCAGCAGGTCGTGGAAGGTGTACCGGCCGGGCGACTGCTCGTTGAGCAGGTGCGCGCGGGTGAGCTCGGCCAGCAGCGCGCGGGCGCGGCGGGGCGGCAGGCCGCCGAGGCTCGCCGCAGCCGGGGCCGTCACGTCGCCGCCCGGGTGCACGGCCAGCAGCCGGAAGAGCCGGGCCGCGTCGGGGCCGAGGGCCTGGTAGGACCAGGAGAAGACGCTGCGCGCGTCCGTCGCCGGGTCGCCGTCGCTGAAGTCGCTCAGCGCGTCGAGCCCGCCCTGGTCCTCGCGGAGCTCGGCCGCCAGCGCGGCCAGCGGCCACGCCGGGTTGGCGGCGGCGCGGGCGGCGACGACGGCCAGGGCCAGCGGCAGGTGGCCGCAGTGGATGATGATCTCGTCCACCGCCTCCGGCTCGGCCGCGACCCGCGCGCCGCCGACGCGGCCCGCCAGCACCTCGCGGGCCTCCTCCGTCGTCAGCAGACCGAGCGTCAACGGGCGGGCGCCGTCGGCGGCGAGCAGGCCCTGGAGCCGGTCGCGGCTGGTGACGATGACCAGGCAGCCGGGGGCGCCGGGCAGCAGGGGGCGGACCTGCTCGGCGTCGCGGGCGTTGTCCAGCACGACGAGGACGCGGCGGCCCGCGAGCAGGCTGCGGTAGAGCGCGGCCTGGCCCTCGCCGCTGGAGGGGACGTGGCGCGGGTTGACGCCGAGGGCGTCGAGGAAGCCGCGCAACGCCTCGGACGGCGCGACGACCTGGCCGGTGGGGTCGAAGCCGCGCAGGTTGACGTAGAGCTGGCCGTCGGGGAAGCGGTGCGCTATCTGGTGGGCCCAGTGGATCGCCAGGGTCGTCTTGCCGATGCCGGCCATGCCGCCGATGGCCGTGATGACGACGGGCGCGGGGCCGGCGAGGTCGTCGGTGGGCAGGAAGGTGTCGGCGGTGGACAGCTCGGTGTGGCGCCCGCCGAAGCTCGCGAGGTCGGCCGGGAGCTGGGCGGGGCGAATCCGGTCGCCGGCGGGGCGCGGCTCCTCGGCGGGAGGCAGGCGTGGCGGAGCCTCCACGGCCGTCGTGACGGCCGAGCCGTCGGCCACGCCGTCAGCCTCGCCCTCGGGTGGCACGGGCGCGGGGTCGGTGACGGTGACGGTGAGGGAGCTGGTGGCGGCGGTGTCGGTGGCGGCCGGGCCGGCGCCGGCCGCGGCGGGGACGGCCGTCGCGGGCACCGTCGACCCGGTGCCCGAACCGGCGCCGGCCCCGGCGGTGACCGGGGGAGTGACGGTCTGGCGCAGGACCGCCTGCTGCGCCGCGCGCAGCTCCGCGCCCGGATCGATGCCGAGCTGCTCGGCGAGGCGGCCCCGCACCGACTGGAACACGTCGAGCGCCTCGGCCTGACGGCCCGTCGCGGCCAGCACCCGTATCAACCGGGCCTGAAGCGCCTCGTCGAGCGGATGGCGGGTGGCGGCCCGGCGCAGCGCGCCGAGCACCCGCTCGGGCGCGGGCGAGCGGAGCGCGACGTCGGCCGCCTCCGTGACCGCGGCGAGCAGCTCGCGGTCCACCGAGGCGAAGACGGGGTGGGCGCGGATCTCCTCGGGAATGCCCGTGGCCGTGTCGCCCTGCCACAGCGACAGCGCCTCGACCAGCAGCGCGGCGGCCTCGTGCGGCGCCCCCGTGGCGGCGGCCGACCGGGCCCGCTCGGCCAGGCGGCGGAAACGCAGCAGGTCCACCGCGTCCTCCCCGGCGTCCAGCCGGTACCCGCCCGAGCCGCGCACCAGCTGCCCGGTGTCCACCAGCCGGCGCACCGCGCCCACATGCCGGTGAATGACGTTGACCGCGCTGTGCGGGGGGTCGCGCTGCCACAGAACGTCTACGATCTCACTCAGACTCACCGGCCGTCCCGCGCGCACCAGGAGCAGGGCGAGAAGGGCCCGCCGCTTCGGCGGCCCCAGGTGTATCTCGACGTCGTCCCGCCACGCTCTGACCGGGCCTAACACAGCGAATCGCACAAACACGGAGTGTAACCGACGAGGGCCCCTCGCGGCGATCGGGCCAGGCGTCAGTTTTTCGGCACTTCTTCGGCACTTTCTCGGAACCAGGTCTTTTCTACGTTCATTCGGAACGCGGACTCAGCGTCGACCCGCGCGAACCGTTCCGCACGACGAGGGACCGAGAGCATGAAGACCAGTGTCTTAGCAGCGGACCCCACGACCGAGCAGCGTCCGGAGGAGTTCCTCCGCGCCCTGTACGAACGGCACGGCTCAGTCGTCCTCCGCTTCGCGGCACGGCTGCTGGGAGGTGACTGGCACCGCGCCGAGGACGTCCTCCAGGAGGCCGCGATACGGGCCTGGCAGCACGCGAGCGAGCTCGACCCGACCGCGGAGGGGGTACGGCCCTGGCTCTTCACCGTCGTGCGCCACCTCGTCATCGACGGCCACCGCGCCCAGCAGGCGCGTCCGCCGGAGGCGGCGGAGCTGGACGCGACGCGGCTGCCCCTGGCCGACGGCGCCGACGGCATCGAGCAGGCGCTCACGGCGCAGCTCGTGGTGGAGGCGATGGGCGACCTCCAGCCCTTCCAGCGGGAGGTGCTGCTGCACGTGTACTACCTGGGCCGCACCGTCAGCCAGACCGCCGAGGTGCTGGGCGTGCCCCCCGGCACCGTGAAGTCCCGCACGTACTACGCGGCGCGGGCGCTGCGCGAGGCGCTGCGCAACCGTGGCGTGCTGTCGGGCTGAGGCCGTGTCAGAACCGAGGCCCACAACGGCGTCAGCACGAGCACCAGAACGAACTCCAGAGCGACCTTCGGCACGACCTTCGGCACGACCTTCGAAGCGGTCTCCGTCACGATCGCTGGCACGAACTCCGTCACGAACTCCGTCACGAACTCCGTCACGAACTCCGTCACGAATACCGGCGTGGGAGCCGGCGCCACCGCCATCCGGGTCCGGGCCCGCGTCCGGGCCCGGATTCCCGTGCGGCTCGGCGCCCGCGCCAGAGCCACCTGCGTCAGAGCTGGCCGCGGCCGACCGGGTCGACGGTGAAGGACTCGCCACGGTCCGACAGCTCCCCGGTCATCAGGTCGAACGCGGGTGCCGGCTCCGGCTCTCCGTCGGTCCACGCGATGCCCGCCTGGGTCCCGTCGGGCAGCACGACCAGGCTGTACCCCACGTCCTCGCGGCCGATCTCGCCGCCCGCCCGGTACACCCCTGCCGGCGCCTCGGCCAACGGCAGGGTGAACCCGATCTGCCAGTCCCCCTGTGCCGCGATCCCCGTCACCTCGCCGCCCGCGACGCTCGCGTCGAGGAAGGCGCCGTCGGCGCCCGTCAGCGCCAGGGTGTCACCCGCGGGGGCGCCGTTCAGCCAGGCCTCGCGCCGCGCGCCGTCACCGGCGTAGGCGACCACCTCGTCTCCCCAGACGATGATCACGACCGCGAACGCCCCGTCGTCGCTGATGCCGACGTAGCGGGCCTGTTCGCCCGGGCGCGGCTCGCTGATCCGGTCGGCGGCGTCCAGCTCCGGCACGTCCTCCGGTCCGGCCGGCGCGGCGTCGTCCGTCGGCGGGGACTCGGCGGCCTCGTCCTCGCCGACGGCGCCGGTCGTCTCGCCCCCCGCGTCGCCGTCGGAGCCGTCGTCGGGCACGGTGGCGAGCACGATCGCCAGGGCGGTGGTCAGAGCGAGGATCGCGGTGATCAGCGGCCACCTGAGGTTCATGGGTCTCTCCAGGATTCCGGGGCGGTACGGTCGGGCCGTGCGCCGCGGTCAACGGACGCCGCCCCCGGGCGGTTCACTCACGCCCCCACACGGTTGACGCTCCGTTGTGAACCATCGGAGCCCGAGCGTCGTCACGGCGGAGACGGCCAGCGACTGGAGAGAGACGGTGGACTGTGAACAGGTACGCATCGGGCTCGCGGCCTACGCGTTCGGAGGGCTGGACGCCCACGACTGGCGGGTCGTTACGGCGCACCTTGGCGAATGCGCCGCCTGCCGCGCCGAGCACGCGAGCTACGCCGACCTGATGGAGCTGATGGCCGCGGTCCACGCGTGGGAGGCGGAGCCCGACGCGCCGGGCGGCCCGCCCGCCCCCGACCAGGCGATCCGCGCCGAACGCCAACGACGCCACCCTCGGCGTGGGTCGGCCGCCGGTCCCGAGAAGGGCGTCCCGGAGGAGTAGCGCCATGTCCTCCGGGCCGTCCGCCCGTCGCTAGCTCGTCACCGGCCTGATCCGGACCGAGCTGTGGTACGTCCCGTTCAGCGAGCTGTAGTAGGAGGGGCCCTTCGCGGTCGTGACCAGGACGCCGATCGCCTTGGCGTGCACGGGGTCCTTGGAGTGGTAGACCTCGAACCTGAGCTGGGGGGTCCTGCCCTTCTTCACCTCGGGGCTGCTGGCCTTCTCGTAGCTCCAGTCCTGGGTGATCGAGGCGTTCCTCAGCGGGATCTCCGACTCGTCGACGTAGTCGATGAGCGACGTCTTGTCGTTCAGCGTGGTCGCGTCGACCTCGATGGGGTTGCCGTTGTCGTCGGTCGGCTGGATGCTGATCACCACGCCGATCCTTCCCTTGGCGTCGGCTTCGGTCTCACACTGCTGCTCGCCGGTCTCCAGTACCACCGAGAGCTTCGATACGGACGTCCAGTCCGCCATGTCCTGTCTCCTTCGTCTGCGCGGGATGGCGCGGTTCTCACCAGCCGGGTGCTTCAGATGTCATCGATGTTGATGTCGCTGTCGACGGACGGTGCCCTCCTCCACTGCGGCAGGTTGAGGCACTGCCTGACGTACGCGTTGCGGGCGCTGTAGCAGGGCGCCACGATGGTGTCGACGTCGTCCAGGAGGAGTTCCTTGAGCTTCTTCGGCCCCACCGTCGCCAGGTTCCGGTACTCCATGGACGTGAGCTTGGCGACGCGAGGTCCTCGCGAACCGTTGAGCTGTTTCGCGACGACGCGGGCGGCCTCGCGCGACCCCAGGTACAGCTGGCGGTCCGGTCTTCCCCAGGTGCCGTCCTCGGTGCCGTGAAGGCCGCTCAGGATTCTGAGCCGGGTCTTGTTCTTCATCGCGTCCCGGATGATCGGTTGGATGTCCTCCGCGGTGGCCACCTCGTTGGTCAGCCACACCCTCTTGCCCTGGGGGGTGACGGTGGGCGTGAACCTGTTGGTGGGGTTGAACCCGGTCGAGGTGGCCGCGTCGTCCCCGGCCTTCAGCTTCAGCAGCGCCGTTCGTTCGGCGTCCCTGGCGACCTTCGAGCCGCGGCCGGCCATGCGGTAGATCTTCTGCGGCCACTCCACGGCCTTCCTGACGAGGCCGGGCACACCGGTGGCGCGCGAGATGTATCCGAGGATCGACGACGCCTGCGGTGACACCTCCTCCAGTGCGGCGCTGGCGATCCCGGTGACGTCGGAGACCGCGCCGACGGCGCCGAGCACCAGGCTCGTCGTCGAGGCCGCGCTGATCGCCGCCATCACGCCGCCCGCCGCCACGATCGACTGGCCGGCGGTGAACGCGGCGAACGCCAGGCTCGCGACCCCGATGCCGATGCCCACCCACGCCTGCCAGCTCAGGTGCCCCGACGGGTCGGTCCGGTTGACGGGGTCGCCCAGGCAGTACACGTACGGGTTGATCCCGCCGCCGCCGAACGGGCTCAGGCTGTCGGGGGTGGTGAACCGCATCGTCACGGGGTCGTAGGCGCGGTACCCGTTGCCGAGGTGCAGCCAGCCGAGGACGGGGTCGGTCCGTTGACCGTCGAAGCCGAGGACGTCGTCCGTCGCGCTGACGGGGCGGTGGCCGTAGGCGGTGTACGCGTGCTCCGTGTGCTGAGCGCCCGTCGCCGACACCAGCACGGTGCGCTTGCCGTCCGTCCCGAGCAGCCGGGTCTCGGCCTGGGCGCCGTCGCGGTGTTGGGCCACGCAGGCCGCGTCGAGCTGGAGCAGGCGCGTGTGCCGCTCGCCGTCGGTCACCGTCGCGAGCCGGTCGCCGTGGTAGGAAAGCACGCTTGTGGAGGCGTCCGTCTCCTGGGTCAGCAGCCGGTCCAGCGGGTCGTATCCGTAGCCGCTGGCGGGTCCGGTCCCGCTGGCCGGCCCGGCGGACTTCAGGCGGCCCAGGGGGTCGTAGGAGAGGGTGTGCCCGGCGCCGTCGGCGATGAGCTGGCCGGCGGAGTCGTAGTGCAGGCCGGAGACGAGCCGGCCGGCGGAGTCGTAGCGCAGCTCGGTCCTGGCCGGGTACAGGCAGTGGGTGTGCTCGACGCTCGTGAGTTGGCACGGGTCGTCCGCGTTCTCGAACCGGTAGGTCGCGGTGTCGGTGCCGGGGGTGAGGTCGGCCGTGCAGGACGGGTCGTTGCCCTCGCCGGAGACGAAGTCGGTCGTGCAGGACGTGACGTTGCCGTAGCCGTCGTGGGTGAACGTCTGCCGGGTGAGGGTGTTGCCGTACGCGTCCCGCGGCGGCCTGGTCCCCTCGCAGCTGTAGGCGGTGAGCTCGTTGCGGGCGCCGTAGGTGAAGGTCTCCTTCCGCAGGGTCGTGTCGCCCTGCTTCAGCGTTCGGCCGCTCAGCAGGTCGTTCTTCTGCCAGGTCTGGGTGAGCGTCCACGACGTGCCCTGGCTGTGGGTGATCGTGCGCTGCGTCTCGCGCCCGAAGTCGTCCAGGGTCAGGGTCGTGGTGAGCGTGTGGCCCGAGGAGTCCTTGGCCGTCCATGTGGTGAGGCGGTCGGCGCTGTCGTAGCCCAACGACGCCTGCATGTCCTGGTCCGCGACCGTGGAGACCCGGCCGTGGTCGTCGAAGGTGGTCGTCTGGACGACGTCGTCCACGCCCGTGTAGCTCTGTTCGAGGCCGCCCACCGTGTAGCTCGTGCGCGTGGTGTCCTCGGGGTGGCCGGTTGGCTGGGTGGTGTCCTTCCGCGGGCGGCCCGACGGGAAGTAGTCGCGCGCGACCCTGGCGCCGCTTCCCGGGGCGGAGGTGTCGCTCTCGTCGGCTTTCCTCAGCAGGCCGGAGGCCGGTTCGTGCTCGAACCGCTGGGTGAGGGTGCCCGCCTGGAGCCGCGCGAGGGCGTTGTCGAGCTGGGGGACGTACTGGTAGGTGCGGGGGACGCCGTCGGGTGTCGTGGCCGACGACGGGAACGGGTCGCCGGTGGCGGCGTAGTCGTAGGACCAGGCCCGCCCGCCCGAGGTGGTGGCCTTCAGGCGGCCCAGGCCGTCGAAGGTCTGCGTGCCGTAGCGCTTCCCGCCGACGGCGATCTCCGTGACCAGCTCGTCGTCCGGGGAGAACGGCGCGTAGCCGCGGGTGACGCTCGTGCCGTCCGGCAGCGTGGTCCTGACGACGCGGCCGCGCGGGTCGTAGGCGTACTCCGTCGTGTTCCCCAGCTCGTCGGTCTCGCTGCGCAGCCGGCCCCAGCCGTCGCGCTTCGACGTTCGCTGGCTCACGGACGCGCCGCCGCGGTCGCGGCGCTCGACGCTCACCACCTCGCCCCGCAGGGTGTGGGTCGTCACCTCGGTGCCGCTGACCGGGGCGCCGCCGCCCAGCAGTTGGCTCGTGGTCGTCCGCGTGACCGGATCGGCGCGGGTGACGTGGGCCGCCCCGTCGTCGAAGCGGGTGGTCTCCAGCTCGCCCCAGTCGTCGTAGGAGAAGCTCCGGGTCAGCTGGGTCTTCTTCCCGCCGCGGACCTGGTCGAGGGCGGTGATCGCCGAGGCCCGGCCCTGGTCGTCGTAGCGCAGGGTCTGCACCGTGTACCAGGTGCCCTGGCCGTCGTCGTCGATGTCCTTCTGCTCGCGCAGGATCGGGCGGCCGGCGCCGTCGAGGGTCTCGCGGAGCTGGTTGCCCCGCTCGTCGGTGGAGGTGACGACGAACGGCGCGGTGCTGCCGCCCATGGCGTAGGTGTGGGTCTCCTTCGCCTCGTGGGGGGTGCCCGGGTTGACGGTGCGGACGAGGGAGCGGCCCAGGCCGTCGTACGTCAGGGTCGTCCTGTTGGCCTGGGGGTCGGTGGTGGACCACAGGCGGCCGGTGAACCGGGAGCGCTTCTGGGAGCGGGTCGTCGTGAGGCCGTCGTGGGTCGCCAGCGTGTGGGCCTGGTCGAGGGCCTCGCCCTCCGTCGAGAAGGTGAAGGTGTGGGTCGTGGCGTACGACGTGCCGTTCTCGCCGTTCGGGTACTCGGTCTCGACGAAGCCGGTGACGCGGCCGAACTCCGTGCCGGGTGAGGTGGAGGTGGAGTAGGTGAACGTCTCGCGCCTGAGGAGGGCCTTCCCGGCGTACTGCCGCTCCTCGGACTTCAGCACCGCGGTGCTCACCCGCGCGTCCGGGGTGGTGTGCCCCTCGTAGCGGTAGCTCGTCCGGTAGACGGGGGCGTCGTCGAAGCCGGTGCCCGGCGCGGGGGTGCGGGTGACGCTCCTCAGGAGGCGGACGAACCCGTTGGGCTCGGGTGGGCAGTCGGAGCCGCTGCCCTCGGCCGGGTAGTAGGCCCACTCGGTGAGCCTGCCGTCGGGGTCGAGTTGGGTGAGCGGGTTGCCCGCCTCGTCGAAGGTGGTCTCCGTGACCTCGCTGCGGGAGGCGTCCCCGCTCCCGGAGCCCGGGGGGCGGGTCCAGGTGACGGTGCGCTTCCTCGGGAGCTGGAACTGTGGCCGCTGCTGTGCGAAGGGCTGGCCGACCACCGCGTAGTAGTCGGTCTGGACGTGGTGGGAGCAGGCGTTCTGCTGCGTGGTCTCGGTCGTCTGGAGGTGCAGGTGGTTGTAGTGGCGGAGGGTGCGCGTGGTCTGGGTGCCCTGCGCGCCCTCGGAGGTGACCACGCGGCAGTCCCGCGTCTCCGTGGAGCCGTAGGAGTACCCGGTCAGGATGTCGTAGAGGTCGTCCTTGTCGGTGTCCCAGGACTCGTTGGAGTGGCCGCCGAGGAAGTTCGTGTCGGTGTAGCCGTACGACGCCGCGATGACCGGCTGTTCGCCGCCCGAGACCTGGACGAGGCGGTGGACGTAGGGGAGGGGGGACAACCCGGCGAGCTGCGGGAACTGGTGCCCGTTGTGGGTGTGGTGCGCCGTCTCCGACATCCCGCCCGGCATGCTCGTGCCGGTGATCCAGACGCCCCACTCCTCGTGCTCGCCCATCGGTGTGTGGGTGAAGTCCCACACCAGCGGCTCGTTCTGACCGAGCCCGAAGTGGTGCACGCTCCCGAGCAGGCCGTTGCGCAGGCGCAGGTCGACGTCGTAGCGCTCGGAGCAGTCGGGCAGGACGTGCAGGGTGACCTTGGAGGTGCCGTGGTACTCGGCCGTCAGCAGTCTGTCGGTCTCGTCCCTGATCTCCTTCAGGCGGGGGAGGGGGCCGGTGAAGTCCCAGCTCAGGGAGACGCGGCGGCCGGCGGGGGTCAGCAGCGCGGTCGGCACCTTGAGGCTGAACGCGTTCCGGGGGCCCGTCAGGATCTCCACGGTGCCGGACTTGTGGTGAATCCGGTAGGAGTCCTCGTCCTTGGTGATGCGCACCGTGTCGAGCTTGTTCTGGAGGAGGACGACTTTCGTCGCGGTCTCCTGGACCAGGTACTGCCCGCCGGTGGACAGGGTCAGCAGGCGGTTCTCGGTGTCGTAGGTGGTCACGCCCAGCGAGACGCCCTGCCCGAATCCCGTGTCCGTCCTGGTGAGCGGAGAGTAGCTCAACTCCAGGGGAACGGAGGGACCGAGGTTCCGGTTTCCGACGAGGTGGCCGAGGGTGATCTGGAGGTTGAAGAGCCCGGTCCGTGGATCGACGCCGCCGGAGACCGCGCTGCCGAAGTTGGTGGCGTTCGTGTACACCTGCGAGATCGCACTCATGCCAGAACCCTCTTGGTGGCGTCTGTCGTGGGACGGCCGATGCTAGCCAGGCCGTTGTGTTCGGAGTGCCGAATTCATGAGGCGGCCACTCGTTTGGTGGAGTTCTTGGCTCCATAGCATCAGTCGTTGATCCGGGGATCACGGACGATTTCCGGACCCGGGGCGCGTGGTGCGTCGACGCCCGGATTCTCCGATGCATCGTTTCGCCTGTTCGTGAACGACCGGAAATCGGGGTGGCGGGGATCGCCGATTCGTTTCTTCGGTAGATGAAGGGAAAAGTGGTGAACGGCCTGATCCCTCGGGTCACCCCGGGAGTCAGGCCGTTCGGAGCCCGGCGAGGACCGACGTCGGCGGTGAGGCTCGCGGGCTACTTGATCTCGTTCACCGAGATGATCGTGAGCGTGGTGCTCCCGTCCTCCTCGGTGAAGGTGTACTCACCCTTGCCGGCCCAGTCCTTCGTGCCGTACCCGATCTCGTCGTCCCCGATGTTGTCGTCCTCGTCGACGTCGGCGGAGATGGTCTTGACCTTCGAGATGTCGAGCGGGGCCGTGGTGACGGGCCCGTAGGTGCTGAGGGTGTCGGCCCCCGACTCGGTCTGCTCCCACAGGTTGACGTGGCCGCCGTCCTTGTAGTCGAGGCGGACGTACCCGTAGGGCTCGGGGCCGGAGCCGGCGTCGCCTGGCTGGCTGAAGTCGATCTTGTAGGTGACCGAGTACAGGGTGACGGCGGGCAGCTGGGCCGTCGCCGGGCTCACCGTTCCCGCGCAGGCGATCATCGCGAGTGCGGCGACCGCCGCGCAACGGGAGAAAGCACTCTTCATATCGACCCTCCTGGTCGAATAGGAGAAGGACAGTCTTCTGCCTTCCCATGCCCCCTTCTCCCAATCGCTTTCTTCGTCATCCGTTGGGGTGAATGGTTCGACAAAAGGATTCTGCTTTGTGGTTCTTTGTTTCTTTGGCTCGTCGTACTTTCCTCGCGGCCGTTCCGGGGAAATAACGTTTTGCTGGAGGGTCGGGGCTGCTGTGCTTTTTCTGCGGATTGGAAGTGGTCGTCGCGAGGCGGTGGCGGAATCGCGTGGTGGAAACGGTT
The DNA here is from genome assembly GCF_052245655.1 of Streptomyces sp. 4N509B. NCBI lineage: Bacteria > Bacillati > Actinomycetota > Actinomycetes > Kitasatosporales > Streptomycetaceae > Streptomyces > Streptomyces sp. 4N509B. Next base: position 42,808 of record NZ_JBQQBZ010000037.1, read on the forward strand.
CTGCGGCGACTCGCCGTGCGGTCGGGTGCGGTCCGCGCTTTTCTGCGAAGCCGAAACGAAAGGGATGACGGTGGCCTTTTTCTCGCGCCGGTCTACGCCGGGCGTACGGGAGAGCGCGGCGCGTCCTCGGTGAGGAGTTCGCCGCCGTCGTCCGTGACGAGCGCGGTGTCGGAACGCGCGAACGTTCCGAGGCGCGGATCGAGAACCCAGGACTGCACGTGGAAGGTCATGCCGGGGCGCAGCACCGTCGTGTTGCCCGGCCGCAGGCTGTCGACCCGCCCCGACATCCAGCTCGGGGGAAAGCCGATGCCGACCGAGTACCCGCAGTGGTGCCGCTGGTAGGGCCGGCCGAGCCCGGCCTCGATCGTGGACCGCCAGTCCCCGAACACGTCCTGCGCCGTGCGGCCGGGGCGCAGCCCGGCGACGATCGCGGCCAGCCCGGCGTGGGAGAGCTCGGCCGCGGCGCCGCCCCGTTGGCTGCCGTGGGGGAGCACGGTCCGCCCGAGGGGGGCGTGGTAGCGCTGGACGGCGGCGGACAGTTCGAAGAACAGCGCGTCCGTGGGCGTGAACGGGTCCTCGGTCCAGGCGACGTGTTCCTGGCTGATCTGGCGCACGGCCCGCACCAGGGGCACGAACCCCGGATAGTCGCTCCCGGCCGACAGCATCGCCTCCTGCACCGCGCCGACGAGCTCCCCGCCCGTGCGGCGGCCGGCCGCCGCGGCGACGCCGGCGCGCACGCCGACGGCGGAGAGCCTGGCGGCCTCGCGCAGGCAGGCGATCTCGCGCTCGGAGCGGACCGCCTGGGCCTCGGTCACCGCCGCGGCGCAGTCGACCCACTCGGGCGAGCCGAGGACCCGGTCGACGCCCCGCCACACCGCCACCGGCAGCGACAGGGACTCGGGCTGGTACCCGACGCGTCGCTCGTCGCGCCCGAGCGGGCCCACCACCTCGTGGAGCACGGCGCACGGGTCCTGGCCGTCGGCGTACCCGGCGAACGCGCAGCCGCCGGTCTGGGCCGCCACCGTCGGCGCCTCCATCTCCCGCGCCACCAGCGTCGCCGCCCCGGAGCGGGTGTCCAGGACGAGGGCGGTGAAGACGAAGTGGCCCTGGTTGCGCAGGCCGCTGAGGTAGTACACGTCCTCCGGGGCGGTGATGACCGCGGCGGCGAGCCCGAGCCTGGCCAGCGCGTACCGCACCGTGGCGCGCCGCCGCTCGTACTCCTCCGCCGGAAACGGCTCCACCGAGCTCATGGGCTCCTCCTTCCGTTCTTTCGCTCTTCCGTTCTTCCGTTCCTGGGCCACCGACGAGGCCGGTCGCGTCGGCGCTTCTACCCGGATCGGGCGATCCGACTCAAAACGAACGACACGGACGCTCGGAACGCTCGGGAGGGCTGGAGCCGTCGGAGCGGGGAGCGGGAAGGCCGTGTCGCCCTCACACGTAGGCGGTGAGGGCGGCGAAGTAGACGCCGAGGGCGGTGGCCGCGGCGCCCGCGCCCGTCAGGATCGCCCGCGGGACGGACGCTCCGGCGCGACGGTCCAGCAGACCGGCGGCGATCGCGACGTTGAGGGCGAGGGAGAGGGCCAGCAGCAGGGACAGCGTCTGGGTGGGACTCATCGCGGGACTCCCCGTGGTGGTGGGTGGAGGGCGGGACGTGTCCGAGGCTGCCCGTCAACGGAGCCGTCCCACAGGAGTCCGGCGAACCCCGGACACCCCGCGCCCCGCCGGGGCCGCGTGAGCGGCGGACTTGCCGGGCGCGGCGGTCCGTGCGTCCACTGGTGTCCACGGGGTCGTCCACGGGGAACGTGGACACGACCGCAGGGAGCGGGGAGCGGGGAGGGCGCGGCGATGGAGGGGCGGACAGCGGAGTACGCCGTGGTGGTCGCCGAACTGGCGGCGTTCCGACGGGACCGGTTACGGGGCCGCCCGTCGGATCGGGCACTGGCCCACGCCGCCGGGGTCAGCCCGACGACGATCGGGAACTGGCTGGTCAGAGGCCAGTTCCCGCAGGAGGTCGACCCGCTGCTGGCCCTCGTGCGGGCCGTGCGCGCCCAGGCCGAGCGCGCCGGGCTGACCCGCGACCCGGCCGTGGCCGCGCTGCTGGAGGCGGAGCGGTGGCGCGGCGTCTACCGGGCCGAGGCCCGTCGTCGCGGGGACGCGACGGGCGTCGCCGTGCGGGCGGAGCAGGGCCGGGCGGTGCTGGAGCGGATGCGGCCGGGCAGGCCGCTCGGCGAGGTCACCGACCCGTTCCACCTGGAGGTGCACCGCGCGATCAGCGCGCCGGACGGCGCCGGCCCGCCGACGCTGCCGGTGCTGCCGGCGTACGTGCCGCGCGAGCACGACCGCCGGCTGGCCGAGGCGGTGGCGCGGGCCGCCGACGGAACCAGCCGGATCGCGGTGCTGGTGGGCGGCTCCTCCACCGGCAAGACCCGCGCCTGCTGGGAGGCCCTCGCCCCGCTGCGGACGCGGCCCGAACCCTGGCGGCTGTGGCACCCGATCGACCCCACCCGCCCCGACGCCGCGCTGGCCGAACTGGCCGACGTCGCCCCGCACACCGTGGTCTGGCTGAACGAGGCTCAGTTCTACCTGGCTCCCGAACCGCTCGGCGAACGGGTCGCCGCGGGCCTGCGCGCCCTCCTGCGCGACGCCCGGCGCGCCCCGGTCCTCGTGCTGGCCACCCTCTGGCCGAAGTACTGGCGGACCCTCACCACACCCTCGGGCACCGCGACGGACCCGCACGCCGACGCCCGGCAGCTGCTGGAGGGGCACAGCATCACCGTGCCGGACGCGTTCACCGGCGCCGACCTCGTCGCGTTGGGCGACGCGGCCGGCGACGATCCCCGGCTCGGCGAGGCCGCCGAACAGGCCCGCGACGGCCGGGTCACCCAGTACCTGGCCGGGGTCCCCGTCCTGATGGAGCGCTACGACCACGCGCCGCCCGCGACCAGGGCGTTGATCAACGCGGCCATGGACGCCCGCCGCCTCGGCGCCGGACCCCACATCCCGCTGGCCTGGCTGGCCGAGGCCGCGCCCGGCTACCTCACCGACGACGCGTGGGACCGTACCGAGGAGGACTGGCTGCCGCGGGCGCTCGCGTACGTCACGCAGCCCTGCAAGGGCATCCCCGGCATCCTCACCGCCGTCAGGAACGGCGAGCCGCGCAACCGGAGGCGTGGGCGCCGCACCGCCGCCGGCACCCCGCGCGTCGAAGCGGCCCCACCCGACTCCGGGCCGTCAGCGCCGTCCGAGCCGTCAGCGCCCTCGGGGCCGTCCGGGCCGCACTACCGGCTGGCCGACTACCTCGACCAACACGGCCGCCGCCACCGCGCCGGCCAGATCCCGCCCGTCGACTTCTGGACGGCGGCAGCCACCCACGCCCACCCCACCGACCTGGAAGCCCTCGGCGACGCGGCGTGGGACCGCGGGCTGTACCGGGACGCCGCCCAACTCCACAAGAACGCCACCCCCCACAGCGCCTCGGCCGCCACGTCCCTCCTCCACCACCTGCACGAGCTCCACCCCACCGACCAGCGTCCCGCCGAGTGGGCCGCCACCCGGGTCCCCCTCGGCGACGCGCTCGCGGTGGTCAGGCTGCTGGCACGGCTGCTGATGGCCGGGGTGACGGGGCACGCCGGCGCCGTGGTCGCGAGGGCCGTCTCCCAGGTCTCCCTCGATCTCCCGCTCGCCGTGGGCAACTCGTTGAGGTTCCTGCGGGAGGCCGGGGCCTGGGAGCACGTCACCGCCCTGGCCGGGCGGGTCGCCTCCCAGGTCTCCCTCGACTCCCCGTCCGAGGTGGGCGGACTGCTGGAGAGCCTGCGGAAGGTCGGAGCGGCCGAGCAGGTCGACGTGCTGCTGGCCCGCGACCCCGCCTCCCGGGTCTCGCTCGACAGTCCGTACGGGGTGGGCCGGCTGCTGCACAGCCTGTGCGAGGTCGAGGCGGCCGAGCAGGTCGACGTGCTGCTGGCCCGCGACCCCGCCACCCACGTTCGTCTCGACGACGTGTTCGCGGTGGGTGGGCTGCTGGAGGGTCTGCGGCGGGTGGGAGCGGGGCAGCAGGCCGCCGCCCTGGCCGCGCGGGCCGTCCGTGAGGTCCCGCTCGACGACCCGTGGGTGGTGGGCCGGCTGCTGAGCAGCGTGTGGGGGGTGGAGCTCCGGGATCAGGTCGACGCGCTGGTGGCGCGCGACCCGGCGTCCCTGGTCTCGCTCGACAACGCGTTCTCGGTGGGTGGGCTGCTGGAGGTTCTCCGGCGGGTGGGCGCGGTGGGGCAGCTCGCCGCCCTGGCTACGCGGGCCGCTGGTGCGGTCTCGCTCGACGACCCGTCGGCGGTGGGTGAGCTGTTGGAGGGTCTGCGGCGGGTGGGCGCGGTGGGGGAGGCCGCCGCCCTGGCTACGCGGGCCGCTGGTGCGGTCTCGCTCGACGACCCGTCGGCGGTGGGTGAGCTGTTGGAGGGTCTGCGGCGGGTGGGCGCGGTGGGGGAGGCCGCCGCCCTGGCCGCACGGGCCGCCTCCGGCGTCGCCCTCGACGACCCGTACGCGGTCGGCGAGCTGCTGGCGGACCTGCGGGAGGGGGAGGCTCGGGAACAGGCCGACGTTCTGCTGGCCCGTGATCCCGCCCGTCGTGTCCCGCTCGACGAGCCGTTCGGGCTGGGCCGCCTGCTGGACAGGCTGGTGCAGGTGGGGGCCCGGGAGCAGCTCGACGTCCTGCTGACCCGCGACCCCGCCTCCCAGGTCTCCCTCGACGATCTGGCGGCGGCCAGCGTCCTGTTGGACAGCCTGCGGGCGGCCGGGGCCGTGGAGCAGGCCGCCGCCCTGGCCGCGCGGATGGCCTGCCACGCGCCCCTCGACAACCCGCATCCGGTGGGCGGGCTGCTGAGCGTCCTGCGGGAGGCGGGGCCGCCGGAGCTGGCCGACGTCCTGGTCGCACGGCTGCCGGCCGCCGGGCGCTTCTTCGAGTTCCTCGGGATCGACGGCCACAGGGAACGCTTCCGCTTCGGACGGGAGCCCGACGGGAGCGCCGCCGCCGCGTGGACGTGGGAGGACCTGGAGTGACCACCTCGCCGACGCACACCGGCGCGGGCCGCCTGGGGAGATCAACTGCGGCGTTGCCGTCGACACGGCGCTCGCTCCATCCTTGGGGCCATGGATGACGCCGTGATCGACCAGCTCGTCGACCTCGACCGGCGCGGGGAGTGGGAGGAGGGGCTGGCCGTCACCACCCGCCTCCTCGCGAGCCTGGAGACACGGCCGTCGTCACCCGAACGAGACGCGAGGCTGGCCCACGTCTTCGAGGCCCGCGCCCACTTCCACGCCGTGACCGGCGGCTTCCCGGCCGCCGTCGCCGACGGCCGCCGTGCCCTGGACATCCTGTACCGGGCGGAGGAGCCCGACGAGATGGCCATCGCGTCCGTGCTCCACAGCCACGTGCAGCTCCTGGCGGAACTCGGCGACGCGGAGGCGATCGGCGCCCTGGACCACAACCCCATGGTGGCGTACCGGGCGGCGTTGGACGCCTGTCCACCGGGCGAGGTCTCGATCCGGGTCTTCATGGCCCGTCAGCTGGTCGGATACGCCAACGGAATGCACATGGTCGGCGAGCACGAGCTGGCCTGTGCGTGTGACCGACAGGCGCTCGCCGTGTTACGCCAGTGCGTACAGGCGCTGGGCCCCGACGAGTGGAGCGCCTACAGTCGCGGCGCGTTGAACCTCTCGGAAGCCACGCCGGACGCGGCCGAGGCGAAGGCGGTGGCGGACGAGGCGGTTCACCGTCTCACCGGCCTGATGAACGCCGGCCGGTTCGGCTTCCTTCTTCCCCTCGTCCGGGCCGTCCACCTGCTCGGGGTCGCCGGCCGGCGACTCGGCGAGGACGACGCCGCGCGGTCGTTCGTCACCGCGGAGTACCTCCTCGACCTCTTCCGGCCGGACGACCCGGAAGCCGCGGAACTCGCCGAGGCCATCGACGGCCAGCTCACACCGGAGGAACGGCAGCAGGGCTGGTACGTCGACTCCGACCTGGCCCGGATGTCCGGCGACTGGTATCGGCGGTTGAGGGCTCAGCCCCGGTAGGCGGGGGCACGAGTCGGTGGCTGGCGAGCCAGTCCCGCGAGGCGTACGTGAGGCCCCGAGCAGCTCCGCGTGGTGTTCCGACCCGCTGGCATCCGGCCGCGGAGCCCGCACGGAAAACCGTTGGCCGACCACGGCGGCCCCTGCTACCTTCCGCGGAGGCCGTGCGAGGGAACGAGGAGGTGGTACCCGTGAACGTTTCGACATGGGTGCTCTCCTCCGGGGTCACGGTCGGGCGATAGGTCGTCCGGGAGCGCCGTTCAACAGCACTCCCGAAAGGCACGACCATGGGCCTTCACCTCACTTCCGAACAGCGCCTCGACGACGGGGTCCTCGAACGCGCGTTCACGCTCGGCGAGATCCCCGGTGTCCTGTGGACGCCCGCATCCGCATCCGCATCCGCGCCGGCACCGGCGCCGCTGATCCTGCTCGGCCACCCCCCGCTCGGACTGGACAGGATGTACCCCCGGCTCGTGGCACGGGCCCGGCACGCCGCGGCGGACGGCTTCGCCGCGGCCACCATCGAGCTCCCCGGGAGCGGCGACCGGCCCCGTTGGGCCGCCGCCGAGCAGGCCCGCGCCGAGCTGCGCCGGGTCATGGAAGCGGGCGAGCCGGTCAGCGACGAGATCGTCGACGCCCTCGTCCTCCCGCTCGTCGACAAGGCGGTCCCGGAATGGCAGGCCGCCCTCGACGCCCTCCTGCCGCTGCCCGGGATCGGCGGCCCGGTCGGGTACTCGGGGGGAGTGATCTCCATCGGCGTTCGGCTCGCGGTGGTCGAGCCGCGCATCGTGGCCGCCAGTCTCTTCGCCGGGAGTTTCGTGCCTCGCGTGATGTTCGAGGAGGCCCGCCAGGTCACCATTCCGCTGCACGTCCTGTTGCAGTGGGACGACGAGGGGAACGACCGGCAGGCGGCCCTCGACCTCTTCGACGCCTTCGGCTCCAGGGAGAAGACCCTGCACGCCACCATGGGCGGGCACACCGGTGTCCCGCAGTTCGCGGGGGACGCCGCGGCGCAGTTCTTCGTCCGTCACCTGAAGTGAGGCCGGGCCGTCGGGCCATCAGCCGACGGTGCGCCATGGTGGCGAGGATGCTGCTCGGTCCCCGGCGCGGCCTGGCCGGGTGGGGGGTGCGGTGCCCACCCCGGGGGGTGTGGGTGTGAATCAGCGGTTTCCCCGGGGTGGGCGGGTGTGTCCCTCACCGCGGTGCGGCACCCCAGTGAAGGGGCGGACCGGGGCGGGAGCGGCGTCGGGGGCGCCTCCCTGGCCGCTCGGGGCTGGTCCGGTCGGGGGACTTGCCCGAACCGCCCGCTGGGGGGCGGTTCGGGATCCTTCGTGGAAGCGGGCTATCCGTTCTCGCGGCGGTGGTCGGCGTTGAGGGCGAGTCTGTCGAGGTTGGCTCGCCACTCCCAGCCGGAGCCGTCGGTGGGTCGTAGGTGGGCTTCGGTCCACAGGACGCGTTCGCGTCCGAGGACGTCGTAGGCGACGTGTTCGACGACCAGCCCGAGCCGGCCGGTCCTGCCGGTGCGGGGTTCGACGACGCGTTGCCCGATCCAGGGGTGCGCGACGTCGCGCAGCACCTCCCTGCCGTTGTGCAGGCCCCCGATCACCGGGCTCCTCCCGTCCCGGCGACGGCGGCGGTGAGCGCCTCACGCAACAGGCCGGGGTCGGTCAGGCCGTCCCAGCCCGGCTCGGGCCGGACCACCCACTCCACCCACCGGGTGTGGTCCTGGGCGAGCGACGGCACCAGCAGCCGGCACGCGACCCCGAAGACCTCCACCGGCAGGCACTGCCTCCAGTCCTCCGCCGCACCGGGAGCGACGAGCCAGCAGAAGACCCGGTCCCGACTGTCATGGACGACCAGCCCCGAACGCTCCGCCAGCGCGCGTAACGCCAGACCGCCAAGCCGCTCGGGCACACGCACCGCGTCCCACCACCGGCCACACTCCACACGCCGCGCGCCGACGTCGGACGGCGGCAGCCACGAGGGAAGGGACGGGGTGGGAACGTGGGTGAGGGATGGGCGTTGCTGAGGCATATTCGGCTCCGGTGACGTGTCCGATGCGGACGGTCACCAGGCTGGCCAGACGCTGAGGTCGGGCGTTGCACAGAACTGTGCAACTTCCCGTGCGGCTGTCAGGGAACGCCGGCCCAGGCGGCCAGGCGCGCCAGCGATCCGCTGCGTGCCCGTTCGCGCCTCCTGAGCTGGATGATCGTCTCCCGCGTGGTCGGGTGGTACTTCGTCTGCTGGGGGGCGACGCGTCGCGCTCGTTCGAGGCAGGTGAGGGCTGTGGCCTGACTCCCGGCCCAGGCGTGGATCCTGCCCAGGTCCATCCAGTGGTGCCCGGCGCGCGAACGCGACCAGCCGGCCGGGATGCGTACCTCGTCGGCCAGCTGAATCGCCCCGTCGTAGTCGTCGAGTTCCGACGCGATCACCACAGCGTGGACGCCGACGTTCGGCGCACCCCAGGTGAGGCCGTAGTCCGGCAGCTCGCCCGTCTGCTGGGCAAGGAGGCGCGCTTCCTGGAGGTGCCCGTCTGCCGCGTCGCGGTTCTTCGCACGGCCAGCGATCAGAGCCGCGCGCAGATGGAGACTGCCCCGGACGGCGTGCAACCGTTCAGGCCGCCGCGATTCCAGGCCCTCCAGGTCTCGCAACGCCCGGTCGGTCAGCCGCATGCCGATGTCGTACCGGCCATGCGCCAACACGGTCTGCGCGCGGAGGTACGCCTGGATCGCGGACAGCCCCGGCTCGTCCGCACGGGGCGCGGCGAGGGCGATACGGTCCAGCGCCACCGTCGCGAGGTCGAGGTAGCCGAACTTCCACGCGGCGGTGAAGACGCAACGGAACGTCCCCGCGAGGCATGCGTGGGCGAGGCGCTGTTCCTCGCCGGACGTGGTGTGGACCGCGTGCACGCACTCGTCGATCACGCTGGGGAGTTCGCGGAGCATCGGGGTGTACTCGGCGTGGCGCCGCATCACGAGAAGGCGATCGACATCGTGACGGATGACCGACGCCGGTCGAGGTGGCGTCTCCCAGTCGAGAGGAACGTCCCAGTTCTCCATGCCGACGCGGATCGGTTGGAGCAGGACGTCCAGCTTGTCGCGCCGCAGTTCGTCCGCGTACGGCTGCCCGAGCAGTTCCGACACGGGAACGTTGAGACCTCGGGCGCACGCCGCGACAAACGCGGGCGACGCGGGACGCTGACCGCACTCGACCTTGGACAACAGCGACTTCGACACGTGCGCCCGCATGGCGAGCCCCGTCTGCGTCAGCCCTCGCCGTGCCCGCAGCTCCGCGATCCGGGTGCCGATCAACTCGCCAGCCTGGTTCGACATGATGGCTCCGTTTCCCACATCGACACCCAGAACGGTAGACCCGGAAATGCTCGGGGGTACAGCAACTGCCCTACTCCGGGGGACGTCGTGCCGTCTGAGGCCCGTGCCGGTACCGACGATGGCAAACTCGCAGGTTTCGGTCGTGGCCCCGCGCGTGTGCTGAGGGCGTCGCGGAGACGGTCCGGGCATCAGGTGGCGAGCGGTCGGTCGGGCCGTCGCCGGACTCTGCCCGCGTGGTCACCGCGTGCTGCCCGCGTGGGCCTTGTCCCACCGGTTCCCGGACGCGTATGCATGAGCAACGCCCCTGCAAGAAAGGCCCTCATGCGCGACCAGGACGCGACCACGATCGCCGCGACCGGCGGCAGCCGGGCAGCCGCCCGCCGAGCGCGGGCCAGGATCTCGCCCGTCGGCCAGCGCTCCCTCGCGCTCCAGGCCGCAGCCGGCAACGCCGCCGTCGTCCAACTGCTCCGGCAGGCAGGGCACCCCTGGGCGCAACACCAGCACGGCCCCGGCTGCGGCCACCAGGCCACCGAGGACGTCGCCGTGCAGCGCTCGACCGTCCACGACGTCCTCCGCAGCCCTGGCCGCCCCCTCGACACCAGCACCCGCGTCGACATGGAAGCCCGCTTCGGCGCGGACTTCTCGGACGTTCGCATCCACAACGACACCGCCGCACGCGCCTCCACGACGGAGATCGGCGCCCACGCCTACACCAGCGGCAACCACATCGTCCTCGGCGACGGCGGAAACCGCCCGCACGTCCTGGCCCACGAGCTCACCCACGTCATCCAGCAGCGCCGAGGCCCGGTCGCGGGCTCCGACAACGGTGCGGGGCTGTCGATCAGCGACCCGTCCGACCGGTTCGAACGGGAAGCGGAAGCCACCGCGACCCGCGTGATGCAGTCGCCGCCTTCGGGGCGGGCGTCACACGCGAAGGGCACGGGTGAGACGCACGGGCACGGCTCGACGAGCGGCACGTCCGCCCCCGCCGTCCAGCGGGCGCGGATGGAAACCCGCAACACGCTGCTGTACCCCCAGCAGGGACCGTCGTGCTGGCTCTACGTTCTCGAAGCACTCGCCCGGGCCCACGGCCTGGACACCTCGGCTCTGAGGTTGGCGATGTTCTCCTATCCGAACTCCAGTGACCTCGACGACGATGGCGACAGGGAAGCCGCCGTGCGGCGGCTGACCGCCAACCTCGACCGGATGATCGCGGAACTGGCAGACTACGGAGAAACCTCGCAGGCGATCTCTCGCCAGCGTGTCGAGGAAATGGCCGAAAGAAACCTGGGGTCCACCAGGTGCGTCCTCTCCCTGAGGTTCCAGACGATGCAGGCCGGAGGCGTCAGCGTCGCGATCGCGGACGTCGAGGGGATCATTGACGCGTTCTCGGAAGCCCGCGAGAAGGCCGGCCTGTTGCTGGAGACCATAAGCGAATCGGATGATCCCCTGCGGACCATACTCGGCGCGAAGAAGCGGAAGATCAGGGCCGGCGACCCCGTGGACTCCGTCAGGGAGGAACTCCAGGGACTGCGGTCACGCATGCCCGTCTACCTCGGCGTTCGCAAGCGATTCAAGCCGCGCCCCCAGGACACGCCCGGAGGGCAGGCACCCTCACGGGTCGACTGGACGAGTCGCACGGACGCGATGGAGAGCACCGTTCACGCCGTCCTGCTCACCGGCTACCGGCCCTCGCAGGGAATTGTCTCCTACAAGGACCCGAACTTCGGCGACATCGAAATCCGGATCACCGTCGAGCAGTTCCAGCGCATGGCGGGCGACCACCGTCTCACCGTGAGGCCGTACAGGCAGGGCCACGGCACGCTTCCTCAACTGGCCGACTGACGCGGGTCACAGACCGTCCAGCCGACTGACCACCGCGTCGAGTGTCGGCCAGGGAGGACCCTCGCGCAGCGAGCGCAGCAGCTCCTCCCCGAACCGCCTCCCGTTCGGGAACTCGTCGCCGAGCTCCCAACGCCACGCCGCGACCATCGCGAGAACGAGCTGCCGGCACTCGTCCAGCAGCCCGTGGTCAACGCTCGGGTAGTGCTCGCAGACCGCCTCGGGAACATGGGCGAGGTCGAACTCGACGGGGCCACGGCAGCACGTCTCGAAGTCGATGAACAGCGGGCCGTTCCTCGTGCTGAGCACGTTGCCCGGATGCGGCTCCCCGTGGAGCAGCTGCTCCACGGCGCCGCGCCCCTCGATCGCCCGTCGCAGGCTTCCCAGCCTTCCGCCGAGGAAGACGCGGTCCGCGTCGGCGAGCTCCGGCGAGAGACCCGGGGTGGCGACGATCTTCTCCGCCTCCGCGACGCGGTCCGTGAACCGTGGGCTCGCCACGTCCACCTCGCGCATGCCGGAGTGCAGCCGCTCCAGCGACGTGGCGTAGTCGACGGGGGAGACGTGAGGTGTCACGGGCTCCTGGAAGGCCCACAGCGTCACCGCGAAGCCGTCGCGCGTGTGCACACGCGGGTCCACCCGGGGCTCCAGGGGACACACCGGCGCTCCGACCTCGGCGAGCCGTTGGGCGAGCTCGACCTCGAACCGTGCGACCTCCTGCCCCACGGGGGCGACCCGGGCGAAGACGTCGCAGGGCGTCAGCCGCAGCGCCAGCTTGTTCGAGTTGTGGAGAACGGTCGCGTCGTCGGCGGGCAGGTCGAGCGACGCGGCGACCGACGTCGCGGCCGCGACGGCACGCGTGACGTCGGACATCTCCATGACGCGGTGACGCTACTACAGCCGTGCGATGCGTTCTCCTCCTTTTCGTGGGCGGCTTCGTGGTCGGCGGGGCTGCGGCAGCCGAGAGCGCCGTGCCGTCGTCGGGGCCCGCGTTCACCGTGCCTCGTCGAGGTCCGACACCCAACGGCGGAGCGTGGCGTCGTAGCGCACCGGGTCGTGGCGGAAGGTGGTCAGGTCGAGGGCGCGGAGCTGCTGGTACGCCTCTTCCGGGAGGTCCCGGGGAACGATGATCCGCAGGCCGGTCGCCGTGTCCTCCAGCACGAACGGGCGGAGCGGCGCCGGGTCGTCGTCGGCGGCGGCGTTGGCGCGGGTGCCACGGGTGCCACGGGTGCGGAGGGCGTCGACGGCCCGCCGGAGCCGGTGGTAGCCGTCCTCGCCCAGCGCGGTCAGGAAGCCGCTGAGGGGGAGGGCGACGAGCGCCAGCCAGGTCAGCGCCTCACCCGAGCGGCGCACGGGCAGGACCCGCACCTGCGAGACGAAGCCGAGGTCCGTGAGGAGGCCCAGCAGGGGTTCCTCCTGCTCCCGGGTCAGTCCGGCGGCGAGGACGACGTCGGCGTCGGCGGTTGGAGCGTCGTACGGGTCACCAGATCTCATAGAGGTCGCCCTCCTCGCTCTGCTCTTCCCCGTCCCAGGTGAGCCGCCAGAGTTCGATCCGCCTGCCGCCGTTCGCGATGGCGAGCAGCTTTCCGTCGGGGCTGATGGCCACGTCATAGGTCGACGAGACGTGGCTGATGCGGTGAAGCTCCTCCCCTGTGCCCAGATCCCAGATCCGCACCGTCTGATCGAAGCTCGACGTGGCGATCGCGCGTACGTCCGGGCTGAAGGCCACGCCGGTGACCTGGAATCCCAGGGTGAACAGCGGCGTGCCGGTGGAGGTGTCCAGCACCACCGCCTGCTGCCTCACGTAGCCCTTGTCGTCCTCGGTGGGAGGGAGGATCGCTTTCGTGGCGAGCCTGGTCGCGTCGGGGCTGAGCACCAGCCGGAACGCGTTGTCGCCGACGGACAGCTCGCCGACCTCGTTCCCGTTGTGCAGCTCCCACAGCCGCAGGGCTCCGTCGTCGCATGCCGTGATGAGCCGCCTTCCGTCCGGGGTGAAGAGGGCGGAGTTCGTTTTCCGGTCCGCGCCGACGGCGGTGATCAGCGCCCCCGTATCGGTGTCCCAGACCCGCACGGTCGATCCCGTGACGAGTGCGATCCTGGCGCCGTCGGGGCTGAACGCCGGGCGACGGCCCTGGTCGATCCGCAGGAGCCGGGTGCTGCTGGTGAGGGACCGGATCACGCAGCCGTAGCCGAAGGAGACCGCGATGTTCCTGCCGTTCGGGCTGAAGGCGAGCGTGCCCTCGTCGTGGCCTATTCCCAACCAGCGGCTCCTGACCCGCATGACGCGCCGCCCGTGGAGGTCGGTGAGGACGACGACCTTGGTGCCGGCGATCGCCAGGTGTTTGCCGTCCGGGCTGAACTCCACGGTGGAGGCTGAGTCGGGAGTCCGCAGGGTCCTCAGGTGCTTGATCCTGAGGCGCTCCGGGCCCTCTTCGGCGCCGGTCGACGACAGCGGCCAGGCCGCCGCCGGGGGAGGGGGCGAAGGAGGCGAGGAGGGAGAGGGAGAGGGAGAGGCCGGAGGCGTGGACGCGGTGGCGGACAGTCCCGGCCACTCCTCCGCACCTCCCGGGTTGGGCTCCAGGTCGGGCTCCGGCTCGGGCTCAGCCCTGGGCTTCGGCTCGGTCTCCGGCTCCGGCTTCACCGCCACCTCGCCCGGCACGGCGGTGTCCCGTTCGACGTCGAACAGCCGCCCGTCCGGCGAGCGCATGTGGAGCACCGGCGTGCCCCACTCCAGGCTGCCCGGCTGCGCCAGCGGGATGGCGAGCCTGGCCTCCGTGATCGCCTCGTCCACCGGCCGCCCGTTCGCCAGCGCGTCGTAGAGGCTGCCGCTGAACGTGATGGCGGCGTGGTCGGAGATCGGATACTGCATGGACAGCACCGCCGAGGCCCCGCCGCGCATCAGCGTCCCCGCCGTGCTGGAGAACGGGTCTGACGGGCTGGAGCGGCCCGTCTCGCAGGCGTTGAGCACGACGAGCCGCAGCGCGGGCTGCGCCGCCAGCATGCTGGCGAGCAGGTCCGCGCTGAGCGCGTACGTCCCGCCGTCCGCCTCGTCGACGAGGGCGAGCGTGCCCTGCTGGGCGCCGGCGTCGAAGCCGCCGTGCCCGATGAAGTGCAGCACGTGCCAGGGCTCGCGCAGCGCGTCCCGCAGGGCGCGCCAGCTCGGGCCGTCGGTGAAGGCGAGCCGCACCAGGCCCCGGCTCTCCAGGCCGGCGAGGGCGGTCCGCATCCGCCGCCGCTCGTCCTCGGTGTCCAGCCCCTGCTGGTCGTCCGGGTGGGCGACCTGGCACAGCACCCGCAGCGGCGGGCGGACGCGCAACGGCCGCACCGGGCGCGGCACCTGGGGATGCCGGATCAGGGGCGTGGTGAGACACAGGTAGTCGCCCGCGCTGGGGTCGTACAGGAACTCCCAGGGGAGGGCCGCCAGTTCGGGAGCGTGGACGCGCAGGACGACGCGCAGCCGATGCTCCTGCCGGCCCGCCTGGTGGCGGCTGACGGCGAAGAGGGTGCGCGCCTCACCGGTGAGCAGCGCGTCGAACAGGGTCTGCCCCAGCCGCTGCACCGGTGTGTCCCGACGGGTGGCGACGCGGCGGGCTCGGGCGGACGAGGCCAGCACGGCGTCGGGCACCCGCTCCACCAGCGCGCGCAGCTCGACCTCGGGCGGCAGCGCCATCGTGCTGGCGGCCTCGCTGCCGTCGGCCGCCGCCAGGCTCACGGGATAGCCGTGCTCCCCGCGCGCGCCGATGGTGATCTGAAAGTCCTGACTCCCCACAGCTCAAGTATCGACAGTCCGTCAGCATCGGCCACGGTGTGTCAGTCACGGTCGTGAAACAGTCGGCGAGCGGGCGGGGGCCAGGCCGACGCGGTCTAGCGGCGGAACGGCCTGAGCGTGGCGCGGACCTGTTCCGCCGCGCCCCAGTCGTGGTCGAACTGGGCGATGACGGCGAGGTGTTGACGCAGCTGGACGATCGGCATGCGGGAGGGCCAGGCGTCGTCCAGGCCGGTCAGCTCCGCGTAGACGTCGAAGAACCGCTTCGCCTCCGGCGGGTGCGGGCAACTCCACAGGTGGGCCAGGTCGACCTCGGCCCAGGTGTAGGAGACCGCCGGGTCGATCACGGCGGGCCGGCCGTCGTCGGTGGCCAGCACGTTGTGCGCCCACAGGTCGCCGTGGACCAGGCAGGCGGGCCGGGGTGGCAGCAGCTCGGGCAGCCGCTCGCACAGGTGCTCCAGGGCCCGCCGGTCCCGCTGGCCGAGTGCCGCCTGGACGCGGCGTTCGGGCAGCCAGCGCAGCAGGCGGTGGCGGGCGAAGAAGTCGTGGCCGTCGTCGGTCCAGGTGTTCTCCTGCCGGTAGCGGCCGAGCCAGTTGTCGCGCTCCCAGCCGAACCTGTCGTGCACGGTCGAGGTGTGCAGCCGCGCGAGCGCGTGGGCGAGCTGTTCCCAGAAGGACTCGCGCGCCGGACGCTCCCGCAGGACGGACAGCACCAGGACGTCCCGCGTCGCGAGGACGACCTCGGGCGTGGCGAGCGCCCCGCGTTCCCGCAGGGCGTCGAGCCCTTCCGCCTCGGCCGCGAACAGGTCGTCCGCCGGGACCTCGACGAACGACTTGACGAACAGCGGGGGGCCGTCACGCCGGGTGGCGAGGCCGGCGAGCGCCGCCATCCCGCCCTCGACCGGCTCGACCGCCGTGACGTCACGCAGTCCCGCGGCGTGGAGGCGGTCGAGCAACAGGGAGGCGGTCGGCACGAGAACGGAGGCTACACCGGCCCCGCCGGGCCCGGCAGGCGGCGGGGGTCACTCGGCGGCGGGCGAGGGGGTCCTGACCTCGGTGTTCTGGCAGGCGTGGAGGAGCCAGCGGCCGTCGTCGGCCTTCGTCATGACGTAGAGCGGGGCGCCCTCGGAGCCCTCGGTCTCCGAGTGGTACACCTGTCGGACCTTGACGGCGGCCACGTCGGGGCGCAGGAGTTGGACGTGCACGGGCTCGTACGTCACCTCGCCGTCCCAGCTGGCGTTCGGCAGCACGGCGCGGGTGAACTCGGCGATCGCGTCGAGGCCGACGAGGACCCTGCCGTGGGCGGTGGTCCACAGGGCGTCGGGGTGGAAGAGGGCGAGGAAGCCCTCGGCGTCCTTGGCGCGCTGGGTGCGTTCGACGGTGGCGACGACGGCGCGGATGGCCTGGAGGTCCTCGGCGCCGAGGGAGTCGGTGTTCGGGGCATGTGTCTCGGTGGTCATGTCCTTCACCCTCGTACCTCAAGGGGACTTGAGGTCAAGGGGCGGGAGAAGCGGGCGGGGTGGGCCCGCCCGCTCCGCTGCCCGTCTCACCGCATGCGCCCCGCGTGGATGGTGATCCGCACGCCCAGCGCGCCGCCGTCCAGCGAGCCGTCCGGCGCGACACGGAAGCGCCAGCCCGTGCCCGTCGCGTCGCCGAGGACGAGCAGCGCGTCCGACTCGCCGAGCGTGCTCGCGGCCTGCCGCTCCTGCCGGAACTGGTCGGCCTCCACGACGTACAGGCGCGGCGAGCGGCCCTGCGCCCGGTACTGCCCGGGACTGCCGTCGATCCACTCGTAGACCTGGGTGACCGGCAGCGGCGACCGCTGCGGCGAGGGCGAGACGGCCGGCGCCATCGCCTCGCCCAGGGTGGCCGCCGTGTGGAGGCGCGCCGAGCGGAGGCTGAGCGCGTCGGGGACGCCGACGGCCGCCGCCGAGCCGACGAGGGTGACCTCGGCCGTCTGCCCGAGCGGCGCCGTCAGCACCTCGGCGACGATGGCCCGCACCAGGTCACGCACGTCCTCGTCGCCGCCGATGAGCGAGACCGCCGAGTACGCCCGCGCCAGGTTGACCAGCACCCGCTCGCCGCCGGCCAGCCCCAGCGTGACGGTCAGCGGGTACGGCTGCGGCGGCAGGCCGGGATCGGGCCGCGTCAGACCCTCCGCCGGCCCGACGGGCTCGACCGTCCACGCCGTGCCCTCCTCCAGCGCCAGCCACGGCATGGGCGCCAGCTGGTTGGTGTCGGCCAGCCGCAGCGTCAGCCGCTGTCCCGACCAGGTGACGGCGTACACGTCGGGCAGCGGCAGCGACGCCGCCTGGCACGACGTCACCAGGCGCCGCAGCCCGGCGTCGACGGCCTCCAGCGCCTCCTCGCCCGCGACGGCGGACGGCACGGGCGGGCGCCTGCGGGCGGCGGCGCCTCTGCGTTCTGTGACGAACAGCGCGGCGAGACATCCGATCAGCGCGGCGCCGAGCACGATGACCAGGACAACGGACAGCAGCATGCGATCACCCTTGTCACGAGGCGGTGGGGCGTGCCGGCAGGCGGCGCGCCGGGAGGACTTGCCGAAGGGGACTTGCCGAAGGGGACTTGCCTGAAAGGGACCTGTCTGGGGGGAGCGTCGTGCGGGGGACTTGCCTGAAGGGACGTGCCCGAGGCGTTGCGGGTCGTCGCTGCCTACGGGCGGGCCGCGCGTGTGGTTCACCGGACACGCCCCGTGAACCGAAGTCCCACCGGCCGCGTAGACGACGCCGGGTGCGGCCACGCGCCGCCGCACCGACTGGCCCGTCCACACCTGGAGATGCCTCGTGCGGCTGATATTCACGGTCGTCGACGACGTCGGCGACGCTCACGACATCCACCTCGACGCCGACCCCGACACCCCCGTCAGCTCCGTCGCGCGCGTGCTCGCCCAGCAGGCGGGCGCGGCGGCCACAGCGGAAGCGACGGGCCAGGACGTTCCCACCCTCTACGTCGAGGGCACACCCGTGCCCGAGGACGCCACGCTGCGGGAGTCCCCGCTGCGGGACGCCGCCGTCGTCGGCCTCGGCCGGCCAGCGGGCGAGGCCCCGGTCGAGCCGCGCGGCCTGGTGGAGGTCCGCACGGTCAGCGGCCCGGGCGCCGGGGCCGTGCACCGCCTCGACATCGGCGAGTACCGGATCGGCCTCTCGAACGACGGCCTGCCGCAGGTCGGCCGCTACATGCCGGACCGGCCGCAGGCCCGGCTCACCGTGGGACCCGGCGGCCGGTGCACCGTCACCCCGCACCAGCTGCGCGGCACTCAGGAGGAGCAGGCCGGCGCCGCGCCCCGGCTCAGCCTGGACCGGACCGACGTGGACGCCGAGGCGCCGTGGCCGTTCGGCGCGGAGCTCCTGGTGGGCGACTGCCTGCTGGAGCTCGTCCGCCCGGACGCGCCCGACGCGGCGCTCCAGCCGTCGGAGGACGGCACCGGCTGGGACTACAACCGCCCGCCGCGCCTGCTGCCCCCCACCCCCCAGACCCGCTTCACCCTCCCCTCCCCGCCGGTCGAGCCGCAGCGCCGGCCCCTGCCGTACATCGCCGCCGTGGTGCCGCTGGTCGCGGCCCTCGCCGGCGTGCTGATCTTCAACCGGCTCGCGTTCCTCCTGTTCGGTCTGCTCTCGCCCGTCGCGGTCATCGGCAACTACGTGATGACCCGCCGCTCCGGCCGCCAGACGTACGCCACGCAGCTGGCCGAGTTCCGGGAGAAGAAGACCCGCATCGAGGCCGACGCGCGGGCCGCGCTCGTCGCCGAACGCGCCGCCCGCCGCCGGGACTTCCCGGACCCGGCGAGCGTGCTGCTGACGGCCGTCGGCCCCCGCCACGGCCTGTGGGAGCGCCGCACCAGCGACGCCGACTTCCTCGAACTGCGCGTCGGGACCGCCGACCAGCCCTCCGAGGTGGTGCTCCAGGACCCCACCCGGGACGAGCACCGCCGCCAGGACCCGTGGGACGCCTACGACGTGCCCGTGACGGTGAAGCTGCGCGAGCACAAGGTCCTCGGCATCGCGGGCCGGGGCCCGGTCACGCACGCCGTGGCGCGCTGGGCCGTCGCCCAGGCCGCCGTCCTGCACAGCCCCACCGACCTGGTGATGTACGTGCTGACGACGGGCCGGCAGGGCGAGGACGCCTGGTCGTGGCTGCGCTGGCTGCCGCACGTGCGGCAGCAGACCGGCGACGTCACCGTCACGGGCCTGGCCACCGTCGGCACCGACACCGAGTCCTCGGCCCGCCGCGTCTCGGAGCTGACGGCCCTGATCGCGGCCCGCGCCGCCGCGCTCGCCGAGCGCAAGACGGTGCGCGCCCCCGACGTCCTTGTCGTCCTCGACGGCGCCCGCCGCCTGCGGTCGCTGCCCGGCGTGGTGCAGATCCTGCGCGACGGGCCCGCCGTCGGCGTCCACGCGCTCTGCCTCGACGAGGAGGAGCGCCTGCTGCCCGAGGAGTGCCAGGCCGTCGTCGTCGAGGAGCCGGTGACCGGCCCCGGCGGCCGAGCCACGCTCCGCGTCGGCCGCTCCCGCTCCTCGACGCTCACCGGGGTCCGGCCGGACGCCGTGCCGGAGGGCTGGTGCCGCTCCGTGGCCCGCGCCCTCGGCCCCGTCCGCGACAGCAGCGGCGGCGAGGAGGAGGGCTCGGTGCTGCCGTCGTCCGCGCGGCTGCTGGACGTGCTGGCGATCGACCCGCCGACCGCCGAGGGCGTCGCGGCCCGCTGGCAGGCCGGCGGCCGCACCACGACGGCCGTCGTCGGCGTCTCGCTCGACGGCCCCTTCGCCGTGGACCTGCGGCGCGACGGGCCGCACGGCCTGGTCGCCGGCACCACGGGAGCCGGCAAGTCCGAGCTGTTGCAGACCCTCGTGGCCTCCCTCGCCGTCGCCAACCGCCCCGACGCGATGACCTTCGTCCTCGTCGACTACAAGGGCGGCTCCGCGTTCAAGGACTGCGTCTCGCTGCCGCACACCGTCGGCATGGTCACCGACCTCGACGCGCACCTCGTGGAGCGGGCCCTGACGTCCCTGTCCGCCGAGCTGAAGCGCCGCGAGCACATCCTGGCCGACGCCGGCGCCAAGGACATCGAGGACTACGTGGACCTGCTGCTGCGCGAGCCGGGGCGCACCCCGATGCCCCGGCTCCTCATCGTCATCGACGAGTTCGCCTCGATGGTCCGCGACCTGCCCGACTTCGTGAAGGGCCTGGTCAACATCGCGCAGCGGGGCCGCTCCCTCGGCATCCACCTGATCCTCGCCACGCAGCGCCCCGGCGGCGTCGTCTCGCCCGAGATCCGCGCCAACACCAACCTCCGCATCGCGCTGCGCGTCACCGACGCCAGCGAGAGCCAGGACGTGCTGACGGCGCCCGACGCGGCGAGCATCCCCAAGAGCGCCCCGGGGCGCGCCTACGTGCGGCTCGGGCAGACGTCCCTCGTCCCGTTCCAGGCCGGACGGGTCGGCGGGCGGCGCCCCGGCGCGGTCGCCACCTCGGCGCCCGAGCCGTGGATCGTGCCGTTCGGCTGGTCCCAGCTCGGCCAGCCGCTGCCGGCCAGGCCCCGCACGGCGCAACGGGAGGCGGACGACGTCGTCACCGACCTCGCCGTCCTCGTCGAGGCCATCCGGGGCGCCTCCGACGTCCTCGCCGTGCCGCAGCAGCACAGCCCGTGGCTGCCGCCGCTGCCCACGAACCTGACGCTGGAGGAGCTGCCGCCCGTGATGCGGCGGCCCGGCGGATACGACCTGCCGCCCGTCCCGTTCGGGCTGGTCGACCAGCCCTCGGAGCAGCGGCAGGCACCCGTGCTGCTGGACCTGGCCACCCTCGGCCACCTCCACGTCGTGGGCTCGCCACGCGCCGGCCGATCCCAGGCGCTGCGCACCATCGCCGGCGCCCTGGCCCGCGTCCACTCGAGCCGCGACCTCCACCTCTACGGCATCGACTGCGGCAACGGCGCGCTCCTCGCGCTCGACTCCCTGCCCCACACCGGCGCCGTCGTGCAGCGCACCCAGCCCGACCGGCTGGGGCGCCTGCTGAACCGGCTCACCGCCGAGGTGGGCCGCCGCCAGGACCTGCTGGCCCGGCGCGGCGCGGCCGACCTGGCGGAGCTGCGCCGCGCCCTGCCGGTCGAGGAGCGGCCCGCGCACCTCGTGGTCCTCCTCGACCGGTGGGAGGTGTTCGACAAGACCCTCGCCGAGTACGACTCCGGCGCCCTGCTGGGCGGCATCCTCGCGCTGCTGCGCGAGGGGGCGAGCGTCGGCGTCCACCTCGTCCTCGCGGGCGACCGGACCCTGTTCTCCACCCGGGTCAGCTCCACCACCGAGGACAAGCTGGTGCTGCGGATGAACGAGAAGGCCGAGTACGCCATGATCGGCGTCCCGCAGCGGGCCGTGCCCGACGAGATCCCCCCGGGGCGGGCGCTGCGCGCCGCCGACAAGGCCGAGGTGCACGTGGCGCTCCTGGACCGCGACCCGACGGGCGCGGCGCAGGCCCTCGCGTTGCAGCGCATCGGCGAGGCCCGCACCCGGCTCGACGCCGACGTGCCGCGCGCGCTGCGGCCCTTCCGCGTCGACCTGCTGCCCGACCGGATCACCCCGGAGGAGGCCGCGGGCTACGCGCCGGCCTCGGGGAGCCGTCCCGGGCCGCTGTGGGCGCTGGTCGGCGTCGGCGGCGACGACCTCGCGGCGTACGGGCCCGACCTGTCGCTCACGCCGTCGTTCCTCGTCGGCGGCCCGCAGCGCTCCGGCCGCAGCACCGTGCTGCTGACGATGGCGCTGTCGCTGCTGGAGGGCGGCGCCTCGCTGATCGTGGCGGCGCCGCGTCGTTCGCCGCTGCGGGCGCTCGCCGGGCGCCCCGGCGTGCTCGCGGTCTACGACGGGTCCGACATCCCGAGGGAGGACCTGGAGAAGGAGCTGGAGGACGCCTCGGGGCGGCCGGTCGCGGTCGTCGTCGACGACGCGGACGCGATCCAGCAGACGGCCGCCGAGCCGATCCTCAGCGAGATCTGCCGCACGGGCGGCGAGTTCGGCCGCGCGCTGCTGCTGGCGGGGCAGATCGAGCGGCTGGCCGCAGGCTTCTCCGGCTGGTTCGCGGAGGCGCGTCGCAACCGGCAGGGCGTCCTCATCAGCCCGCAGGCGGCGGGCGACGGGGAGCTCATCGGCGGCAAGATCCCGCGCAGCCGGCTGGGCACGGGGAAGCCGGGCCGGGTCTTCTTCAACGGCGGGGACGGGAAGCTGCGGATGCTCCAGGTGCCGGAGACCACGCTGTAGTCCGGGCGCGGGGCCCGCGTCGGAGCGGACACGACACCGCCCCCCACCCGTGGAAGCGGGTGGGGGGCGGTTCCGTGTGCTGCCGGCTCGCTGCCGGCGTCCTGCTCGTCAGGCGTGGGTCCGGTCGTGCTGCTGGTCCTTGACGGCCTGGTCCAGCTGCCAGGCCGGGTACCCGACGCCACCGCCGATGGCGATGGGGATCCCGACGTACTCGCCCCAACGGGCCGCCTTGTCGAGCCCGCTGGGGGGCGGGGGCGCCGGCGGGG
>NZ_JBQQBZ010000038.1:0-63730 GCF_052245655.1 Streptomyces sp. 4N509B
CTCACCCCTCCCGCCCGCCCACCACCGGCGTGCCGGTCCGCCCCCTGACCGAGGCCGACACCGAGGACGCCACCCGGCTGTGGCTGGAGGAGCTGCGCTGGGACGCCCAGTTCGGCTCCACCTGGCTCAGGCCCAGCGCGGAGCGGAACATCCGTCACCGGCTGGCCGAGGCCCTCGCCCGCGAACGGCCCTGGATGTGGCTGGCCGAGGGCCGCGACGGCGCCCCCGTCGGGATGATCGCGGTGGAGCCGCCCCACCAGGCCGACTGGGTGACGGGCTTCACCTCGGCCGACCGACCGGGTTACGTCACCCACATGGTCGTCACCGCCGCCCACCGCGGCGCCGGGGTCGGCGCGGCCCTGGCCCACACGGCCCACACCGCGCTCGCCGAGGCGGGCTCCCCCCTCACCCTCCTGCACTACGCCGCGCTCAACCCGCTCTCGGGCCCGTTCTGGCACCGCCAGGGCTACCGCCCGCTGTGGACCACCTGGCACCGCCCCCTCCCGGGGCCCCGCCGGCCCGGCCCGCCCGGCTGACGCGCCAGTCCGGCTGCCGCGCCAGCCTGGCTAGCCCTGCTCCCGGGGCACCCGCATCAGCCCCTCCTGCACCACCGACACCGCGAGCCTCCCGTCCCGCGTGAAGATCCGCCCGTGCGCCAGACCACGGCCGCCCTGCGAGGTGGGCGAGGTGGTGTCGTACAGCAGCCACTCGTCGACGCGGAACGGGCGGTGGAACCACATGGCGTGGTCCAGGCTGGCGCCGACGATGTCGCCGACCATCCAGCCGCCCCGGCCGTGGGCGAGGAGGATCGAGTCCAGCAGCGTCATGTCCGAGACGTAGGTGCTCAGCGCGATGTGGAGCATCGGGTCGTCGTACTCGCCGTCGAGCTTGCCGTTGACGCGGAACCAGACCTGGCTGTGCGGCTCGCGCGGCCGGCCGGCCGTGGCGAACGGCGGCTCGTTGACGTACCGCAGGTCGACGGCCTGCCGCGCCTCCAGCAGCAGCTCGACCAGGCGCGGGTCCACGAGCTGGTCGCGGTAGCGCGGCAGCGTCTGGTCGGCCGGCGGCAGCGTCTCGGGGTCGGGGGCCTCGGGCATGGCCTCCGCGTGCTCCAGCCCCTCCTCGGCCCGCTGGAAGGAGGCCGAGAGGTGGAAGATCGGCTGGCCGTGCTGGATGGCGACGGCCCTGCGGGTGGTGAAGGAGCGGCCGTCCCTGATGCGGTCGACCGTGTAGATGATGGGCGCGCCGGGGTCCCCCGGGCGCAGGAAGTAGGAGTGCAGCGAGTGCGGGGCACGGTCGCCGGGGACGGTGCGGCAGGCGGCGACGAGCGCCTGTGCGGCGACCTGCCCGCCGAAGACTCGGGGCACGATCCACTCGTGGCTCCGGCCGCGGAAGATGTTCTCCTCCAGGCGTTCGAGGTCGAGCAGGCCGAGAAGATACTGGAGAGTAGCGTCCATGGGGCGATTGTCCACCACCGCCCCGGACGTCAGAGACCGAGGGACTTCGCCACGATCGTGCGCATGACCTCGCTCGTGCCCCCGTAGATGCGCGTCACGCGGTTGTCCGCGTAGAGCCGGGAGATCGGGTACTCGCGCATGTACCCGTAGCCGCCGTGGAGTTGGAGGCAGGCGTCGACGACGTGGGCGGAGCGCTCGGTGACGTGCAGCTTGACGGTGGCGGCGTCGGCGGCGGTCAGCTCCCCCGTGTCGTACGCGGTCAACGCCTGGTCGACCAGCGCCCGCATCGCGGCCACCTCGGCCTGGCAGTCGGCGAGGACGAACTTGGTGTTCTGGAACGCGGCGACGGGCCTGCCGAAGACGGTGCGCTCCGCCACGTACGCCCGGGTGAACTCCAGCGCGGCGGACGCCTGCGCGTGCGCCAGCAGCGCGATGGTCAACCGCTCGCGCGGCAGGTGCCGCGCGAGGTAGGAGAAGGCGTGCCCCTCCTCGCCCAGGCGGTCGGTGACAGGCACCCGCACGTCGCTGAAGGACAGCTCCACGGTGTCGGAGGCCAGCAGGCCGAGCTTCTCCAGGGTGCGGCCGACGGTGAAGCCCTCGCTGCGGGCGTCGACCACGAGGATCGTGATGCCGCCGCGCCGGTCCTCGGGCGTCGGAGGGGAGGTGCGGGCGCACACCAGCACCCGGTCGGCCTGGAGGCCGCCGGTGATGAACGTCTTGGCGCCGTTGAGCACGTAGCTCCCGCCGTCCTCGGAGAGGGTGGCGGTGGTGGACATGCCGGCCAGGTCGGAGCCGGTGCCCGGCTCGGTCATGGCGATGGCGGTCATCAGCTCCCCGGTCACGGCCGGCGGCACCCAGCGCCGCTTCTGCTCCGGCGTGCCGTGCGCCAGGAGGTACGGCAGGCAGAGCGCGGCGTGGACGGAGGAGCCGCCGAAGCTGACGCCCGCCCGGCACAGCTCCTCGCTGACGACGGCCTGGTAGGTGAGGGTCCGCTGGCCCGCGCCGCCGTACTCCTCGGGCACCTCGATGCCGAAGATCCCGAGCTCCCCGAGGCGTTTGTAGAACTCCCGGGGGACGTGGCCCTGCCGCTCCCACTCGCCGTAGACCGGGACGACCTCCTCGGCGACGAACGCGCGGAGCATCTGACGGAACGCCTCGTGTTCGGCGGTGAGGATGGTGCGCCGCACGGTGCCTCCCTTGGCGCCATGGTCGTCATCATGCACCGAGGCCCGGATCCTGGGGATCCGGGCCTCGGACTTCGAGTAGCGGGGACAGGATTTGAACCTGCGACCTCTGGGTTATGAGCCCAGCGAGCTACCGAGCTGCTCCACCCCGCGTCGGGTGCCTTTACTGTAGGCCACCACGGCGCGACGTTGCAAATCGCTTCCGCCCCGTGCCACGCCGGCAGTCGCGTCAGCCACCGCCGACGCACGCGGGGCAGCGCCCGTAGTACGTGACGGAGACCTCGGCGACGGTGAAGCCGTACCGCTCCTCGCGCGGCAGGTGGCGCATGGGGTCACCGGTGAGGTGGACGTCACGCATGGTGCCGCAGCCGGAGCAGACCAGGTGCTGGTGGGGATGGTGGGCGTTGGGGTCGTACCGCTTGGCGCGGCCGTCGGTGGTGACCTCCATCACCTCACCGAGGGCGACCAGCTCACCCAGGGTGTTGTAGACCGAGGCGCGCGAGATCTCGGGCAGGCGCGCGGCGGCGCGGGCGTGGATCTCGTCGGCCGTAAAGTGAACGTGCTCGCCGTCCAGCACCTCGGCGATGACCCGCCGCTGCGCGGTGAGCCGCCAGCCGCGGTCGCGCAGACGCTGAAGCAAGTCACTCATAGCTATCCACTCTAGCCCTGGCGGACGAGTTCGAACAGATTGCCCATCTTTTCCGGCGCCGTCTTGACTTAGACAATGTCTAACATAGGATACCGTCGAACGGGAGCCAGGGGCGACCCCACCGGACGGACTCCGGACAGGCTCAGCGCTGATCAGGCTCAGCCACCCGCGACACCGACACAAGGGGCGTACAGGAAGATCATGACCGACCAGATCGTGACAGGACCGCTCACCACGGAGGCCGGTGCCCCGGTCGCCGACAACCAGCAGAGCCAGACCGCAGGCGTCGGTGGGCCCGTCCTCATCCAGGACCAGCACCTCATCGAGAAGCTGGCTCACTTCAACCGTGAGCGCATCCCCGAGCGGGTCGTGCACGCTCGGGGCGCCGGCGCGTACGGCACGTTCACCGTCACGGCGGACGTCACTCCGTACACCAGGGCGAGGTTCCTCTCCGAGATCGGCAAGGAGACCGAGGTCTTCCTGCGCTTCTCCACCGTCGCCGGGAACCTCGGCGCCGCCGACGCCGTGCGCGACCCGCGCGGCTTCGCGCTGAAGTTCTACACCGAGGACGGCAACTACGACCTCGTCGGGAACAACACGCCGGTCTTCTTCATCAAGGACGCGATCAAGTTCCCCGACTTCATCCACACCCAGAAGCGCGACCCGTACACCGGCTCGCAGGAGCCGGACAACGTCTGGGACTTCTGGGGCCTGTCCCCGGAGTCGACCCACCAGGTGACCTGGCTCTTCGGCGACCGCGGCATCCCCGCCTCCTACCGCCACATGAACGGGTACGGCTCGCACACCTTCCAGTGGACCAACGAGGCCGGCGAGGCCTTCTGGGTCAAGTACCACTTCAAGACCGACCAGGGCATCCGGAACCTCACCGCCGAGGAGGCCGCCGAGCTGGCCGGCCGTGACCCCGACAGCCACCAGCGGGACCTGCGCACCGCGATCGAGCGCGGCGAGTACCCGAGCTGGACGGTCCAGGTGCAGATCATGCCGGTGGCCGACGCGGCGACGTACCGCTTCAACCCGTTCGACCTGACCAAGGTCTGGCCGCACGCGGACTACCCGCCGATCGAGATCGGCAGGCTGGAGCTCAACCGCAACCCGCAGAACGTCTTCGCCGAGGTCGAGCAGTCGATCTTCTCCCCGCACCACTTCGTGCCGGGCATC
Organism: Streptomyces sp. 4N509B; assembly: GCF_052245655.1. Classification (NCBI taxonomy): domain Bacteria; kingdom Bacillati; phylum Actinomycetota; class Actinomycetes; order Kitasatosporales; family Streptomycetaceae; genus Streptomyces; species Streptomyces sp. 4N509B. The sequence continues at coordinate 4,470 of NZ_JBQQBZ010000038.1, forward strand.
GGCCCCTCGCCCGACAAGATGCTCCAGGGCCGGCTCTTCGCCTACGGCGACGCCCACCGGTACCGCGTCGGCATCAACGCCGACCACCTGCCGGTGAACCGGCCGCACGCCACCGAGGCCCGCACCCACAGCCGTGACGGCCTCGGGTACGACGGCCGGCACGGCGGCACGAAGAACTACGAGCCCAACAGCTTCGGCGGCCCGAGCCAGACGGACCGTCCGCTGTGGAGCCCCGTCGCCCTGACCGGCGTCACCGGGGACCACGTCGCCCCCTCGCACGCCGAGGACGACGACTTCGTCCAGGCGGGCAACCTCTACCGACTGATGTCGGCGGACGAGCAGGAGCGACTGATCGCCAACCTCGCCGGGGCCATCTCGCAGGTCTCCCGCGACGACATCGCCGAGCGGGCGATCGAGAACTTCCGCAAGGCGGACGAGGACTACGGCAAGCGGCTGGCAGCCGCGGTTCAGGCCCTTCGCGGCTGAGGGAGCAACCGCTCGCCGTATCGCCGGAGCGGCCGGCCACCTTCCCTTCAGGTGACCGACCGCTCCGGCCCTTTCCTTATCTCCGGCCCGCCGCGTCGTCGCCCACCGGCCCGGCGTCGCGCGGCGAGCCGGCTACACCTCGCTGAGCACGGGTGTCCAGCAGCTGATGATGTCGCGCACCGAGACCACGCCGACCGGCTCGGAGCCCTCCAACACGATCAGATGGCGGAAGCCACCCTGGGTCATGGCGTACGCCGCGTCCGCCAGGGTCCACTGGGGCGCGGCGAACACCACGTCCGAGGTGGTGTGGGAGCCGGCCCGCTCCAGGTCGGGGTCCTGCCCCAGGCCGACGGAGTTGAGAACGTCGCGTTCGGTCAGTATGCCGACGCCGCTGGTGTCGGGATCGAGGACGACCGCCGCGCCGACCTTGCGGGCGGACATGAGCCTGGCGGCCTGACGAAGCGTGTGGTCGGGACCTATGGTGAGGATGACGCTGGTCATGGCGTCGCGAACGAGCATGTTTCGGTCACCTCCGACGTGAAGCCCGCTCCCTTGAGAGAGGATTCACAAAGTCACAAGCAGGGGGACTCTCATGCTCACATGACCCCTCTCCCCCAACAAGGGGGCCGGTACCACGAAATCGGGCGAAACCGAGAACACCCGTCCCCATCGGCCGGGCGTGGACCGGGCGTCAGTCGCCCAGGTACCCCAACAACGCGTCGTGGAGCAGCCCGTTGGAGGCCGCCGCGTTCCCGCCGTAGGGCCCGTCCCGCCCGTCGAGACCGGTGAAACGGCCCCCCGCCTCCTGCACCACCACGGCCGGCGCCGCCATGTCCCACAGCGACAGCTCGGGCTCCGCGCAGACGTCCACCGACCCCTCGGCGACCATCATGTACGACCAGAAGTCCCCGTAGGCCCGGGTCCGCCAGCAGGCACGCGTCAGGTTCAGGAACCCCTCCAGCGCGCCGCGCTCCTCCCAGCCCTCCAGCGAGGAGTACGAGAACGAGGCGTCCTCGATCCGCGCGACGCTGGAGACGTGCAGCCGGGTCGCCGAGTGCAGGCTGCGCCCCGTGTACGCGCCGCCGCCCTGCACCGCCCACCAGCGGCGGCCGAGCGCCGGCGCCGAGACGACCCCCACCACCGGCTGCTCCCCGCCCCGCCCCAGCTCCACCAGGGCGATCAGCGTGGCCCACACGGGCACGCCCCGCACGTAGCTCTTGGTGCCGTCGATCGGGTCGATCACCCAGCGCCGCGGGCCGTGCCCCTCGCTGCCGTACTCCTCGCCGAGCACCGCGTCCCTGGGCCTCGCGCGCTGGAGGGAGGAGCGGATCAGCTCCTCGGCGGCCTGGTCGGCCTCGCTGACCGGCGTCATGTCCGGCTTCGTCGCGACCTTCAGATCCAGTGCCCGAAACCGCGCCATGGTCGCGGCGTCCGCCGCGTCGGCCAGCACGTGCGCGAGCCGCAGATCATCGTGGTAGTCGCCCTTGCCGGATGCCATGCCGAGAACAGTAATCGGCCGGCAGGCCGTCTTGACACCCCTTCTGGCCCCGTCAATCCTGTCCGGCACCAGGCAGAGCCGTACCTGGAGGCGAGGAGGCAACGATGCCCACCGCGCGTGAAGTCCTGCTGGAGGCCGCCCGGGAGGCCGTCGAGCACCGCCCGTGGCCGGTGGTGCGGATGGTCGAGGTCGCCGCCGCCGCCGGCGTCTCCCGGCAGACCCTGTACAACGAGTTCGGCGACAAGGCCGGGCTGGGCGCCGCCCTCGTGGAGCGGCAGGTCGCCCGGTTCCTCGACGGGTTCACCGCCGGCCTGAGCAGCCTCGCCGACGACGCCCCCGTCCGAGCCGACGACGCGGGCGGCGAGGAGCGGCTGGCGCTGGCCGCCGACTGGATGGCCGCGTGGCTGCTGCGCGCCGCCCGACGCGACCGGCTCGTGCGGGCCACCCTGACCGGCTGCCACAGCGCCGACCTCCCCCCGTGCCCGGGACAGCCCGGCGCGCTCGTGGCCGAGCTGCGCGACCGGGCGCTGAGCGTGCTCGCGCCCCCCGCCCGCGCCGGGGACGCGCCGGGCGACGTCACGGGAGCCACCCCGGGCGGCGGGGACGGCTCGGGCGAGGAGCTGGCCGGGCGCTGCGAGACCACCATCCGGCTGGCGCTCTCCCACATCGTGGCGCCCGCGCCGGGCGGCCCCGCCGCGGGCCGGGTCGTGCCGCCCCGAGCCGGCTGGCACGCGCCGGCCCCGTCCGCCGTCGCCGCCGCGCCGGCGCGGGCCGCCGCTCAGTCGCCCTCGCGGCGCTCGCGGGTGGCCAGCAGCCGGCGGAGCGAGTAGAGCCGTGCCGGCTCGGCGTGCCCCGCCTCGACCCACGCGTCGAGCGCGCAGTCCGGCTCGTCGTGGCTGCACGCCCTGGGGCAGTCCGCCGTGCCCGGTTCGAGGTCGGGGAACGCGTGGATGACGCGTGAGGGCTCGATGTGGTGGAGCCCGAAGGAACGCACGCCCGGCGTGTCGACGACCCAGCCCTCGCCGCCCGGCAGCGGCAGCGCCAGCGCCGACACCGTGGTGTGACGGCCCCTGCCGGTGACGGCGTTCACCGCGCCCGTCGCCCGCTCGCGGCCCGGCACGAGCGCGTTGACCAGCGTGGTCTTGCCCACCCCGCTGTGGCCGACGAACACGGTGACCCGGCCCGCCAGCAGCGCGTGCACCCGCGCCACCGCCTCCCGCCCCGCCTCCGTGCCGAAGGTCTCCGCGCTGGTCACCACGTGTCGCACGCCGAGCGGCGCGTACGTCGCCAGCAGCGGCTCCGCCGGGGCCAGGTCGGCCTTCGTGAGGATCAGCAGGGGTTCGAGGCCGGCGTCGAAGGCCGCCACCATGCACCGGTCGATCAGCCGGGGCCTGGGCTCGGGGTCCGCCAGCGCGGTGACGATGGCGAGCTGCTCGGCGTTGGCGACGACCACCCGTTCGTGCGGGTCGGTGTCGTCGGCCGTCCGCCGCAGCACCGAGGCGCGCTCCTCGACCCGCACGATCCGCGCCAGCGTGTCCCTACGGCCCGTCAGGTCCCCCACCAGCGCCACCCGGTCGCCGACCACCACGCCCTTGCGGCCCAGCTCACGCGCCTTCATCGCCACGACGACACGGTCCTCGACCAGGCAGGTGACGCGCCCGCGGTCCACGGTGGTCACGAAGCCCTCGGCGGCGTCCGCGTGCGTCGGGCGGCGGCTCGTGCGCGGCTTGCTGCCGCGGCGGCTGGCCCGGACGCGCACGTCGTCCTCGTCGGTGTGCTTGCCGTACCGCCGCATGGTGTCAGGCTCTGCTTCCGGCCCCCGCGAGCATGCCCTGCCACAGCTCGGGGAAGCCGGGCATGGTCTTGCCCGTGGTGGCGATGTTCTCGACCTCGACGTCCTTCACCACCAGGCCGAGCACCGCGCCCGCGGTGGCCAGCCGGTGGTCGTCGTAGGTGTGGAAGACGCCGCCGTGCAGCTCCCTGGGGCGGATCCGCAGGCCGTCGTCGGTCTCGGTGACGTCACCCCCCAGCGCGTTGATCTCCCTGGTCAACGCGGCGAGGCGGTCCGTCTCGTGCAGCCGCAGATGAGACACGCCGCGCAGCACGGACTCGCCGTCGGCGAGCGCCGCGACGGCCGCGATGCCGGGAGTCAGCTCCCCCACGTCCTTCAGGTCGACGTCGATGCCGTTGATCCGGCCACTGCCGGTGAACGTCAGGCCCTGCTCGTCCAGCGTGCAGTCGCCGCCCATGGCGGTGAGGATCTCCCGCAGCGCGTCCCCCGGCTGGGTGGTGTGGGCGGGCCAGTCCGGGATGGTGACGCGCCCGCCGGTCACGAGGGCGGCGGCCAGGAACGGCTGGGCGTTGGACAGGTCGGGCTCGACCACCAGGTCACGGCCGAGGAGCGCGCCCGGCGTCACCCGCCACACGTTCGGCTCGCCCCCCGAGTCCGGCGCGTCCACCTGCGCCCCGGCGCGGCGCAGCATGTCCACGGTCATCCGGATGTGTGGCGTCGACGGCAGCGAGCGGCCGACGTGCCGCACCTCGACGCCCTGGTTGAAGCGCGGCGCCGACAGCAGCAACGCGCTGATGAACTGCGAGGAGGACGAGGCGTCCACCTCCACCCGGCCGCCGTCGAGCGAGCCGGCCCCGTGGACCGTGGCCGGCAGGCGGCCGCGGCCGTCGTCGTCGACGCGGGCGCCGAGGGCGCGCAGGGCGTCCAGCAGGGCGCCGACGGGCCGTTCGCGGGCGCGGAGGTCGCCGTCGAAGTGGACGGGCCCCTCGGCCAGGGTCGCCAGCGGCGGCAGGAAGCGCATCACGGTCCCCGCGTTGCCCACGTTCACGGTGGCGGGCGCCTGGGGGCTGCCGGGGATGATCCGCCACGCCTCGCCGCGGCCCTCGGGCATCCCGGTGACGCCGGAGGCGGCCGAGGCGGACGAGGACGACGACGCCATCTCCTCGATGCCGATGCCGAGGGAGCGCAGCGCGTCGGCCATCAGCACCGTGTCCCGGGAGCGCAGCGGGCGGCGCAGCCATCCGGGGTCGGAGGCGAGCGCGGCGAGGACGAGCGCCCGGTTGGTGACGGACTTCGACCCGGGCACGGTCACGGTCGCGTCCACCCCGCCGGAGGCGAGCGGCGCGGGCCAGAGAGCGGAGGCGTCGCCGTGCGCGTCGTGATGCTCGGTCATACGACTCACTCTAGGGCCTCCCCTCCCGATCCTCGTGGGTCAGGTCACGGTGCGTGGCGTCGCGGAGCACAGGGCGCAGGCCGGCTCGACGACGAGCCGCCACGGCGCCCGTCAGGTCTCCAGCAGCCAGCTGCCGCCCCCGACCAGGCAGGTCACGGTGACGGCGAGGAAGAAGAACACCCAGACGAGGCCGGGCACCCGCGTGAGGCGGGCCAGCTGGTCGGCGTCGGAGTCGCGGGCCGCGCCACGCCGGCGCTTGGCCTGGAGCTCGATCACCGGTCGCACGCCCCCGAGCAGCAGGAACCACACCACGCCGTAGGCGAAGGCGGCCTGCACCTCGGGCTCGGTGAGCCAGGAGACGAGGAGGAAGGTGGCGCCGGTGAGCACGACGGTGAGCACGCCGTAGGCGTTGCGGATCATCACCAGCATCGCCAGCAGCAGGGCGACCGCGCCCCACAGCAGCGCGGTGATGCGGCCGGAGGCCAGCAGCGCGGCGCCGCCGAGACCGAGCAGGGAGGGCGCGGTGTACCCGGCGGCGGAGGTCAGGACCATCCCGAGCCCCGTGGGCTTGCCGCGGGAGACGGTGAGCCCCGAGGTGTCGGAGTGGAGGCGTATGCCGGAGAGGGTGCGGCCCGTGAGCAGCGCCACCAGGCCGTGACCGCCCTCGTGGGCGATGGTGATGGTGTTCCGCGCCAGCAGCCAGACCGTGCGCTGCGCGACCACGAGAAGGGCGACCGCAGCGGTGACCAGCACCAGCCACCGCTCGGGATCAGGCTGGGTCCCCGTGACGCGGTCCCACAACTCGCCGAGATCGGCGGTGTCCAGCATGTCCATGGGGTGAGCGACGGGACTCGAACCCGCGGCCACCTGGACCACAACCAGGTGCTCTACCAACTGAGCTACGCCCACCATGCCGGCTTCCGGGAAGCCGGTGCGTCTGATGGTACATGGTCCTACGGGGTGCGAGCGCCGCGATTCCGGGTCACCGCAGGACGTGCTGGGCGGCGATGCGTCGGGCCTCGTCGGAGTCGGGGCCCGGCGCCGGGACGAAGACCGCCTCGCGGTAGTACCGCAGCTCGGCGATGGACTCGCGGATGTCGGCGAGCGCCCGGTGGTTGCCCGTCTTCTCCGGGCTGTTGAAGTACACCCGTGGGTACCAGCGGCGCGCCAGCTCCTTGACGGAGGAGACGTCGATCACACGGTAGTGGAGGTGGGACTCCAGGCGCGGCATGTCGCGCGAGAGGAAGCCGCGGTCGGTGCCCACGGAGTTCCCGCACAGCGGGGACTTGCCGGCCTCGGGGACGTGCTCGGTGACGTACTCCAGCACCCGCTGCTCCGCCTCGGCCATGGTCACGCCACCGTCGAGCTCGTCGAGGAGACCGGAGGCGGTGTGCATGGCGCGGACCACCTCCGGCATCGAGTCCAGAGCGGCGGCCGGCGGGCGGATGACCACGTCCACCCCCTGGCCCAGCACGTTCAGCTCCGAGTCGGTGACGAGCGCGGCCACCTCGATGAGCGCGTCGTCGCTGAGCGACAGGCCGGTCATCTCGCAGTCGATCCACACCATGCGATCGTTCATGCGGACACCCTACGCCGCGACCGCGGCCCGTCACTTCCCGCGCTCGCACCACTCCGGGGCGTGGCTGTTCCCCCCTCGCGCTACGGTGTCGGGCGCCCCCGTTGGCCGGGCAGCCGTGGCGAGTAACCGTCGGTGAGCGGCTTCACGCGGTTCGCCCCGTCGTGCTGGCGGTCCTGCTGACGGGCCCGGTACGCCGCCCGGTACGCGGCCGGGGAGGCGCCGAGCTGGCGGCGGAAGTGGCCGCGCAGCGCCACGGGGGAACGGAACCCGCAGCGGCCGGCGACCTCGTCCACCGAGTAGTCGGAGACCTCCAGCAGACGCTGCGCCTGGAGCACGCGCTGGGTGATGAGCCACTGAAGGGGAGCGCTCCCAGTCAGGGCGCGGAAGCGCCGGTCGAACGTCCGTCGGCTCATGTACGCGCGCGCGGCCAGCGCCTCCACGTCGAACTGCTCGTGGAGGTGCTCCAGCGCCCAGGCGACGACCTCGGCCAGCGGGTCGGCGCCGATGTCCTCTGGTAAAGATCTGTCGAGGTGGCGGTGCGCCGGCTCGGGCGAGCCGTTGGCGCCGCGCCGGGGCGGCAGCACCAGCCGGCGGGCGAGCGCGGCGGCGGCCTCGGGGCCGTGGTCCTGCCGCACGATGTGCAGGCACAGGTCGATCCCGGCGGCGGTGCCGGCCGAGGTCAGGATGTCGCCGTCGTCGACGAAGAGCTCTCTCGGGTCCACGTGGACCGAGGGGTAGCGCTTGGCGAGCGTGGGGGCGTACATCCAGTGCGTGGTCGCCGGGCGGCCGTCCAGCAGGCCGGCGGCGCCGAGCGCGAAGGCGCCCGTGTTCAGCCCGATGATCCTCGCCCCCTCACTGTGGGCCCGACGCAGCGCGGCGAGCGCGGGCGCGGGCGGCGGCCCGGTGATGGACCGCCAGGCGGGGACGATGACCGTGCCGGCGCGGGAGACCGCGCCGAGGCCGTACGGGGCACGCAACTCGAGACCGCCGGTCGTCCGGAGCGGCCCCTCCTCGCCCGCGCAGGCCAGCAGGCGGTAGCGCGGCACCCCGGCGTCCTGACGGTCGACTCCGAAGACGGAGAGCGGGATGGAACTCTCGAACATGGGGCTGCCGCTGAACAGCAGTACCGCGACGATCTCGCGGCGGCGCCGTGCAGCGAGCTTGACGGCGGGCTCGGGGCCGTGCGTTGGGTCCTGGCTCATGCTCCTCAGTTCCCTCGGTCGTCGCATCCTCTCGGTCCTGCACGTTTCCCCCGACGTGATTGCCAAGATCGAATCTAACGTGTCGGATGAGCTCGGCGGGACACATTCATCACGCGGCGCTTAATCGACATGACAACGTGGCGCGAAGCATTCGATCAGGAAGCGTTACACGTAGGAGCAGTTGGGGGAAGTGCGCCTGACGGCCCAGCAGGTCACGAGCGGGGCGTCCGCCGCCGCGCTCGTGGCTCGCGGGGCGCGCGGACCAGCCATCTCGTCGCATGCGCGAGGTGTTGGCGAGGTGCGTGAGGAAGGTGTGGTGGCTGTGAGGAAGTTGGCCGAAAATGTGACCCATCGACAGCGGTTCGCCCCCCGCGCTCCCCGTGCGCCCCGTGCGCCCCTCATGCCTCCGCTCGCTGGCCAGCCGGGCGGCGTCACCGCCCACTCGGCCGCCCGTCACGCTGCGACAGCGGTCGTATGCGATCGCATGCGAAAGCATTGCGCCGCGCCGCGGGCTGCGGCATGCTGCTCGATCACGCTTCCGGGACCACGTCCGGGGCTCCCGTTGGATGCCCGCGCGTAGCATTGCCACTACGGGCGGCGACCAACGCGCCCTGCGGCATGCTTCCGTGAGCAGCCGCTATGTCCCCCGCGGCCGACGCCGTACGCTGGAGGTATTCACCGCCTGGCGGCGTTTCCCCCGGCCCGAACCCGAGGTCTCTCACCGCGAGCGACCTCACTGACCCACCGCCGAGGTTCCGATGGCTGGACACGAGTTTCCCGAACCAGCGGATCGCAGGCGACCGAGGCGAGTCGCCGACCGCGAGGCGGGCGTGCCTGACTCCGTCCCCGACCCCCGCTCCGTTCCCGATCCCCGCTCCTCCCCCGACTCCGGCGGGGCCGCGGACTCCCGTCCCGAGGTCGCCGAGGACGCGCGGCTGGCGCGAGATCCCTCCTTCCGGCACGGCGTGGTCGTCGGCTTCGACGGCTCCACCTCCAGCGAGCGCGCCCTCGCCTATGCCGTTGGCATGGCCAAACGCTCCGGCTCGGGGCTGATCATCGTGCACGTGGCCAACCGCCTGCCGACGACCGTCTGGGCCGGCTGCGAGCCTCCCGCCCTCGTGGACATCCCCGACCACCGCACCGAGGTGCTGGGCCTGGAGCTCGCGTGCTCCGAGTACCTGGCCGACGTGCCGTGGGTGCTGCTGGAGCGTGGCGGGGACATCTGCCACGAACTGGAGGAGGTCGGCCGGGAGTACGAGGCCGACGCCATCGTCGTCGGCACCACGCACGGCCTCCTCGGGCGGATGTTCGGCTCGGTCTCCGGCCGTCTGGCGCGGCGCGCGCGGCGCCCGGTCGTCGTGATCCCGTAGCGCTCACTGGTCATTCACCAAACAAGCATGCGGTGATGTGTGGATTGTGCGCTTGTGATGGGCATAACGGGGTACAGACGCCTAGTGAGAGCCTGAGGGCCTCGGGGACTTTGGCCGCCGGTGGGAGGTGACGGACCCACCGGCGGCTCCTCCAGCCGGCGTAATGGGCGACGCCGGCACCTGATGGCGGCCCCCGGGAGCGCGTTTGGTGGCACGCGCTCCACGGGGGCCGCCGTATTCGTTCCTCCGGGCTGGCCGGGCCGGGCCTCCGGGCTGGAGGCCCGGCCCGGTCAGGCGGGAGCCGGGCGGCTCACTCCACGGTTCACTCCACGGTGACGGACTTGGCGAGGTTGCGCGGCTTGTCGATGTCGCGGCCCAGCGCCAGGGCCGTGTGGTACGCCAGCAGCTGGAGCGGGATGCCCATCAGCACGGGGTCGAGCTCCGGCTCGTTGCGTGGCACGAGGATGGTGTGATCGGCCTTGGGCTGTTCCCGGTGGGCCACGGCGAGGATCCGGCCGGACCGGGCCTTGATCTCCTCCAGCGTGGCGCGGTTCTTCTCCAGCAGCTCGTCGTCGGGCATGATCGCCACCGTCGGCACCGCCGGCTCGATCAGGGCCAGCGGGCCGTGCTTGAGCTCGGAGGCCGGGTACGCCTCCGCGTGGATGTACGAGACCTCCTTCAGCTTCAGCGACGCCTCCTTCGCCACCGGGAAGCCCCGCACCCGGCCGACGAACATCATGCTCGGGGACTGCGCGAGGCCGGTGGCGAGCTCGGCGATCCGGTCCTCCTGGGCGAGGATCTCCTCGATCTGTCCGGGGAGCCGGCGCAGGCCCTCGATGATCCGCTTGCCGTCGGCGACGGAGAGGTCGCGGATGCGGCCGAGGTGGAGCGCGAGCAACGCGAAGGCCACGGCGGTGTTGGTGAAGCACTTGGTGGAGACGACGCAGACCTCGGGCCCCGCGTGGACGTAGACGCCGCCGTCCGTCTCGCGGGCGATGGCGGAGCCGACGACGTTCACGACGCCGAGGACCATCGCGCCCTTGCGCTTGAGCTCCTGCACGGCGGCGAGGGTGTCGTAGGTCTCGCCGGACTGGCTGACCGCGATGTACAGGGTGTCGGGGTCGACCACGGGGTTGCGGTAGCGGAACTCGCTGGCCGGCTCGGCGTCGGCCGGGATGCGGGCGAGCTCCTCGATCAGCTGGGCGCCGATGAGGCCGGCGTGGTACGCCGAGCCGCAGCCCAGGATCTTCACGCGCCGCATGCCGCGCGCCTCGCGGGCGTCGAGGTTGAGCCCGCCGAGTTTCACGGTCGCGAACCGGTCGTCGATCCGGCCGCGCAGCACCCGGTCCACGGCCTCGGGCTGCTCGGCGATCTCCTTGTGCATGTACGTGTCGTGGCCCGCCATGTCGTAGCTCTCGGCCTCCCACTCGACGGTGGTGGGCGAGGCGGCGGTGCGGGAGCCGTCGGTGGTGTAGGTGCGGTAGTCGTCGGCCTTGAGGGTGGCCATCTCGCCGTCGTCGAGGGTGATGACCTGGCGGGTGTGGCTGACGAGCGCTGCCACGTCGGAGGCGACGAACATCTCCTTCTCGCCGATGCCGAGGACCACCGGGGAGCCGTTGCGGGCGACGACGATGCGGTCGGGGAAGTCGGCGTGGAGGACGGCGATGCCGTAGGTGCCCTCGATGTGGCGCAGGGCCTCGCGGACCTTCTCCTCCAGCGTCTCGGCCTCGGAGCGGGCGACGAGGTGGGCCAGGACCTCGGTGTCGGTCTCGGAGGCGAGCTCGACGCCGTCGGCGGTGAGGCGGGCGCGCAGCTCGGAGCTGTTGTCGATGATGCCGTTGTGGACGACGGCGACCTTGCCCTTGGCGTCGAGGTGCGGGTGGGCGTTGACGTCGTTGGGGGCGCCGTGGGTGGCCCACCGGGTGTGGGCGATGCCCGTGGTGCCGGCGAAGCGGGCGGGGATCCGTTCCTGGAGCTCGCGGACGCGGCCCTTGTACTTCACGGCCTTGATGCCGCCGGCCCTGCCGCTGGAGTGGATGGCGACGCCGGCCGAGTCGTAGCCCCGGTACTCCAGGCGTTGCAGCCCTTCGAGGAGAAGGGGCGCGACCTCTCGTTTACCGACATATCCCACGATCCCGCACATGGACAGACTCCTCCTCTGGTCTCCTGCTGGTCCCTCGCGCTCCCGCCGCGCCGTCGCTCGGGCGTGGTGTCCGGCGCGTCGCCGCCCCGTCACCCTGCCGTCCCGACCCTGCCGTCCCGCCGCCGGCTGGCGACCGCCGGCCGTGAGCGGTCAGCCGTACACGATCCGCCGAAGCTGCCGCTGCGACAGGCGCGGTGGGGCCACCGCCCGCCGTGACAGCTCCTCGGCGATCCGCTCGAAGATCGCCTCGTTCCCCAGTCCTCGCGACCGCAGCTCGCGGTGGCGCCGCCGCACGAACTCGTCGACGGTCTCGTCGAAGTACGCCAGGACGTCCATCACCACCCGCGCGGCCTCCCCACGCCGCAGCGGCGTGGAACGGACGAGGTGGTCCACGAGGTCGTCATGGCCGTTCGTCGAGAGCACCCTCTGATGGTGCTGATTCGGCTCCACTTTCGCAAGAAACCTGCCCGATATCGGGCACAGACCTGTCGAATGAGACTGTTCGGCGCTGCCCTTCACCCGACTGGCGTCGTCCGGGCCACGGCCCGCCGGTTCCCCGGGCGCGTCCACGCCGCGCGCCGACTCCCCGCGCCTACGCCGGGAGCCGCCACATCTGGCGTGCGTCCCCGGGGACGCAGGTGCCGAGGGTCAGCTGCTGGCCGGCGCCGTTGTTCGTCAGGCACTGGTCGAACGCCCTGAGGTAGTGGGCACCCGAGGGGGCGCTGTCGTCGAGTTCCCAGCCCACCTCGGCGGGCAGCAGGATCGCCCGGGAGGAGGTGTCGAGGGCGAGCGCGGGGCCGTCCGCGTCGCAGACCAGGAAGGCGTCGAGGTCCTGGTAGGAGTCGGTGCGCAGCCAGCCGTAGGTGGAGTGGCCGCCCATGACCAGCGCCGAGCCCGGCTCGGCGTTCTCGTCGGCCAGGCCGATCGGCAGGCCGTCGGCGACGCTGGTGATCTGGCCCCAGCGGTCGCCTCCGCAGTCGGAGGGTGGGCCGGGCTCGCCGTCGTCCGGTGGGGACGTCGGCTCGTCCTCGCCGTTCCCGCCGCCGGACGCCGCTCCCCCGCCGCCCTCCCCGGGCTCCTCGGACTGCTCGCCGCCGCCCGGCTCCCGCTCGTCGTCGCCGTCGCCGGGTGACTGCTCGCCGTCGGTCGCCGAGGACGAGGGCGTCCCCGGCAGGCCGGTCGTCTCCTCGGCGTCGGAGGCGGTGGACGAGGGGAGCTCGGAACGTTCCCCGTCCGGCTCCCGTTCCCCGCCGCCGTCGGCCGCCGTGGCGGAGGCGCCGACGCCCTCCGGCGCGGTGGCCTCGGGTTCGCCCGACGGCGCGGCGGCGTACACGACGAGGGCGGCGGTGATCGCCACGATCGCCAGGGCGGCCACCATGGCCAGGGACATACGACGGCGGCGCGCGACCGGGCCCGGCTGCCGGTGCCGGCGCGGCAGACCGACGGCGGCCTCACGCGCGGCGGCGGCCATGGCGGCCGCGTTCGGGAACCGGTCCTCCGGGCGCCTGGCCAGCGCGGTCGCGAGGAAGGCGCGCACCGGCTCGGGGAAGGTGGTGGGAAGCGGCGGCGCCGGCTCGGCCGCCAGCCGGGCCATCACCTCCGCCGGGGTGGAACCGGTGAACGGGGTGGCGCCGGTCAGCAGCTCGTGGCAGACGGCGCCGAGGGCGTAGAGGTCGGAGGCCGGCATGGAGCCACGGCCCTCGGCCTGCTCGGGCGCCAGGTAGCGGGCGGTGGCGAGGTCCACACGGCCGGGGTGGCCCGTCATGGCTGGCGCGGCGCGGTCGGCACGCGGGACGGCGGGGGCGACGCCGACGTCGGTCACCGCGACGCGCCCGTCGGCGCGGAGCATCAGGTTCGACGGCGTGAGGCCACGGTGCGCGATCCCGCGCTCGTGCGCGGCGGCTATCCCGTCCAGGGCCTCGGCGACGAGGCCGAGCGCCCGCTCGGCCGGCAGCGTGCCGCCGTCGTCCCTCCTGACCTCGTCCCACCGCCGGCCGTCGACCAGCTCCGTGACGAGGTACACGACCCGGGGAGAGGGCCCGTCCTCGCCGGACTCCTCGGCGGCCTCGTGCTCGCCGACGGCGTGCACCCGCGCGAGGTTCGGGTGGTCGAGGGCGCCGAGCACCCCGGCCTCACGGCGAAGGCCGGCGGCGTAGGTGGCGTCGCCCAACAGCTCCGGGTGCGGCAGCCTCACCACGACCCGCAGGCCGGCGGCCTCGCGGTCCTCGGCCAGCCACAGCACCCCTGCCCGGTCGCGGCCGGTCTCCGCCACCAGCGCGTAGCGCCCGCCGAGCACCGTCCCCCGCTCCACCACGCCCCGCTCCCTACTCCCCAGCTCCAGCTTGCGACCGTCACACCGCGCACATCATGCACCGTGACCCACGGTGCAGCCAGACGGACGGCTATGACGGCAGGCGCCAGAGCTGGTGCTCGTTGCCGGAGGTACAGGTGGTGACGGTGAGTTGCCTGCCGGTGCCGTTGTTCGTCAGGCAGGCTCCCACATCGAAGGGATGCACGAGGTGCACGGCGTCCCCCGGTCCGTCGCGGAGGTTCCATCCGACAACGAACCCCGTGGAGAGGACCGCCCCGTCGTTCGCGTCTGTTGTCAGCTCCGGACCGCTGAGAGCGCAGGCGTACAGCAGCCGCCCGCCGGGGGGCGTCGCGACGGACACCCAGCCGTGGGTGGTGTCGCCGCCCATGATCACCTTGGAGCCGTCCTCGGGGCTGTCGGTGGCGAGCCCGACCCGCTGCCCGTCGGCGGCGCTGGTGATGTGGCCCCAGGTGTCGCCGCCGCAGCCGGGCGCCGGGCCGTCGTCGGCGGGTGGCGGCCTGTCGCCGCCACCACCGCCACCGCCACCGCCACCGCCGCCCCCGTCACCCGAGGCGCCACCACCCGAGGCGCCACCACCCGACGCGCCGCCGCTCGACGTGCCACCGCCGGAGCTGCCCGTGTCCCCGCCGCCACCGGTGTCGCCGCTCCCGCCGCTCGCTCCCGAGCCACCGGTGTCGCCACCGCCGCCGGTCGCGCCGCCCCCGTCGTCCGCCCCGTTCTCCTCGTCCGCGGGGGACCCCGACCCGCCGGACTCGCGGTCCTCCTCCCCCGACTCCTCACCGGCGGTCGAGGCCTCCTCGGACTGCTCCCCCTCCGGATGTGGGTCTCCCCCGCCGTCGTCGGGAACGACGGCGGACGGGGAGGAGCCCGGCGGGAGCGTCTGGGGCGAGCCGCCGGGTGGGTTCACGTAGATGACGGTGACCGTGCTCACGACGACGGCCAGGGGCGCGAGGAGCACGACCGGGAACCGCCGCCGCCTGCGGTCCGCGTCGTCCCGCCGACGACCTGGCCTGTCGTCGCCCCGCGTCTGGACCTCCGGCGGCACGGACTGAGGCGGCAGGCGCGGAGGCGGCGTGTCGCCGTCGATCGGCAGGCCGGCGGCGGCGCGGCGGGCGGCCGCCGCCATCGCCGCCGCGTCCGTGAAACGGTCCTCCGGCCGCTTCGCGAGGGCACGCGCGACGAAGGCGCGCACCGGCTCGGAGAAGGTGGGCGGCAGGGGCGGTGGTGGCTCGTTGACGTGCTGGTACATCACGTTCATCGCCGAGTCGCCGGTGAACGGCGGGGAACCGGTGAGGAAGTGGTAGAGCACGACACCGGCGGAGTACAGGTCCGAGGCCGGGACGGCACCCCGCCCCGCCGCATGCTCGGGTGACATGTACAGGGGGGTGCCGATGACCCCCTGCGTGGTCAGCGAGGGCTTCGTCGTATCCAGCGCGATGCCGAAGTCCGTGACGACAACGCGGCCGTCGTCGCGGAGCATGAGGTTGGACGGCTTCACGTCCCGGTGCACGACGCCCTCCGCGTGCACCGCGTGCAACCCGTCCAAGGCCTGTGCGAGGAGATCCAGGGCACGGTCGGCGGCCAGCGTGCGGTCGCCGACGACCTGGTCCAACGACCGTCCCTTGACGAGCTCCATCACGATGTAGGCAGGCCGCGAGTCCGTCTCCCCCTCGTCGCTGGCCTCCGACGCGGGCCGCCCCTCGCCGTAGTCGTGGACCTGGACCACGTTGGGGTGGCTGACGGTGCTGAGGGCATGGGCCTCGCGCTCGAAACGCTCCGCGAAGGTGACGTCACTGAGCAGGTCGCTGCGGAGGATCTTGATGGCGACCCGCCGGTCCAGCACGGCGTCGTCCGCACGCCAGACCGCGCCCATCGCCCCGCTGCCGATCTGTTCGATCAGCGTGTAACGCCGGCCGAGCACCGTTCCCCGCCTCACCACCGGACAGCCCCCCACGTTGGTTGACGACGCAACAGCTTTCATGGTGGGTCACGCGGAATGACACGGAGTAGTTCAGTTTCGGTCGCCGAACGGGCGATTTCTGCCGCCGGCTGGCAGCGCTACGTACGGGGCAGCCGCGCGGCCTTCACGTGGGCGAGCAGGGCGGCCAGACGCGGGCGGCTGGTTATGAGCACGACGGCCGGGGCGTCGCTCTCGCGGAGCCACACGGCTCCCTGAGGGGCGGCGGCCAACTCCACGCAGTCACCGTTGAGGTTGCCGCTGCTCAGCGACGACTTCTGCCATTCAAGGTCCGACATGGGGCATCTCTTCCAGGACGTATCGCAGGTGTTGGAGAAGCCGCATGGAGCTGCGCGAATCGTCCTCGCCAGGTTTCAGCGGCGACAGCGCAACTTTACTCAAACGATCGAACGCTGCCGAAAATTGTGCGATCTGGGACGGATCACCGATGAACGACGACGTCACGGGGTGCTCGAAGTAGAGCGTCCGCAGCTCGGGCGACCTCTCGTCGAAGATGACGAACGGAGAGGTCGAGGTGGCTGGATACGACGGCGCCCGGAAGGGGAGCAGTTGGATCGTGACGTGGGGAAGACCCGAAAGCTCGACCAGGTACTCCAACTGCCCGAGCATCACCTCACGAGGGACGAAGTGCATGTGGAACGTCGCCTCGTGGATGAGCGCGTGGAAGCGCGGCGGCGGATCACGGTGCAGGACCTGCTGCCGCCGACCGCGAAACTCGATGGACCGCTCGATGCGCGCGGCGGGAACGCCGGGCTCACCACTCTCGAAGAGGGCACGCGTGTAGGCGGAGGTCTGGAGGAGACCCGGAACGTACACCCACTGGAACGATCGATAGGACACGGCTGCGGCTTCCAACTCCGCGAGGTCCCGAGCCGAGTCGTCGGCCGTGTCGGCGTACTGCGTCCACCAACCGCTCCCCCGGAGTAGAGCGAGCTCTACCAGATTGTCGATCAGGTCAGCGCGAGTTACCCCGTAGCTCTCGACCAGGATCCGAAGTCTCTCCTCACTGATGCCAGCCCGTCCCGTTTCGATATGACTCATGTAAGCCCGGCCGAGGCCGATTCGAGTACCAGCTTCGCTTGCCGAAAGACCAGCGCTCTCGCGCAACTTGCGTAGTTCGGCGCCGAGTCGGCGTTGACGCTGGGTTGGTCTGGCTCGAAGTCCCATGCGCAGCTTCTCTAGCCGAGGGAAACCTCGCGCGTCCACCCCGGGGGGCAAGGTTCACTCGATCAGGGTGCGTTCCCGAAAGCATAGTAGAGCTCGCTATACGTCATCGCTAGCCTGAAGGACACGCTCCTGGAACAGCTGAAGCCCCACTCACAGCAGCTCAGTTGACCCGGATCGACGTTGCAGTCGAGACGCACCAGAGAAGGGGATGACCCGTGTCCCTCACCGCACCCGGCGTTCGCGAGGTTCGCTGCTACCGCTTCGTCGCACCCAACACCGCCGACGCCTCCAAGCTCTGCCGGGACCACGTGGCCGCCCTGCTCCGGCACCTGCGCACCCCCGTGTCCGTCGACGTCGCGAAGCTGCTGGTCTCCGAGTTGGTCAGCAACGCCTACCGGCACACCGCGTCCGCCTCCGTCTCGCTCACGACGACCGTCGAGCCCGTCCGCGTCCACGTCGAGGTCTACGACGGCGACCCGACCCCCCTCCCGCCCACCCCCGTCGATCCGGCGCTCGCGCTCTGCGCGGACCACGGGCGCGGGCTGCTGATGCTGGGCATGCTCGCCTCGCGGTGGGACTGGCATCTGTGCGGTGGGGACGCGCCGTTCGGGAAGTCCGTGTGGTTCGAGCTGCGGCGGCAGGCGTAGCGGCGCGCCGGGCCGTCCGTCAGGAGGGCGCCGCCGAGGCGGCCAGGTCGGCGACCTCGGCGGCGATGGTGGGCCACAGGGCCTCGGGAAGGTCGTGGCCGACGCCCGGCAGGGTGCGGAGGCGGGCGCCGGGGACGGTGCGGGCCGTCGCGTGGGCGGCGGCGACGCGCAGGATCGGGTCCTGCTCGCCGTGGAGGACGAGCGTGGGGTGGCGGAGCGCGCGCAGGGAGGGACCACGCCACTGGGCGCCGATCTGGCGGCTCTGGGCCTTCCTGTCGCGCGGCCCGCTGTCGACCTCGGCCTCGACCCAGGCGCGGGCGGCGGCCTCGTCGAACGGGTACCCGGGCGAGGCGATGCCGCGCCAGACCGCGAGCGAGGCCTCGATGTCGCCCTCGCGCCCCTCGGGGAAGCGGGCGCGGGCGAGCTTGGACAGCAGGCCGAAGCGGAGGTACCGCAGGACCTTCAAACCGGCGGCGGCGTCGCTCGGCAGGGCGGCCGAGGAGGTGACGGTGAGGACGCGGTCGGGGTGGCGCAGGGCGAGGCGCTGGGCGATGACGCCGCCGAGGGAGTGGCCGAAGACGTGGGCGCGCTGCCAGCCGAGGGCGTCGAGGACGGCGACGGCGTCGTCGGTCATGTCCTCGGAGGTGTAGGCGTCGCCGCGTCGGCGGAAGAGGGCGGAGAAGGGGTTGCCGGTCGAGGTGTCCGGCATGCGGGTGGACTCGCCGGCGTCGCGCTGGTCGTAGCGGGCGACGGTGAAGCCGGCGGCGGCGAACGCGTCGCACAGGCCGGCCGGCCACCAGAAGCGGGCGGTGGCCAGGCCCATGATCAGCAGCAACGGCTCTCCGCGCGAGCCGTCCAGCACGTCGAAGGCCAGGTCCACCTCGCCGTTGCGCGCGTGGCGGGTCGGTGTCCAGCGCTCGGATGTGGCTTCCATCGCGATCCCCTTTCCTTTCTGCGATCACCGTTCGCAGTAGCTGTCGACTAGAGTACTGCATACGTCGTTCGCAGAGTTGGGCGGACGGG
This sequence comes from Streptomyces sp. 4N509B, assembly GCF_052245655.1. Classification (NCBI taxonomy): domain Bacteria; kingdom Bacillati; phylum Actinomycetota; class Actinomycetes; order Kitasatosporales; family Streptomycetaceae; genus Streptomyces; species Streptomyces sp. 4N509B. Next base: position 23,080 of record NZ_JBQQBZ010000038.1, read on the forward strand.
GCGACGGGAGGGTCTGATGGGCGGCGAACCGGAGAACGCGGGGAACGAGGCGGGGGTCGACTCCCCCGAGGGGGCGGCCACCAGCATCTGGCTGCGCCCCGAACGCTCCGGCCGAGGGCCGGCACCGGCGTTCGACCGTGACCGGCTCGCCTCGGCCGGCGTCGCGCTGGCCGACGCGCGAGGGCTCGCCGCCGTCACCATGCGGGCCGTGGCGCGGTCCCTCGGCTCCGCCCCCGCCTCCCTCTACCGCTACGTGACCACCCGCGACGAGCTCCTTGAGCTGATGATCGACCGGGTCAACGGCGAGATGTCCTACGGCGGGCTCGGCACCGGCCGGTGGCTCGCGGACCTCCTCGTCCTCGCGCGCGAGAGCAGGGGGGTCTACCTGCGCCACCCCTGGCTGCTGGACGCGACCGCGTCGGGCAGCCCTCTCGGGCCCCACGCGGTCACGTACCTGGAGCACGCGCTCGCCGCGATGGCCCCCCTGGACCTCGGCTCGCGGACCAAGATGGAGGCGATCGGGGTGATGAACGCGGTCGTCGCCTCGCTGAGCCGGGCGGAGGTCACCCAGACCCGGGCGGGCGGGAGCCTCCAGCAGTGGCAGCGGGCGCAGCAGGAGTACCTGACCCGGGTCGCGGTCGCCGGCGGCCACCCGCACCTCGCCGCCGCCCTCGCGCGGCCGGATCCCGTCGAGGATCACGACGGCGGGCGTGACAGCGGGCGTGGCAGCGGGCGTGACGACGCGGCCGAGGGGCTGTTCGACCGCATCGTCACGCGCGTTCTGACGGGGCTGCTCAGGGCCGAGGGCGGCGGCGCGTGAGGCGGCGCCTCAGTGGTCGGGGTGGCCGTGGCCGGGGTCGCAGCAGCCGCCCCGGCGCATGAGACGGCCGACCTCGCGCCACCGCGACGCCTCGCGCTCGGCCTCGGCGTCGGCGTCGGTGCCGGCGAAGGTCTCGGCGCCCGCGTAGGCGTCGAGCAGTTCGGCCTGGTGGAAGGGGACGCCGCCGCGCAGCACGGCGGTGGTGTTGACGAGGGTGTCGAAGTCGTCGAAGGGGTCTCCGGCGACGATCGTGGCGTCGGCGAGCTTGCCCTCGACGAGCGTGCCGAGATCGCCGTCGGCGCCGAAGACGCGGGCGGGCAGGAGCGTGGCCGTGCGCAGGGCCTCGGCTGGTGTGAGGCCGGCGCGGTGGAGGGCGCGCAGCGCCAGGTGGAGGTGGAGGCCGATGGGGACGAGGGGCTGGTCGGTGCCGAGGGCGACGAGGCCGCCCGCGTCGAGGACGCGCCGGTAGATCCCGGTCTCCCGGTCGAGCGTGGCGAGTTCGTCGGCCGAGGGTGGCCGCGCGGCACGGTCGACCACCGTGGGGACGTCCCACGGGGCCATGAGGGTGGTGACGCGGGGATCGTCGGCGAGGGCCGGGTCGGCTCCGATGAGGGGGAGGGCGGTGAACGGGGTGGCGACGAGGTGGAAACCGGCGCCGGCGGCGGAGTAGATCTCGACGAGGTCGGCGTAGGCGTGGCCCGCCGCCGTGGTCGCGCGCCCGAACTCGCCGCGCTGCGTCGCCTGGAGGTGGGTCGTCAGGTCCTGCCCGAGCTGGACGCCGGGGGTGCACAGGTGGCTGCCGCTGCGGACCCCCAGCCGGTGGGCGCGCTCGGCGGCCTCGGCCATCAGCCAGCCCGGGGCGCGGACGTAGGTCTTGACGAAGTCCCAGTCGAGCCCCTCGGCGCGGTCGAGGGAGCGCCGCACCCCCTCGCGGGTGGCGTGGGCGCGGCCCATGCTGTACGCGACGCGGGGTCCGTCGAGCAGTTCGCCGGTGGCCAGCAGGCGCGGGCCGGCGAGCTCGCCGGACGCGACGTCGTCGCGGATGCGCGCCTGCTCGTGGGCGAAGCCGCCGAGGGAGACGGCGGTGGTGATGCCGTAGGCGAGCTGGAGGGTGGTCTGCCGGCCGCCGTAGTAGGACTGGTAGGGGTGGGTGTGCGCGTCCCACAGGCCCGGGATGACCGTGTGGTCGGAGGCGTCGACGCGTCGGGCGGCCCGGCGGCCGGGGCGGTGCGGCTCGACGGCGGCGACGCGGCCGTCGCGCACGACGAGGTCGACGTCGTCGAGGACGGCCTCGCCGGTGCCGTCCCAGAGCCGGCCGGCGTGGACGACCGTGTCCATGGCGCGGGGGCGGCGGTAGCCGAGGGAGAGCGGGACGGTCCGGGGGGTGCCGCCCTCCCCGTCCCGTACGCGGAGGGTGCGCAGGGTGCCGGCGGACAGGTACAGGAGGGTGCCGGCGTCGCCCGACCAGGAGGGGTGGTCGGCCGCCTCGTCGGTGAGCTGGCGGGCGGCTCCCGTCGGGGTGCCGTCCGCGTCGACCGGCACGAGCCAGAGGGCCGACTCGGCGACGACGGCCAGCCAGGCGCCGTCGGGCGACCACGCGGGGCCCGCGGCGTAGCGGTCGGAGAGGGAGGTGTGGGGGGCGATGGGGTGGAGGGCGTCCGCGCCCGTCGAGGCGTCGACGACGCGTATGAGGTTGTACCCCTCGCGGAAGCGCTGGTTGAGGCGGTTCCTGTCGGCGAGCGCGATGTGGCGGCCGTCCGGTGACCAGCTGGGGGCGCCGGGCAGGCCGTTGCCGCCGACGGGCGGGGCCAGCACCCGTTCCTCGCCGCTGGCGAGGTCGGTGAGGAGGAGGTTGCCGGACATGTCGAGACAGGCGAGCCGGGTGCCGTCCGGGGAGAGGGCGGGGAAGACCCGGCCGCCGCTCGCGAGGGTCGTGGTCTCGCCGGTGGCGAGGTCGAGGCGGTGGATGGCCAGAAGGCCGTCGGGGGCGGGGTCGTGGGCGTAGACCAGGCCACGACCGTCGGGCGTCCACGACGGGGAGAGGAGGTAGCGGGTCGGGGCCGACCGGAGCAGCCTGCGGGGCGCGCCACGGCCGGAGACGGGCGCGGTCCACAGGGCGTTGAGGGCGACGAACGCCACCTGGCGCCCGTCCGGGGAGAGGGCGGGGAGGTGCGGGGTGCGGACCGTGCGCCGGCCCCCTCCGTCGTCGAGGTCGTAGCGCTTGATCCGGTACCGGGGCCGGGCGACGGGGAGGGTGGCGGAGAAGCCGATCTGGCTCGCCTCGGCGGGCGCCTCGGGGCGGAGGAGCCGGAAGTGGCCGTCGACGGAGACGAGGAGCTCGTCCGGGGAGACCCACCGGGGCGGGGCGGGCATCACGTCGCCGTCGAGCGGGACCGGGGTGCCGTCCACGACGAGCGTGCAGGTGGCCGTGGGCGCGGGCGTGGTGCGGAGGTAGGCGAGGCGGCCGGCGGGCGAGAGGCTCGGCGTCATCACCTGGGCGCCCGCGGGGCCGGTGTCGGTGAGCTCCGCGACGACCGGGCCCGTGCCGTCGGCGGCGACGGAGGCGATCGTGCGTGCCTGGAGGGTGGGGGTGCCCGTGGTCGTCAGGGCGGCGCGGACGAAGGTCAGGCGCCGGCCGTCGGGGGACCAGGTGGGGTCGAAGTCCTCCCAGTGGCCCTCCTGGAGAGGGCCGTCCTGGCCGGGCAGGCCCGTGACGGGGGTGAGATCCCCGGTACCGAGGTCGAGGACCCACACGCGGTACGGGCTGCCCGCGACGGTGTCGCCGCCGCGTTCCGAGGCGAACGCGATGCGGGTGCCGTCGGGTGACCACGCGGGGGCGCGGTCGTCGAACGGTCCGTCGGTGAGCTGGCGCAGTTCGCTGCCGTCGGGGCGGAGGGTCCAGATGTGGTAGCCGCCGCCGTGGTAGGCGCAGACGGCGAGGGTCCGGCCGTCGGGCGAGAAGGTGGGGCGGGTGGGCTCCAACTCGGGCGGCGTCAACGGCGTGGCCCGGCCGCCGTCGCGCGGGATCGACCACAGCACGTTCTGGACCTCGGCGACGAGGGCTCCGTCGGCCGGGGAGAGCGTGGCGGCGCCGTTGGTGGCGGCGGTGAGGGTGAGGGAGACCGTCGACGGGGGTGAGGGAGGGGACAGGGGCCGGGAGAGGAGTGGGGAGAGGGGGGTGGACGCGGGCGCGGCGGACGCGGCGGGGACGGCGGCGGCGGTGGCGGCGGTCACGGCCGCCGTGGCGGCCGTGGCCTGGAGGAGGGCGCGACGGGAGAGGTCGGTGTTCAAGCTTTCTCCAGTGTCAGCGTGTGCGGGGTCGTGAGGTGTGGGCTGTGGGGAGCGGGGGCGGGGGTCGAAGCCGGCGGTGGGGTGCGCCGGCCTCGCCCCCGAGGGAGCGGTCGTCAGGAGCTCAGGGGCTCAGGAGCTCAGGAGCTCATCGGCGCTTGGGGTAGGCCGCCGTCACCTCCACCTCGACGAGCCAGCCGGGGACCGCGAGGGAGGGGATCTCCAGCGTGGCGCGGGCGGGGCGGGCGGCGTTGGGGACGAGGGGCGCGGCGGGGGCGGAGGTGCCCATCGGGACCTCGACCACCTCGTGCGTGGCGAGGTCGACGTTGGCGAAGAACTGGCGGTAGGCGCGGTTCCAGCCGGCGTAGTCGGCGAGCTCCGCGCCGGGCGGCGCCACCAGGTAGCACTTCATCGTGATGACGTCGTCGGGCTGGAGCCCGGCGGCCTGGAGGTTGGTGAGGATGTTGCGCAGCACCACCAGCGCCTGCGCCTCGGTGACGGTGACGCCCTCCTTCCCCTCGGTGAGGGTGGGGTCGGTGTAGCTCTCGGGAGAGCCCGCCGGGGCGTCGGGGTTGAGGGCGGTGGGGCCGAGGCCGCTGCTGACGTAGGTGGCGACGTTGTCGCCGAGGGCCACACCGTTGGCGATGGCGGGGTTGCTGTTGCCCTCGGGGAGCATGACCCGCACCTCGTTGGGGCGGGGCGACCACCAGCCACCGGCCTCGGCGACGGCGGTGCCGCCGGCCAGCAGCGCGCCGACCGCCCCGAGCGTCGTCAGGGTCCTCGTCCTCCTGCTCATCCTCGTCCTCGTCCTCCCGCTGCTCGTGCCGTGACTGCTCGTGGTGTCGCTGCTCGTGGTGTCGCTGCTCGTGGTGTCGCTGCTCGTGGTGTCGCTGCTCGTGGTGTCGCTGCTCGTGGTGTCGCTGCTCGTGGTGTCGTTGCCGGCGGTGTCGTTGCTCGTGCTCGTCACTCGGCCATCACTCTCTCGTGGATGTCCATCACGACCTTGCGGGCGGAGGTGAACGCCCCGTGCTGCCAGGCGATGACGTGGCTGAGCCAGTCACCCGCGAAGTAGACGTGCCCAGCGGGCTCGTTGAGCAGCCGGTACTCGGGGCCGGTCTGCGAGGCCCAGCCCACCCAGCCGGCCTCGATGTGCGGGGTGCGGTGCCAGGCGACGGAGAACGAGGACCTCAGTTCGGAGCGGTACTTCTCGCCGTGGATGGTGACGCCGCGGCTCAGGGCGCGCGCCTCGCGCTCGGCGTGCGGGAGCTCGGAGTAGGCGACGGCGTCGGCGCCGAAGTTGTAGTAGCCGATGACGGTGCCGCGTTGGCCGTGGTACCCGTGGGAGGGGTACCAGATGGTGGCGAGGTCGGTGTCGGTCGGGGTGATGCCGCCGTAGATGTGCTCGTCCGTCTCCCACCAGCGACGTCGGTACTCCAGCCCGATCTTGCCGACGGAGACGGGGGAGGCGTACCGCAGGGCCGCCGTGACGTCCGCGCCGAGGTTGTGGTCCATCCGGGCCAGCACCATCGGCGGGGTCGCGGCGACGACGAAGTCGGCGCGTTCGGTCGTGGTCCGGCCGCGGGCGTCGCGCCACGTCACCTCGGCCCCGTCGTCGCGGTTGGTGAGCGCGGTGACCTCGGCGCCGTAGACGATCCGGCGGCGGCCGACGGCCTCGGCCAGGGCGTACGGGATCGCGTCCATGCCGCCGACCGGCTGGAACATCTGCATCGCCTGGTCGTATCCGAACTCGAACGAGAACCGCGTGCCGAGGCCGCTGGCCAGGACGTCGGAGAGGGACGGCGGCGGGCCGAGGACGGTGCCGGCCTCGAAGGCGGCGCCCGGCTCCACCGCGTACCCACGCCGGCTGGTGCCGGTGTAGGCCCAGCCGTCGGCGCGGCCCTTGATGGCGCCGAAGTTCTGGAGGAAGGCGAGCAGGCGCTCCTTGTCGTCGGCGGTGAGGCGGGCGTCGAGGGCGCCCTGGTCGGTGGCCTTGGCGAGGAGTTCGGAGACGTAGCCGTAGACGTCGGCCTTGGCGGTGCGCCAGCGGACGGGCTGGCCGGCGAGGGAGCCGGGGGACTCCTCGTGGTGGATGTAGGCGTTCGCGTTCTGGTTGGCGAAGACCTCGACGGGAACGCCGAGTTCGCGGCAGTACTCCAGCGTGACGTGGGACTGGGGTATGCGGGCGGGGCCGGCGTTCATGTACTCGCCGCGGGAGAAGCGCGCGGTCTGGGTGCGGCCGTCGAGGTCGGTGAGGGTGGTGCCGCCGCGCACGGTCCAGTTGCGGCCGCCGGGGCGGTCCTTGGCCTCCAGGATGGTGCAGTCGTATCCGGCCTTGCCCAGTTCGTAGGCGGTCGCGAGGCCGGCGATGCCGGCGCCGAGGACGAGGACCCGCTTCCTGGCGCGGCCGGTGAGCGCGAAGTCGCCGCGCTGGGGCGGCCGGAACTGTTCGGCGCGGGCGTCGGGGACGGGGGCGAGGCCGAGCGCGCCCATCGCTGAGTACAGGGCTCCGGCTCCGCCCGCGACCCCGACGGATCGCAGGAAGCCGCGGCGGGTGGTGTCCACCACCATGTGTGCCCTCCTTGCTCGTGGCTTCCGGCTGTGCCGGAGCCACGTGTTGCGTGTTCGGATCGACCCGACCGTGCGGGAGGTGTGACATGTGACCTTGCATCAGCAGGGTGGTCACAGGCCACGGATGGGGGCGATGAGGTGATCACCACGAGGCTCGGGCAGGACTGTTACGCCCGCGTGGCATGGAGGTTCCGTTGACGCATCCGCGTCAGAGACGGCGGAGCCGGGCCGCCCGGGGAAGGGACGGCGTTACGGCTTGTCGAGGACCAGGGCCGTGTACGTGGTGGATCTGCTCACGCTGCGATGGGCCTGGATCGACAGGTCGATCTCGTGCCAGTCGTGCTCGGTGAGCTCGCGCAGGCCGGACCAGCGCAGGCGCAGCGCGGCCCTGCCGGCACCGGACGCGGCCACCCGCGACAGCGCCACGCCGAGGCGGGCGAAGGGCTCGCTGACCCGCCGGGTCCAGTCGAGGACGCGGACCGGGCGGAAGCCGGCCGCCTCGGCCAGGGCCACGTACCGCTCACGCGGCTCCAGCTCCTCGAACCGCCAGGTGTCACGGACACGCCGCTCGGCGTCCAGAGCGTCGATCTCGCCGGGGTCCGGCGTGAGCCAGGTGAAGTCCACCAGGACCAGCCGGCCGCCGGGGCGCAGCACGCGGTGGGCCTCGGCCAGGAAGGCCCGCCGACCCTCGGGGCCGAAGTGGAACGCGGCCTCCAGGCAGTGGACACGGTCCAACGAGCCGTCGGCAAGCGCGTGGCCGGCCGCCTGGCCGGGCAGCGCCGTGGCGTCACCGACGGCGAAGGCGGTGTTCGGCTGCCCGCCGAAGCGCTCGCGGGCCTCGCCGATCTGTCCCTCGCTCAGGTCCAGGCCCAGGGCCTGGCAGCCCACGCTGCCCAGGCGGGCCGTGGTGTACCCGCGCCCGCAGCAGGCGTCGAGCACCCGGTGGCCCGGGGCCGTCTCCAGCAGGGCGAGGGAGCGGTCGACGAGGCGGCGTTGGAAGAACGCCAGCCCGCCCACGAGGGCGGGCAGCGTCGGCCAGGTGTAGTACCCGCAGTTGACCAGGGCGCCCCACCCCAGGGGGCGGAACAGGCGGAGGAGCACGTTCGTCTCGGCGCGGTAGGCGTCGCCGACGCCACTGTCGTCCATCCTGCTCCGTCCCTCGTCGGCCCGTCGGGAGTTAGAACGTGCCGGGCAGCCCCAGGTCACGGGCGATCAGCATCCGCTGGACCTCGCTGGTGCCCTCGCCGATCTCCAGGATCTTCGCGTCCCGCCACATCCGCGCCACCGGGTACTCGTTCATGAAGCCGTACCCGCCGTGGATCTGCGTGGCCTCGCGGGCGTTCGTGACGGCCGCGTCGGAGGAGTACAGCTTCGCGATCGCCGCCTGCCGCTTGAACGGCTCGCCGGCGAGCATCCGCGCGGCGGCGTCGCGCCAGGCCAGGCGGGAGGTGTGGGCACGCATCTCCATGTCGGCGAGCTTGAACTGGATCGCCTGGTTGTTCCCGATCGGACGGCCGAACGCCGTGCGCGTGGCGGCGTACCGCAGGGACTCGTCCAGGCACCCCTGCGCGAGACCCGTGCCGAGCGCCGCGATCGCGACGCGGCCCTCGTCCAGTACCGACAGGAACTGCGCGTACCCGCGGCCCTCCTCGCCCAGCAGGTGGTCGGCGGGGACGCGGACGTCGGAGAAGGACAGCTCGTGCGTGTCGGAGGCGCTCCAGCCCACCTTGGAGTACGCGGGAGCGATGGTCAGGCCCGGGGTGGGCACCGGCACGATGATCGTGGAGATGATCGGCGCGCCGTCCTCCCGGCGGCCGGTCACGGCGGCCACCGTCACGAGGGAGGTGATGTCGGTGCCCGAGTTGGTGATGAAGCACTTCGTGCCGTTGATCACCCACTCGTCGCCGTCGCGGACGGCGGTGGTGCTGAGCCCTCCGGCGTCGGAGCCCGACTCGGGCTCGGTCAGCCCGAAGGCGGCCAGCGCCTCGCCCGCGCACAGCTTGGGCAGCCAGCGCTTCTGCTGCTCCTCGGTGCCGAAGCGGAGGATCGGCATGGCGCCGAGCCCCACGCCCGCCTCCAGGGTGACGGCCAGGGAGGAGTCGACGCGGGCGACCTCCTCGATCGCGAGGCACAGGGCGAGGAAGTCGCCGCCCATGCCGCCGTGCTCCTCGGGGAAGGGCAGGCCGAACAGGCCCAGCTTGCCCATCTCGCGGACGACCTCGTACGGGAAGGCGTGGCGCTCGTAGTAGTCGCCGATGACAGGGGCGATCACCTCGCGGGCGAACGCCTCCACCGTGCGGCGCAGCTCCTCGTGCTCCGGGCTCAGGTGGTGGTCCAGGGGCATGTCAGGTCTCCTTGTGGGACTCGTGCGGGGACTCATGCGAGGACTCCTTGTGGGAGTCCGGGTGAGGATCCGTCTCGGGTTCCGTGCTGCTGTCCACACGGCGCGACGCCGTCCGGCCTTCCGTGCCACCGGCCGTGCTGCCTCCCGTGTGGCCTTCCGTGCCACCGGCCGTGCCACCGGCCGTGCCGCCGTCCGGTGGGGTGAGGTCGCCCGCGCCCCCGGTCAGCGCGCGCACGGCGCGCGAGGGGCTGGGCCGGCCGAGCCGGGCGGCCAGCCAGGCGCTGGTCTCGACGAGCCGGCCGAGGTCCACGCCCGTCTCGATGCCGAGGCCGCGCAGCAGCCACAGCAGGTCCTCGGTGGCGAGGTTGCCCGTGGCGCTCTTCGCGAAGGGACAGCCACCGAGCCCGCCGGCGGAGGCGTCGATGATGGTGACGCCGTGCCGGAGTGCGGCGAGGGTGTTCGCCAGTGCCTGCCCGTAGGTGTCGTGGAAGTGGACCGCGAGGTCCTCGGTGGGGATTCCCGCGTCGTTCAGCGCCCTGAGCAGCGCCGTGACGTGTCCGGGGGTGGCGACGCCGATGGTGTCGCCGAGGCTGAGCTCGCGGCAGCCCAGCTCGCGCAGCCGGCGCGCGACGGTGACGACCCGCTCGACGGGGACCGCTCCCTCCCAGGGGTCGCCGAAGCACATCGAGAGGTACCCGCGGACGGGGACGCCCGCATCCGCGGCCCGCGACGCCACCGGCGCGAACAGGGCGAGCGACTCGTCGACCGTGCGGCCCAGGTTGGCCCGCGCGAAGGACTCGGTGACGCTGGCGAACACGGCGATCTCGCGTGCCCCGAGATCCAACGCGCGGTCCAGGCCACGCTCGTTCGGCACCAGGACGGGCAGGCGGTGGTCCGCCGCGAGGTCGGACAGGAGCGGGAGGAGGGCGTCGGCGTCGGCGAGCTGCGGCACCCGGCGGGGGTGGACGAAGCTGGTGGCCTCGATGGTGGTCAGCCCGGCGTCGGCCAGGCGGTGGATGAACTCCGCCTTGACCTCCACCGGGACGAGGGCCGGCTCGTTCTGCAGGCCGTCGCGCGGGCCGACCTCGTGGATACGGACGCGCGAGGGCAGCCCCTCCGCCGGGAACCGCATGGGCAGCGGCCCGGCCGACGGGCCGGCCGACGGCCCCTCCGACGGTGCGGGGTCACGACGGACTGTCATCGGAGCCCTCCTGTGACGACGACGCCTGCGGGGTGACGACGGCGAGCAGCTGGTCCATGGCGACGGTGGCCCCGACGCGCACGTCCAGCTCGGTGACGACACCCGCGTGGGGGGCGGCGATGACGTGCTCCATCTTCATCGCCTCCACGACCAGCAGGCTCTGCCCCGCCGCCACCTCCTCCCCCGACGCCACCTTCACCACGGTGACGGTGCCCGGCATGGGTGCGGTGAGGGTGTCGACGCCCGCGACGTGCTGGGCGCGGGCGGCCACCGGGTCGTGGTCGCGCAGGTGCCAGGCCGCGCCCTCGCGGCCGAGCCAGTGCCCGCCCGGCTCCGCCGCGTACGCGAAGGCGTGGCTGGCGCCGTCCCGTTCGAGGAGCACCGTGGCACCGTCGGGCCGGCCGAGACGGGCGGGGGCGGGCGTGCCCGCCTCGCCGACGCGCACCTCCCACGCGCCGCCCGCCGTGCGGCCGGGAGGCTCACGGACGAAGACCGTGACGGGCTCACGGCCCGCCGCCCGCAGGTGGTGGGGGGTCCACGCCGGCTCGCCGCCGAGCCGCCAGCCCGTGGGCGCGGCGAACGGGTCGCTCCAGCCCGCGTGGGCCGGCGCCGCCTCCTCCTGCCGCAGCAGCGCCGCCGCGACGTACGCGGCCTCCGGGACCTCCTCCGGGGGCAGCTCGGACGCCACCCGCGCCACCAGCCCGGTGTCGAGCCGCCCGGCGGCCACCTCGGGACGGGCCAGGAGGCGACGCAGGAACGCCGCGTTGGTCTCGACGCCGAGGACGGTGGTGTGGGCCAGCGCGGCGCGCAGCCGCCGCAGCGCGGTGGCGCGGTCCGGGCCGTACGCGACGACCTTCGCCAGCAGCGGGTCGTAGGCCGTGCCGACCTCGGTGCCCTCGACCAGCCCCGAGTCGACGCGGACGCCCTCCCCCACCGGCTCGCGCAGCAGCCTGACCGTGCCGGCGGAGGGCAGGAAGTCCTCCCCGCGCTGACTCTCGGCACAGATCCGGGCCTCGACGGCGTGTCCACGGACGACGACGTCCGCCTGGCCGAACGGCAGCGGCTCGCCCGCCGCGACGCGCAGCTGCCACTCCACGAGGTCGAGGCCGGTGACGAACTCCGTGACGGGATGCTCCACCTGGAGGCGGGTGTTCATCTCCAGGAACATCCCCGGCGGCTCCCCCGGCCGCGCCCCGCCGGGCGGCACTTCCAGCCCACCCGGCACGACGAACTCGACGGTGCCGGCGCCCTCGTACCCGCAGGCGCGGGCGGCGCGCACCGCGGCCTCGCCCAGCGCCGCCCGCGTGGCCTCGTCGAGCAGCGGGCTCGGCGCCTCCTCCACGATCTTCTGGTGGCGCCGCTGGAGCGAACACTCGCGCTCGCCGAGGTGGACGACGCCGCCGTGGGCGTCGGCCAGGATCTGGACCTCGATGTGACGGGGCTGCTCGATCCAGCGCTCCAGCAGCAGCGTGTCGTCGCCGAAGGCGGCCCGCGCCTCGCGGCGGGCGGCGGCGAGCTGCTCGGCCAGCGCCTCGGGCTCCAGCGCCGCGGCGTCGCGCAGCAGCCGCATCCCCTTGCCGCCACCGCCCGCGGAGGGCTTGATCAGCAGCGGCGCCCCGAGGCGCAGGGCGGCGTCCGCCAGCTCCTCACCACCCTCGCCGTGCGCCCCGGGGACGGTCGCCACCCCGGCGGCCGTGACCGTCTCCTTGGCCCGGATCTTGTCGCCCATGAGCTCTATCGCCGCCGCGGGGGGACCGACGAACGTCAGGCCCGCCTCGGTGACGGCACGCGCGAACGCCGCGTTCTCCGCGAGGAAGCCGTATCCGGGGTGAACGGCCCGCGCGCCGGTGCGGCGGGCGGCGTCCAGCAGATGCTCGACCGAGAGATAGCTCTCGACGCGGACGGCGACGTCGGCCTCCCGAACGTGCCGGGCGGCCGCGTCGGCCTCGCTGTGCACGGCGATGGCGAGGACGCCCAGGCGCCGCAGCGTCCGGATGACGCGGACGGCGATCTCGCCCCGGTTGGCGACCAGCACGCTCTCGAACATCGGGCACGCTCCCCTCACGGCCGGCCTCGCGACCGGCCTCACACCAGGCCCCACCTCGGACCTCACATCCGGAAGACGCCGTACCGGGCGGCGGCCGGGTCCCGCTCGGGCAGTGGCGCGTTGCCACAGACCGTCAGGGCGAGGCCGAGCACGGTGCGCGTCTCCAACGGGTCGATCACCCCGTCATCCCATAGACGTGCGGTCGCGTACATTGCGTTGCCTTGAGTGTCGTACTGATCACGGATCGGAGTCTTGAAGCTCTCCTCGTCCTCCGCGCTCCACTGCTCACCGCGGGCGGCGAGCTGGTCGCGGCGGACCGTGGCGAGCACGGTGGCGGCCTGCTCGCCGCCCATCACGGAGATCTTGGCGTTGGGCCACGTCCACAGGAACCTGGGGCCGTAGGCCCGGCCGCACATCGAGTAGTTCCCCGCGCCGTGGGAGCCGCCGACGATGACGGTCAGCTTCGGCACGCGGGCGCACGAGACGGCGGTGACCATCTTCGCGCCGTGCTTGGCGATGCCGCCGGCCTCGTAGTCCCGGCCCACCATGAAGCCGGTGATGTTCTGCAGGAAGAGCAGCGGGATGCCGCGCTGGTCGCACAGCTCGACGAAGTGCGCGCCCTTCAGGGCCGACTCGGAGAAGAGGATGCCGTTGTTGGCGACGATGCCGACCGGGTGGCCGAGGATGCGGGCGAAGCCGGTGACCAGCGTGGATCCGTACTCGGCCTTGAACTCCTGGAAGCGGGAGCCGTCCACCAGCCGGGCGATGACCTCGCGCACGTCGTACGGCGTGCGGTTGTCCGCGGGCACCACGCCGTAGAGCCCGGCCGGGTCCACCGCGGGCTCCTCGGCGGGCTCGACCGGCCAGGGCAGCGTTCCCTCGGCGGCCGGCGAGGCGGGGAGCGTGGAGACGATGTTCCGCACGATGCGCAGCGCGTGGGCGTCGTCCTCGGCGAGGTGGTCGGCCACGCCGGAGACGCGGGCGTGCACCTCGCCGCCACCGAGCTCCTCCGCGGTCACCACCTCGCCCGTGGCGGCCTTCACCAGCGGCGGCCCGCCCAGGAAGATCGTGCCCTGACCCCGCACGATGACCGCCTCGTCGCTCATCGCCGGCACGTACGCGCCGCCCGCGGTGCACGAGCCGAGGACGGCCGCGATCTGCGGGACGCCGGCGGCCGACAGGCGCGCCTGGTTGTAGAAGATCCGGCCGAAGTGGTCGCGGTCGGGGAAGACCTCGTCCTGCATCGGGAGGAAGGCGCCGCCGGAGTCCACCAGGTACACGCAGGGGAGGCGGTTCTCCAGCGCGATCTCCTGGGCGCGCAGGTGCTTCCTGACGGTGAGGGGGTAGTACGTCCCGCCCTTGACCGTGGCGTCGTTGGCGAGGACCAGGGTGTGGCGGCCGCTGACGCGCCCGATGCCGGCGATGACGCCGGCGGCCGGGGCCTGGCCGTCGTAGAGCCCGTCGGCGGCCAGCGGCGCGATCTCCAGGAAGGGCGAGCCCGGGTCGAGCAGGGCGTTCACCCGGTCACGGGGCAGCAGCTTGCCCCGCGCGGTGTGGCGTGCGCGGGCGCGCTCGCCGCCGCCGAGGCGCGCCGCCGCGAGCCGCTCGCGCAGCTGCGCGGCCAGCTCACGGTGGGCCGCCTCGTTGGCCTGGTACGTCTCGGACGCCGAGTCGGCGGTGCTGCTGAGCAACGGTGCCTGCCGCATGACGACAGGTTAACGCTCGCTAACCGTCGCTGTCTACAATGGGCCCATGGCCCACGACTCCCCCGAGAGACCACCCGTCGCGGCCCCCACCGTGCCCCGCGCCGGCACGCCCCGCGTCAGCACCCCCCGCGCCGGCGTGACGCCGCGCCGCACGCAGATCCTGCGCGAGGCGTCCCGGCTCTTCGCCGAACGGGGCTTCCACGGCGTCGGCGTCGACGAGATAGGCGCCGCGGTCGGCATCAGCGGTCCCGCTCTCTACCGCCACTTCACCGGGAAGGACGCCATGCTCGCGGAGCTGCTGGTGGGGATCAGCAGCCGGCTGTGGGACGGCGGGCAGCGGCGCCTCGCCGAGGCCGAGGCCGCCGGGCGGCCACCGGCCGCCGCGCTCGACGCGCTGATCGCGGGGCACATCGACTTCGCCCTCGACGACCGCGCGCTGATCACCCTCCACGACCGGGAGCTGGACCGGCTTCCCGAGGCCGACCGCAGGCGGGTCAGGCAGTTGCAGCGGCAGTACGTGGAGCTGTGGGTGGCCGTGGTCCGCCGCGTCTATCCGACGCTCCCCGAGCCGTCGGCACGGGCCGCGGTCCACGCCGTCTTCGGGCTGCTGAACTCCACGCCACACCTCTCGCGCCCCGGCTCCCTCCCCGACCGCGACGACACGGCGTCGCTGCTGCACCGGCTGGCGCGCGGCGCGTTCGCGGCGGGGGCGGGGGCACGGACAGGGGCAGATGCGGAGGCGAGGGCGGGGATCGAGGGCGAGGGCGAGGGTGAGGGCGGCCCCGGGGCGGGGAACGGGACCGCTCGGGGACGCGGAGGGAGGGCGTAGGCGTGTCGGGAGCCGGGGTGCTCGTGCGTTTCGCGGAGGAGCTGCGGCCCCTGTCCAGCGTGCCCGAACGGCGGGCCACGGCGGACGGCACCTCCACGCTCGGCCACGTCGTGGAGTCGCTCGGCGTGCCGCTGACCGAGGTCGGCCGGCTCGTGATGGACGGCCGGCGGGTGCCGGCCTCGCACGTTCCGGTGGCGGGCACGTCGGTGCGGGTCGAGCCGGTGAGCCGGCCACAGCGGGTGCCGGGTGCGCCGCTGCGGTTCCTGCTCGACGTCCACCTCGGGACCCTGGCGCGGCGGCTGCGGCTGCTCGGCGTCGACGCGGCCTACGACAGCACGGACGTGGGGGACGCGGCGCTGGCCGCGCGGTCGGCGGCGGAGCGGCGGGTGCTGCTCTCGCGCGACCGTGGGCTGCTGCGGCGACGGGAGCTGTGGGCGGGGGCGTACGTCTACAGTGACCGGGCCGGCGAGCAGCTGCGGGACGTGCTCGGCCGGTTCGCGCCGCGACTCGCGCCCTGGACGCGGTGCACCGCGTGTAACGGGCGGCTGGCGCAGGTGACGAAGGAGTCGGTGGCGGAGCGGCTGGAGCACGGGACGCGGCGCACGTACGACGCCTTCGCGCGGTGCGAGGGATGCGGGCAGGTGTACTGGCGGGGGGCACACCACGGGCGGCTCACGTCGATCGTGGACGAGGCGATGCGCGAGTTCGGCGAGCCGGCCGACGGGACGGAACGGGTCGAGCGGCGGGACGGCGCAACCGGGTGACCGGGTGACCGGGCGACCGTCGCCCGGCTGACTGCCGGTCGGGGTCGGGGTCGGTATCTGGGTCGGGAAAAGCATGACGTCCTGACGGTCGGCGTCATCAGCCGACCGTCAGGACGTCGGATCGGGTCCCCTCAGACCCGTCAGGCCGTCAGCTCCTGCCGCAGCGCGTCGCGCAGCCGAGCCGCGCGCTCCGCCACCTCGGCCGGACCGAGCTCCATCGCGCGGGTGCACCACGTGCCGCCCTCCGCCAGGTCGCCACGGCGCGACGCCAGCAGCGCGAGCCGCAGCGCGGCGCGCCCGTGGCCGGCCTCGGCGGCCCGCGTCCACCACATCGCCGCCTCGGGCTCGGCTCCCTCGCGGGCCAGCAGCAGGCCGAGGTTGAACGCGCCGTTGCTGCTGCCCGCCTCGGCCGCGGCCCGGTACCAGTGGGCCGCCTCCGCGATCTCGCCACGCGCCGCCGCGCACATCCCCAGGCGGACCTGGGCGCGGCGGTGGCCACGATGGGCGGCCCGCGCGTACCAGCGCTCGTACTCCGGCATCGCGTCCGCCTCCGCGTCCACGTCCACGTCCGCATCCGTGTCCGTGTCCGTGTCCGTGTCCGAGCCGGACGCATCCGACGACGCCGCGGCACCCGTCGCGCCGTGGGCCCCCGCCGCGCCCCACGAGGCCGGCAGGCCGGGCAGGCTCGACGCCTCCACCAGACCGGTGACGCTCGGCGGGTCCGACGGCGGGCCCGCGCCCGAGTACCGCTCCAGCAGCACGGCGAGCCGGAACGCGCCCTCGACGCTGCCGCCCTCGGCGGCGCGCCGCAGCTCCCGCTCGGCACGCCGCTGCTCGGCCTCGCCGCCGTCACGCAGCAGCTCGACCGCGACCTGCAACGACGCCTCGGCGTGCCCGGCCGCGGCGGCCTGCTCGTACCAGCGGCGCGCGTGCTCGTCCTCGCCACGGCCGGCGTGCAGGATGCCGAGGTTGAAGGCGGCGTCCACGCTGCCGGCCTCGGCGGCCTTGGAGAACCACGGCTCGGCCCCGGCCGCGTCGCCGCGCTGGAGCAGCAGCACGGCCAACGCGTTGGCCGCCTCACGGTGCCCGGCGTAGGCCGCGCGACGGTACCACTGCTCGGCCTCGGCCGTCCGGCCCTGCCCGGCGCTGAGCAACCCGAGGTTGAACGCGCCGTTCACGTCGCCGGCCTGAAGAGCCGTGCGGTACCACCGCTGGGCCTCCTGCCGCTCGCCGCGCTCGGCGTGGAGCGCGCCCAGCGCGTTGGCCGCCGGGCCGTCGCCGTCGCGGGCGGCGCGGCGCCACCACCGCTCGGCGCCGGACTCGTCGCCGGCGTCGCGCAGCAGGAAGCCGAGCGCGCTCGCGGCGCGGGCCTCGCCCGCCTGGGCCGCGTCGAGGTACCAACGGCCGGCCTCGGCGACCTCGCCGCGCTCCTCCAGCAACGTGCCGAGGCGCAGGGCTGCCCGCCGGTGGCCACGGGCGGCCGCCTGCCGGAACCACGGCTCCGCGCCCTCGGAGGAGTCGCTGCCGCCGCTGGTCGCCTGGTGGCCGGTGCCGCCGGAGGTGCCGGTGCCGCCGCCCGAGCCGCCGGTCCGGGGACGGTCGCGCGCCTCGCGCTCGGCGACGACGCAGCCGTGGCGGTACGCCGCCTCGCGGTGACCGCGCTCGGCCGCCGCGCGGAACCAGCGCTCCGCCTCCGCCGCCCCCCGGTGGTCGAGCAGGTCGGCCAGGGCGTAGGCGCCGGAGGCGTGGCCGGACTCGGCGGACTGCCGCAGCCAGTACTCGGCCGCCGTCTCGTCGCCGCGCTCGCGGTGGTGCCGGCCCAGCGCGTGGGCGGCCGGCGCGGAGCCGGCGACGGCGGCGATCCGCCACCACTCGGCGGCCTCGTCGTGCCGGCCGGACTGGTGCAGCAGGACGCCCAGGTTGTTCGCGGCCGAGCGCTCACCGTCGACCGCCGCGGCGCGCAGCGGCGCCTCGGCACCGTCCAGATCACCCAGACGCAACAGCCGGGCGCCCTCGTGGGCGGCGGCCCGGCTGTTCTCGAACCTCGCCTTGTCCCCCATAAGGTCCATAGTCGCACCACCCGCACCCTGCGCACACCTGGTATACCCCAGCCAGTGAAGTCACTTCAGCGGTTTATCGACTTCCCGATATGGATACACCCAAACGCCAAGTCCGCTCACGAGTTCTCCCCGCGCCGCTGGCCAGGACGGACGCCGCGGCGGCACGGTCGCCCGCCGGACGCCACCCCGAACGACCGCGGCCCTGTCACCCAGGAGGGCTGGTCGCGCCGAACTGGCGTACGAAGTGGGCATTATGACACGAAACGGGGACGAAGACGGCAACGGAGACGGCGAGACGGGGACGGACGCGGACACGAACACGGGGGCGAAGCGGAACCCAGGGAGGGACGCCGAGGGGTCCGGAGGCCGCACCGGCCTCCGGACCCCTCGGAAGGGCGCCACCGCGCGGCGGATGCCGCACGCTGGCGCCCCGCGTCGCTAGGCGCCGCTGCCGCCGCCCCCGGTCTCCTGGGAGGTCTCCTCACGGCGAGCCGGGTCCAACTGGCCGAGCTCGTCCAGGGCCTCCTCCAGCCGCTGCTGGGCGTCGGCGTACGCCTCCCAGTCACCGTTGGCGTACGCCTCCTGGGCGTCCGCGTAGGCGTCCTGGGCCTCCTGGATGGTCTCCTCCAGCGTCGCCTCCTCGCCCTCGTCAGGCGGTGGCTCCTCGCCGGTGGGTGGTGGCTCCTCGCCCTCGTCGCCCTCCTCGATGCCGAAGACGACGTTGAGCGCCTCGTCGAGGGTGTCCTCGAAGGCGACCTCCTGCCCGTAGGCCACCAGCACCTTCTGCATCAGCGGATAGTTCTGTCCCGCTCCCCTGATGTAGACCGGCTCGACGTACAGCAGCCCACCCTCCAGCGGCACGGTCAGCAGGTTGCCGTACTCCACCGTGGAGTCACCGCGCTGCCAGATGTTGACCTGCTCGGCCACCTCCGGGTTCGCGTTGAACGCGTTCTGCACCTGGGGTGGGCCCCACACCGTGGTGTTCGTGGGCAGGGTCAGAATTCTGATGGTGCCGTAGTCGGGACTTCGGGCGTCGGCCTCGACGGCCATGTAACTGGCGAGCGTGTCCCGGCCGAACGGCGTGAAGGTCGTCGTCAGCGAGAAGACCTGCGAGTCCTGGTCGGGCATCTTCATGCTGAGGTAGTACGGCGGGACGGAGGTGCCGTCGTCCTGGGTCGGGTCGTCCGGCACCTGCCAGCGCTCCGAGCCGCTGTAGAACTGGACGGCGTCCGTCACGTGGTACCGCTGGAGCAGGTCACGCTGGACCTTGAAGAGGTCCTGCGGGTACCGCAGGTGGTCCATCAGCTCGTCGCTGATCTCGCCACGGTCCTCCACCGTGTCGGGGAAGGCCTTCATCCAGGTCCGCAGGACCGGGTCCTGCTCGTCCCACTCGTAGAGCACCACATCGCCGGTGTAGGCGTTGACGGTGGCCTTCACGGAGTTCCGGATGTAGTTGACCTGGTTCTCCTGGGCGAGCACCTCGCCCTGCGTCTCCGTCAGCGACGTCTCCGTCGCCTCCCCCAGCGTGGTGCGGGAGGAGTACGGATATCCGTTGGTCGTGGTGTACGCGTCGACGATCCACAGGATGTCGTCCCCGACCACCGCCGGATACGGGTCGCCGTCGATCGTCAGCCACGGGGCGACCGCCTCCACCCGCTCCTTCGGCGTGCGGTTGTACAGGATCTGCGATCCCTCACCGATCGCCCCGGAGTACAGGATCTGCGGCTCGCCCATGGCCAGGGCGTACGCGGCGCGCTTGAAGTAGTTGTCCAGCTCGACGCCCGCGTCACCCTCGTACTGGTACTCGACCTCGCCCTCCTCGCCGGCGTAGTCGATCTCCCGCTGCGGGCCGCCGACGATGGAGTACTGGGTGGTGTACTCACCGAAGTAGATCCGCGGCTGGTACCCGCCCTCGCTGAGCTCGCTGATCTCGCCCTCCGGCGGCAGGTCCCGCTCGGTGAAGAGCGGCTGGCCGTCGTCCCGCACCTCGGTGCCGGCGGCGGCCACCATGCCGTACCCGTGGGTGTACCGGAAGTGCTCGTTGATCCAGTTGCTCTCGGGGACGGCGTTGACGTTCATCTCGCGGAGGCCGACCACGGTGTCCTGGTCGCCGTTGCCCGTCGGATACCGGTCGACGTCCAGCGTCGCGGGGAACTGGTAGTACCCACGGACCTGCTGGATCTGCTGGAACGCCGGCGACACGACGTCCGGGTCCAGCAGGCGGATGCTCGCCGTCGTCGGCACCGCGTCCCGCAGGGTCTGCGCCTCCGCGTTGGACGTCCCGCGGTAGTCCGAGATCTGCGCGTCGGCGATGTCGTAGGCGTCCTTCGTGGCCGCCATGTGCTTCTCGATGTACGGCTCTTCCTTGACCTGCTCGTTCGGCCGCACCTCGAACTGCTGCACCAGCGCCGGGTAGACCCCGCCGATGAGGACCGCGGAGAGCACCATCAGGCCGAGACCGATCACCGGCAGCTGCCAGCCGCGCCGCCACAGGGTCGCGAAGAACAGCACCGCGCAGATCGCGGCGATGATCGTCAGGATCGTCTTCGCCGGGAGGTACGCGTTGGCGTCCACGTACCGCAGGCCCGTCCAGCCCGCGTCGCGGAAGTCGCCGCTCTTCAGCGCCAAGCCGTACCGGTCGAACCAGTACGCCACGGACTTCAGCGCCACGAAGAGGCCGAGCAGCACCGACAGGTGGCCGGTGGCCGCGGGGGTGATACGGCTGCCGGGCGTCGTCACCCGCAGGCCACCGTAGAGGTAGTGCGTCAACGCGGCGGCCAGGGTCGACAGCACCACGAGAGCGAAGCCGAACCCGAGCAGGAAGCGGTAGAACGGGTAGTCGAACGCGAAGAACGACACGTCCATGCCGAACTGCGGGTCCTCCTGACCGAACGACGTGCCGTTGACCCACTGCAGCCAGGTGCGCCACTCACTCGACGCCGAGCCACCCGCGATCAGGCCGATCATCAGCGAGACGCCGATGAGGATCCACCGCTTGTACGGCGCGATCGACATCCGGTACCGGTCGAGGTTCTGCTGCTCCATCGACATGGCGCTCAGCGGCGGGCGGAGCCGGTGGGCCAGCCAGATGTTGAAGCCCACCGCCGCCGTCATGAGGACGCCGAAGATGACGAACATCAGGATCCGGGTGGTCAACTCCGTCCGGTACACGCTCGTGTAGCCCACGGAGTCGTACCACAGCCAGTCGGTCCAGAACCCGGCGAACATCGCGAACAGGATCATGAGACCGACCAGGATGGCGGCCGTGATCAGCAACGTCTTCGCGCCCCTGGAGGGCCGTCCGACGCTGAAGCGCCCGCCGCCGGGGCCTCGGGGACCACGCGGGCCGCGGGGACCGTTCCGACCGTTGGAGCGACCCGAGCCCCGGTCCGGCATCTGGAAAGCCAAGGTGGCACCTCAATGATTCGCCAGGCGTATTCGCACGTTGATCAGCTGGGAAGCCAGGCCGGCCACAGGTGTGGCCCTGGCGGCCCACTTGAGTAACTTACTCAAGCTTTACTCGGTTCCCGTTTCCGGGGTGTGAGACGGCACGATAGGACCCATGGACACAACCCCGTTGGCTGCCAACCCACTGACCCGCGCCGTACTCGAGATCGACGACTACCTCTCGGGGCTCGGCTGGGACCGACCCGCCCTGCTCTTCGCCCTCGTCGACACGGAGCGGCTGCGCGAGGAGGAGCCCGACCTGGCCGCTCGGCTGGGCGTCGCCGACGCCGACGGAGCCGACGGAGCCGGCGGCGCCACGGCCGACGGACAGGGACGCTCCCTCACCCCGGTGGAGCAGGACGAACTGCCCGCCGGTGTGCCGCTGGACGAGTTCCTCGCCACCATCGCCTGGCCCGACGCCGTCGACGGCTGCGCCATGGCCGTGGAACGGCTGATGCTGCCGCCGTCCGCCGAGAACGCCATGCCGCGCGACCTCGACCCCGCCGCCCTGGAGCGCTGGGTGGCGGACCACCCGGAGCGGCAGGAGGTGCGCCTGACCGTCGGCGTCCTCAGGGACGGGCGCCGCGAGTCGGCCGTCCGACTCAGGGAGAAGGACTCGGTCACCGAGGTGCTCACCGGCCCCGACCTGGTGCCGGGCCTCGCCCAGGCCCTCGCCGCCACCTTCGAGGACTGAGCCCGGAGCGTGGCGGAGCGGACCGCGACGGAGCGGGCCGTGGCGAAGGCGGCCATGGCGGAGCGGACCGTGACGGAGCGGAGGACCGGGTGGCACGACGGCTGCGGGAGGCACGGCGCTACGACGCGGCGCAGCGGGTGAGGTCCTCGGCGTTCCCTTCGCGTATGTCCTCCAGGGCGGCCAGCGCGTCGTCCAGCGAGCCGACCCGGACCAGCGTCAGCCCGTCCGGTGGGTTCTCGGCGGCGGCCGCGCAGTTGTCCTCAGGGGTGAGGAAGAACTCCGCCCCGGCGTCCCGGGCCGCGATCGTCTTCATCGACACGCCGCCGATCGGCCCGACCGTGCCGTCCTCGGTGATCGTGCCCGTGCCGGCCACGAAGGCGCCGCCCGTCAGGTCCTCGGGGGTGAGCCGGTCCACCAGACCGAGGGCGAACATCAGCCCCGCGCTCGGGCCCCCGACGTCGGCCAG
Source organism: Streptomyces sp. 4N509B (assembly GCF_052245655.1). Classification (NCBI taxonomy): domain Bacteria; kingdom Bacillati; phylum Actinomycetota; class Actinomycetes; order Kitasatosporales; family Streptomycetaceae; genus Streptomyces; species Streptomyces sp. 4N509B. The sequence goes on from NZ_JBQQBZ010000038.1 coordinate 45,314, forward strand.
CTCGATGTCGATCTCGAAGGGCAGGACGTGCGCGACCCCGGCCCCGATGCCCACCAGCGCCCGGCCGTCCTCCGGGGCGGCGATGGTGGGGACCGTGACCTCGCGGACGGCGTCGGGGCCGGTCGGCAGATCCTCACCCGCCTCCCGCGCGGCCGTGGCCCGCTCGGCGGGCACCACGGTGAACACGACGTCCTCACCCGGCTCGTGGGCGGTCACCCGGTCGACGACGTCCTCCGGGCTGGAGACCTCCCGGCCGTCCACGGCGACGATCGCGTCACCCGCGTGCAGCCGGCCGTGCGCCGGGGCGTCCTCGACGACGGACGACACGATCGTCTGCGTCGGTATCTCGTAGCCCAGCTCCTCCAGGGCGGCCACCTTCGCGCTCTCCTGGGACGCGCTGAACTCCTCCGCGTTCTGCTGCTCCACCTCGTCGGCGCTGACGTCCTCCGGATAGATCGTCTCGTGCGGGACGACCGCCGCGTCGTCCGCCAGCCAGCCGTAGACCGCCTCCAGGAGGTTCATCTGGTAGTTCACGCCGGTGACGCGGACCGTCGTCATGTTGAGGTGGCCGGCGGTGTCGTACGTCCTCTCACCGTCGACGGAGAGCACGGGCTTGCCGTCGTGCCGTCCCAGGGTGTTCACCGTGGGGCCCGGGGACAGCTCCGCGTACGGGACCGTCGTGAGGATCCCGGCGCACAGTGCCCCGATGAGCAGGAAGGTTGACGTCAGCAGCGTCGCGGTGCGGCGTGGCATGTCTTGACACTACGTGACGGCACTGTCAGCCGTCTGCCGGGGCCCGCTCCATGGCGGCACGGAACGCCTCGTACCCCTCGACGCCCGCCGAGTCGCGCACACCGCGCGCGCCGTTACTCCGCCGCGTGGCCCACGTACTCCACACGGCGGCGACCACCGCTCCGGCGACGGGAATCAGCAGCCAGACAAGAGCCGACATGACGACCTCCCACCTCAGCGACGTACTACCAACGCTCCGCTGTCAGAACGTGTTACGCAACCGGACCCGTGCCCGGTTTGCAGGCACATTTACCCACTCGTTATCAGCGCCGACGACCCCCACCCGACGCCCGACCACCACCCCTCAACGACGGCGCTACGCGCCGACCCTCCCACCCGTCACCCGACCACCACCCCTCAATGACGGCGCTACGCGCCGACCCATTCTTCTGAGCCGTCCGCGAAGGTCTGGTGTTTCCAGATGGGGACGTCCTTCTTGAGGTCGTCGATGAGGCGGCGGGCGGCCGTGAACGCCTCGCCGCGGTGGGCGCAGGCGACCGCCACGACCACCGCCAGGTCCCCGACCGCCAGCTCACCGACGCGGTGCACCGCCGCCAGGGCCCGCACCGGGAAGTCCGCGGCGACCCGCTCGGCGACACGCCGCAGCTCCGCGTCCGCCGTGGGGTGCGCGGAGTACGTCAGCGTGCTGACCGCCGAGCCCGCCGCGTGCCCGTCGTGGTCCCGCACGGTGCCGACGAAGAGGGCGGTCCCGCCCGCCGCGTCGTCGCCCACCGCCGCGAAGACCTCGTCCACCGACAGCGGCGTGTCGCGGATCGCGAGCAGGCGGATGGCGCCGGCCGCCTCCGCGGCCTCGGTAGCAGTCATGCGCCCATCGTCCCCCACCGCGCCCCCGGCGTGTCGGGCCGCCCCCGCGCGTGTCAGCGCCTGCGGGCCCGACGGGCGCGGCGCACGAGGGCGGCGGTGCCGACCAGGGCCACCGTGGCGCCGGCCGCGCCGAGGGTGGTCGCCGCGTCCTTGCGTCCCAGGCGCCGCCCGGCCACCGTGTGCCGTCCCGAGACCTCCGCGAGGAGCTCGCCCAGCACCTCCTCGTTGCTCCACCGCGGTCGCCATCCCGCCTCGTGGAGGCGGCTGCCGCTGACGACCCACGGGTGCATCGTGTACGCGAGGTCGCCGGCCGGGGACGGGGTGAGGCCGAGCCGGTGCAGCCGGGCCGCGGCCCCCATGGCGAGGGCCGAGGGCAGCTCCATGCGGCGGATGCCGCTCAGCTCCTCCACCTCCTCCTGTTCCAGCCAGCCGTCGCAGCCGACCGCCAGCTCCCCCTCGACCTTCTCCAGAGCGGCGAACTCCAGCGCGCTGACCAGGTCCTCGACGTGGCAGAACTGCCAGCGCGGGCGGGAACCCGCGACCACCAGCAGGCGCGGTGACTCGAAGTACCGCGTCAGTGCGGTGTCCATGCCGCCCACCAGGACCGCGGGGCGAAGGACCGTGACGTTCAGGCCCGGATGGGCGCGGGGGGCGCGCTCGGCGAGTCGTTCGATCTCCATGAGGTCGCCGACGCACGAGGCGTCCTCCGTGGCACGCAGCTCGGCGTCCTCGGCCAGCGGCACGTCGTTGTCCGGCAGGGCGCCGTAGACCATGGCCGAGGTGCACAGCACGACCCGTCTGACGCCGGCCGCGGCTGCCGCCGTCAGCACGGTCTGCGTGCCGCGGACGTTGAGCGCGGTGCGGGCCGCGGGGTCGGACGCGAGGTCCAGGTCGAGCGCGAGGTGGACGACGACGTCCACCGGTCCTGACGGCTCCCGTTCCCGGGACGTGTCGCGGGCGGCGTCGCGCGCGGGGTCCTGGGCCCGGCTGGCGCCCGAGGTGCGCAGCAGCTCGGCGATGGCCGGATCGCGGACGTCGAGGGTGTGCCAGTCGGCCTCCCTGACGTCACCGATCCTCTCGTCGAGCGCCAGCACGCGCTTGACGCCCTCGGCCTGCGCGAGCCGCGCGGTCAGCAGAGCGCCGACCCCGCCCGCCGCCCCGGTCACCGCGATGGTCAACGGGGTCGCAGGACCGTTTCGCGGAGCGCGAACGGCCGGGTCCGGGGAACTCACAAGTCGTCTCCAGCGGTTGGTTCAGGTAACGGGTGCGCAGGCCCATCCTGCCTGAGAGCTGTCTAGGCTGGAGGCAGAGACCAGCCATTCACGCGTTCGCAGACACCGACACACCCCCCGACACACCCCAGATCCAGACCCAGATCCAGACCCAGAGCAGGGCAGGCGGAGCAGACACCCGACGGGCGTCCCTCTCCCGGACCTCCGCGTGACGGCGGACGGACGGCGACCGGACGCCGAGGACGGCGCCGACAGCCCGACGACGCAGAGCCGAGGATTCCCGTGAGTGACAAGCCATTCGGATTCGGTCTCCCGGAGGAGCCGGAGGACGGCGAATCCGACGAGCGGTCCGGAAAGAAGAAGGACAGCGGCGGACAGGGCCCGGCCGACAACCCCCTGGCCGCGATGTTCGGCCCGCTGGGCATGGGCATGGGCGGCGCGATGAACCCGCAGGACCTGGGGGCCGCCTTCCAGCAGCTCGGCCAGCTCCTGTCCTACGAGGGCGGCCCGGTGAACTGGGATCTCGCCAAGAACGTGGCCCGCCAGACCGTCCTGCAGGGCCCGCCCGACGGGTCGCGCGACCGGAGCGTGCGGTCGGACGAGCGTTCCGCCGTGGAGGAGGCCATCCGTCTGGCCGACGTCTGGCTCGACGGCGTCACCTCGCTGCCGTCGGGCACCGGCTCCGCCGTGGCGTGGAGCCGCGCCGAGTGGGTCGAGGCGACGCTGCCGGTGTGGCGGGAGCTGGTGGACCCGGTCGCCGAGCGTGTCGGCGCGGCGATGGGGAACGTGCTGCCCGAGGAGATGCGGCACATGGCCGGCCCGCTGCTGGGGATGATGCGGCAGATGGGCGGGGCCATGTTCGGCACCCAGATCGGGCAGGCCGTGGGTGTCCTCGCGGGCGAGGTGGTCGGCTCCAGCGACGTCGGGCTGCCGCTGGGCCCCGTGGGCCGGTCCGCGCTGCTGCCGCAGAACGTGACGGCCTTCGGCGAGGGCCTCGGCGTGCCGCAGGAGGAGGTGCGGCTGTATCTGGCGCTGCGGGAGGCCGCTCACCAGCGGCTGTTCGCGCACGTCCCGTGGCTGCGCTCGCACCTCTTCGGCGCGGTGGACGGGTACGCCCGCGGCATCCAGGTGGACACCGCGAAGCTGGAGGACCTCGTCGGACAGCTCGACCCGAGTCACCCCGAGGAGCTGCAGGAGAAGCTGCGGCAGGGGATGTTCCAGCCGGAGGACACGCCGCAGCAGAAGGCGGCGCTGGCCCGGCTGGAGACGGCGCTGGCTCTCGTGGAGGGCTGGGTGGACGCCGTGGTGTACGCGGCCGCGCGGGACCGGCTGCCCTCGGCGTCGGCCCTCCGCGAGACGCTGCGGCGGCGGCGGGCGTCTGGCGGGCCGGCCGAGCAGACGTTCGCCACGCTGATCGGGCTGGAGCTGCGGCCCAGGCGGCTGCGGGACGCGGCCCGCCTGTGGGCGTCCCTCAGCGACGCCCGGGGCACGCAGGGGCGGGACGCGCTGTGGTCACACCCCGACATGCTGCCCACGGCGGAGGACCTGGATGACCCGGACGGCTTCGTCCATCGGGAGCAGCCGGACTTCACGGAGCTGGACCGGATGCTCGGCGAGGGTGGCATCCAGGGTCCCGAGGACGACGCCGACGGCGCGGGTCCCGGCGCGGGCCCCGACGCGGCTTCCGGGCCGGACGACGGTGGCACGGAGCGCGGACCGGACAGCGGGCCAGGGAGTGGGCCGGAGAGTGGGACGAACGGTCGGGACGAGCGGTGAGCCTGCACGCTGACGCGGCGCGGGTGCTCGCTGGCTGGCGTCCGACGGAGGCGGCGCAGGACACCCTGCGCCAGGCGTACGTCACGCATCTGGCCGCCCACCCCGACGGGGTGTGGCGTAGCTGTCCGGCGGCGCACATCACGGCGAGCGCCCTGGTGGTCGACCCGGCCGGGGAGCGGGTGCTGCTCACCCTGCACCGGAAGCTGCGCATGTGGCTCCAGACCGGTGGACACTGCGAGCACACGGACACGACGCTCGCCGGTGCGGCCCTGCGCGAGGCGACGGAGGAGTCGGGCGTGACGGGGCTGCGGCTGCTCGGCACCGGGCCGGTCTCCCTCGACCGGCACGACACGCCCTGTGCCACGCACCTCGACGTGCAGTACGCGGTCATCGCCCCGAGTGACGCGTCCGCCGCGGTCAGCGAGGAGTCACTGGACGTGCGCTGGTTCGGATACGACGAGGTGGCGGCCGTGGCCGACCCGTCGGTCGTCCGTCTCGTGGACCGCACGCTGGCCCTGCTCTAGGAGCTCCTGGGCTCTGGAGCTTCCGGAACGCACGTTCCGTTCCGGAGGAGGCGCGCCGCTCAAGGGGCGCTTCCTCCGGAACGACGACCGGTCGCCCCGGGGCCGGAGGCCCGGAGCCCGGACATGCCCGCGCGTGCCTCCCCGGCCACGCGTCGGCCCGGGGAGGCACGCGGTCCGCTCGGTGGTCAGCGTCCTCAGCGTCCCCAGGCGCCGCCCTGGCCGAGGCCGGGACCCTGACCCTGGCGGAACCGCACCTGCTCTCCGAAGGAGGTGTGCTGCGGCGGCAGCAGCTCGCTGGGCTGCACGAGCACGAAGCCGTCGCCCATGAAGCTCATCTCCCAGCCCTCGCCGGTCTGCCCCCGGCGACGCCAGATCGAGGTGCTGCTGGTCTGGGCCTGCATCTGCACCCGCAGCCCGGTGGACCAGGCCACGACGGCGTCGGCGTCGGCGCTGCAGTACTGCTGCGGGGTGACGCGCAGCGCCAGCGGGGAGCCGGAGGTGGTGATCGCGACCTTCCCCTGGCCGCTGATCACCAGGTTGTACGCGCCGGCGGCGGGGATGCCGTACTGGCTCTCGACGGCGACGACGTCCCAGTGGAGGCCGGAGTCGAGCGCGAGCACGTACGAGCTGTCGACCGTCAGGCCCTCGTGCCCGACGTCGAGGATGTGCACGTGCTGCGCGAGGTTGGCGAAGTAGACCGTGCCCTGGCCGAAGCAGCGCATGAGGGGCAGGGACTCGCCGGTGCTGCGCTGCCTGTTCCGCTGGCCCCGCGACTGGTACTCGCCGTCGAACTCGACCATGCCCTCGAAGGCGACCATGCTGCCGGTCCGCGCGACGACGTCGCCGACGGCGAGGTTGGCCCGCAACAGCTGGGGGTTCTGGAGGGTGAGGTGCTCCGGCTGACCGGGCTGGCCGGGCTGGCCCGGCATGCCGACCGACGGGTTCACCGCGTAGTTGAAGATCGTGCCCTGCATGGTGTGTCCCCCTCAGTTCTGCTGCGCGAGCCGGTCGGTGCTGTCCTCGCTGGGCTGCACGATGACGAATCCCTGGCCGGAGAAGGCGAGCTGGTACGCCTCTCCGCTGCCGCGGCCGACGAGCGAGGAGGCCTTGAAGCTGCGCTTGCCCTTCATCTGGAGGCCGGTCGACCAGGCGACGAGCGCGTCGGGGTCGACCAGGGTCTCCCCCGCCTGGGCGCAGTCGACCACGATCGGTGTGCCGCGCGAGGTGATCGCGGCCCATCCGTTGCCGGAGATGCCGATGTTGAACAGGCCCTGGCCGGCGAACTTGGCGACGCCCTTGACGCGTTGCACACCCCAGCTGAGCTGGGCGTCGAAGGCCAGCACGTTGGTCGCGTTGACCGAGATGTTCTCGTTCTGGAGAGGGACGCAGACGACGTTGGCTCCGTAGTCGGCGAGGTACAGCACGCCGTCGCCGGAGCACTTCATCAGCGGGACGTTCTCGCCGGTGATTCCGCCCGCCGCCGCCTGGCGGATGTTCCTCGGGTTCGCCTCGTACTGGATGTAGCCCTCGTAGGCGATCATGGAGCCGGAGCGGGCGAAGACGTCGTTGCCCGTCTGCATGGCGATCTTGGCGATGTGCGGGCCGTGGGTCTCCATCCGCGCCGCAGGGGGGTTCGTGGCGTAGCCCGCCATCATGGGCTGGTTCATCACGGGCTCCCGTCAGATCTCGTACGGCTGGACGATGGCGAAGTTCCCCGGGGCGCCGCGGAACTGTAGCTGTGTGGTCTCGCCGCTGTGGCCCGGGAAGGCGTGACGGCGCAGCCGTACCTGGTTGGTGACCAGGACCTGGACGGCGGACGACCAGGCGACCACCGCGTTGGCGTCGGCGAAGGTCATCGGCGTGACCGGCAGCACCACCGGCTCGCCGCGGGTGCTGATCACGACCGAGCCGTGGCCGCTGAGCTGGAGGGCGAAGAGCGAACCGCCCGGAATCCCGTGGCCGTCGATGCGGCGGACGTCCGACTCCAGGGACTCGTCGAAGGCGAGGACGTGTTGGCTGGCGATGCAGAGCGCGTCGCCCTGGAGCTCGACGACGTGCAGGTGGGCCTGCTCCTCGGCGAGGTACACCTGGCCGCTGCCGGTGCACCGCATGAGGGAGCCGAAGCCCTCGCCGGTCATGTTGGCGGCGAAACGGCGCTTCAGGCCGCCGCCCTTGAAGGAGAACTCCACGTCGCCGTGGTACATCACCATGCTGCCCTGGCGTGCCAGGAACGGCTGGCGGTCGAGGCTGAGGTCGGCGCGGACGAGCTGGGGGTTGGGCGTACTCCAACGCCGCTGCTCGGCCGCGACGCGGAAGAGGTTCAGCGCGGCGTGCAGGCTGGCGGGGGGCTGGCCCTGTGGCTGCGGCTGGCCCGGGATCGGCGGCGGGCCGGCCTGGCCCGGCTGCGGATACGGCTGGCCACCCGGAGGCTGCGGCTGACCGGGCTGGGGCGGCTGGCCGTAGGGGTCGGGCGCGCCGTACGGGGCCGGGGCGCCGGGCGCGGGCATCCCGGGGGCCGGCATGCCGGGGGCGGGGGCGCCGGGGCCGAAGCCACCGGGCGGCGCGGCCTGTGGTCCCGGCTGGGCCGGGAACGGCTGTGGGGGTGCGCCGGGCGCGGGAGCGCCCGGTCCGAAGCCCGGCTGGGCGGGCGCGCCGGGTGGGGCCATCGGCACCGTCGGATCGGGAGCCGGAGCGGGGGGCGGCGCGGCGGGACCCGCCGCGGGCACGGGCTGCGGAGCGGCGGGCGCGGGGGGCGCGGGGGCCGGCGCGGGCTGGGGAGCGGCGGGCGCGGGTGGCGGCGCGGCCGCCGGGCTGGACGCCGGTGCGCCTCCCGCCGGCGGCGCGAAGCTCGGAGCCGGCTGCGGCGCGGCGCCACCCGGCGGGGCGAAACCCGGGGTGGCGGCCTGCGGCGCGGCCCCGCCCGGCGGGGCGAAGCCCGGGGCTCCGCCCGGCGCGGCCTGCGGCTGCTGCTCTTCCTCCTCCAGGACCTCGCCACCGAAGTTCTTCAGCAGCGCCGCCAGGCCTCCGTCGAAGCCCTGCCCCACCGCGGCGAACCGCCAGCCGTCCTTGCGGTAGATGTCGCCGAGCATCACGGCGCGCTCGCTGCTGAACTCCGAGCCGTCGAAGGAGTACCGCGCGACCTCCTCGCCACCGGCGACGATGCGCAGATACCCGGGGCCGACCTGGGACATGGTGCCGGCACCGTCGATCGTGGCGGTGAAGGACAGCTTGTCGACGGTGGCGGGCACACGGTCGAGGGTCACACGGAAGGACTCGGTGTCACCGGCCTGCGCGCCGAGGAGCTGGAGCGACTCCTCGGGGGACTTGGTCTGGTTGTAGAAGATGAAGTAACGGTCGTCCGACAGCCGTTCGGAGGCGTCCAGCCCGAAGCAGGCGATGTCAAAGGTCAGTCCTGGCCCCGTGATCTGCACGCCCACGTACAGGTCGGTGCCCAGTGTCAGGTCGCTGAGCCTGGCCTTCTGGCCACGCTGGAATTGCCGTGCCATACGTAACGACCGTCCCCCATCCCGCTAAGACAGATTTCCGCGCCACACTAGTCCCTCCCACTGACGACGACGCTGCTCGGGTCGGTTCCCCGTCGGCCCTTCTCGGCCCCTCGCCGCCGGCGCCCGAGGGCTTCGGGCACGGTTCGCGGGCCGCCGGTCACGGTCCGCGGCGACGGTCCCCGCCGGGGGCGGCCCACGCCGCCCGGGTCACTGCGCGGGATCGGCGGCTCGCGGCGCGCCGGACCACGGCACGTAGGGCAGCCGCTCGGCCGCGGCGACGCCCTCGAGGAAGCCACGGGCCCGCTCGGTGCGTGGGTACCGCTCCAGCAGCTCCCAGAAGGGCGGCCCGTGGCCGGGGACCAGCAGGTGGGCGAGCTCGTGCAGCAGGACGTAGTCGATGACGTACTCGGGCATGCCCTGGAGGCGGTGGGAGAGCCGGATGGTGCCGAGGGCCGGCGTGCACGAGCCCCAGCGGGCGTTCTGGTTGGTGACCCAGCGCACGCTGTCGGGGAGCGCGCGCCCCTGGAGGTACCGGTCGGACAGCTGGCCGGCCCGCTGCTTCAGCTCGTCGTCGTCGAGCATCCGGCGGTCTTCCTGGGCGGCGAGCTTGTCGAGCATCACGGAGACCCAGCGCCGCTCCTCGTCGGCGGACATGCGGGCCGGGATCAGCACGATGGTGCGGTCGCCCTCGCGGTACGCGGAGACGGTGCGACGGCGGCGGGCGCTGCGTCGTACCTCGACCGGGCCCTGCCGCCCGACACCGGGAGTGACACTCTCGCCGTTCAGCGCCGACGGGCCCGCCGGGAGACCTTGCTGCGGCGGGCCGGCGCTGCTCAGCGGATCGGCGGGCACACCTCGACGTTACCCGGTGACGGCCGGAAATGTCCCTCGTCGAGCCCTCCGCACCGGACAGTGCACCCGCGCACGCCCCGTTAAGTCTGATTATTGGACCTTCCCTGTGGATAACTTCCGTCGCTCTCTCCCCCGGCTCCGCATGATGAGGCCAGGGCGGTCCACCGGACCCCAACGAGCCGACGGGAGACCACTGATGCATCCCATGATCAAGCCCTCACTGCGGCGCGGCTGGCGTGACCGCCAGACGGTGAGGTACGGGGTGACGCCCTCACACTCGGTCCTGTTCGGACCACTGGACAGCGCCACTGAGAGCTTCCTCACCCTCCTGGACGGCACCCGGGGGATGCCGGTGCTGCGAGAGGCCGCGGCGACGCTCGGGCTCGGCAGTCAGGCCGCCGACCGGCTGACCGGGCAGCTGGCGCGGGCGGGCGTGCTGGACGACTCCACGGCCGACCGGGACGCCGCCTCCGAGGTGACCGACGCGCAGCGGCCCGATCTGGCGTCGCTCTCACTGTTGCGTCCCGAGCCGGGTGGCGGGTTACGGGCGCTGGCGGCGCGCCGGCGCGCTCGGGTGCTGGTGCGGGGAGCGGGCCGGGTCGGGGCCGCGGTCGCGGTCACCCTGGCGGCCGCGGGCGTCGGCTCGGTGGAGGTCGTGGACGGAGACCGGGTGGAACCCGAGGACACCGCTCCGGGAGGGGTCCGCCCCGAGCAGGTGGGTGAGCGTCGCGACCGGGCCGTGCGGCGTGCCGTCTCGGCCGTCATGCCGTGGCGCCGCGGGGCGGGCTCGGAGCGGCGGCGGGACGAGGGACCTCACCTGGTGGTCTTCGCACCACGCGACGGCATCGCGGCCTATGCCCCCGACCCGATGCCCGCCGAGCCGACGCTCGCGCGGGGCACCGCGCACCTGTACGCCGGCGTCGTGGAGGCGAGTGGCTTCGTCGGACCGTTGGTCCTGCCGGGGGTGACGGCCTGCGGCGGCTGCCTGCTCCGCGGTCGGGCACGGACGGAGCCGGGGTGGCCCCTGCTGGTGAGCCAGTGGCGCAACGCACGGCGGCCGGGGGTGCCCGCCTGCGACACGGCGCTGGCGGCGACCGTCGCGGGACTGACAGCCTGTGTCGCGCTCGGATATCTCGACGGCACCTCGCCACCGGCGCCGAGCACCCGGACCGAGGTGGTGCTTCCCGAGTTGTCGGTGACCAGCCATACGATCGACCCACACCCGGACTGCCCGTGCGAGGCGGCCAGGGCGGCTCGACCGGAGACGGAGGCCATGACCCGGACGCGATAAACGGGTAGGACACCGGTGGACACGCGGTGCACAGTGCTAGGACCTGTCGTCCGGACCCTCGCGGGCCCGCGCCGCCTGGCATCCCGGCTGACGACGCGGGCTGGTCCACGAGGATCCGGACGACAGACCCCAGGGGGCTCGCGATCCGTTGACCTCGGGCGGCCTCGGAGGACACATGGGACTTGGAGGGGACAACAATGTCTGACCTGCCCCGCAAGGCGGTCACCAGGACCGCGAAGCTCGCCACGCTGCCGCTGAGCTTCGCCGGGCGAGCCACCTGGAGCCTCGGCAAGCGGATCGGAGGGCGGTCCGCCGAGCTCGTGGGCAACGAGCTCCAGCAGCGAACGGCCCAGCAGCTCTTCAGCGTGCTCGGCGAGCTCAAGGGCGGCGCGATGAAGTTGGGCCAGGCCCTGTCGGTCTTCGAGTCGGCGCTTCCGGAGACGGTGGCCTCCCCGTACCGGGCCGCCCTGACCAAGCTCCAGGAGGCGGCGCCGCCGATGCCGACCTCCTCGGTTCACGCGGCGCTGGCGGAACGGCTGGGAGCTGACTGGCGGGAGCTGTTCGAGGAGTTCGACGAGCGTCCCGCGGCGGCCGCCTCGATCGGCCAGGTTCACCGGGCGGTGTGGCACGACGGCCGCGACGTCGCCGTCAAGATCCAGTATCCGGGCGCGGGAGAGGCCCTCCTGTCGGACCTCACCCAGCTGGGACGGTTCTCCCGCCTGCTGGGCCCGCTGGTGCCGGGCCTCGACCTCAAGCCGCTCATAGCGGAGCTGCGGGAGCGGGTCGCCGAGGAGCTTGACTACGGCCTGGAGGCGGAGGCGCAGCAGATCTGTGCGGCGGCGTTCCGGGACGACCCGGGCGTGGTGGTGCCCGAGGTCGTCTGCCACCGCGACCAGGTGCTCGTCACGGAGTGGCTGGAGGGGATACCGCTCTCCCGGGTCATCAGCGACGGCTCGCGGGAGGAGCGCGACCGGGCGGGCCAGCTGTTGGCGCACTTCCTCTTCACGGGCACCGCCAGGACCGGCCTCCTCCACGCCGACGCCCACCCCGGCAACTTCCGTCTGGTGCCCTCGGAGGAGGGAGAGCCGGTGTCGTCGTGGCGGCTCGGCGTCCTGGACTTCGGGGCCGTCAACCGGCTGCCGGGCGGCCTGCCCCCGGCGATCGGCCGGGCCCTGCGGCTGACGCTCGACGGAGACGCCGAAGAGGTCTACGAGCAGCTGTGCGCCGAGGGGTTCGTGAAGCCGTCGATCGAGCTGGACCCGGCGGCCGTGCTCGACTATCTGCTGCCGATCATCGAGCCCGCTCGGGAGGAGGCGTTCAGCTTCAGCCGGGAGTGGCTGCGCCACCAGGCGGGTCGCATAGCCGACCCCAGGTCCGCGGCGCACCAGCTGGGACGCCAGCTGAACCTCCCGCCGTCGTACCTGCTGATCCACCGCGTCACGCTCAGCACCATCGGGGTGCTGTGCCAGCTGGGCGCCACGGTGCGGCTGCGGGAGGAGCTGGCCGCCGGACTGCCCGGCTTCGACCTCGACGACGAGGCGGAGGCGGCGAACGAGCTGCACGACACCGACGAGGCGCTCGGGGAGGACGTCACCGACGGTGAGGCCGGGGGCGAGGGCGAGACCGGGGACGACGATGCCGAGGGAGACGCCGAGGGAGCGGTCGAGATCGACGCGGGCGGCGGTACGGGTGAGGGCCTGGAGGGCGAACGGGGCGGCGAACAGGAACGCACCCCGGCCTGAGACCGGGGTGCGTTCGTGGCTTGGGTGTCGGGCCTGTTCGGCGATGTCGTCCCAGCCGACGGCTACGGGATGAGGGCCTGGGCCACCGCGCGCCGGGCACGCTGCGAGGCGCGCTCGGCCCGCTGCTGGAGCCGCCGGGAGCGGCGTTCCAGCCGGTCCGCGAGGATCAGCCGGTGGGCCCTGCGTTGGCTCTCGGCCTCCCGCCTCAGGTCCTCCATATGGGACCTGGCCATGGCTTCGTTGATGAGATGCAAGGTGCGGTTCCTGTTCTGCTTGCGGCGCGGCAGGGCCGCGTCCGGCTCGGAGCCGGTGACCGCGTCGGTCTGCCGGTCGAGAAGTGTGTCGAGAAGAGTCATGTGGGTGTGGAGGTCAGGGCCGTACGGCGCCGGCCGCTCGATGGTGCCGGGGGCGTTCATGCCGTGACCGGGTTCTTGCGCGGGCGGCCGCGGGGCCGCTTCCGGGGCACGACGACGCCCTGGACGAACAGCTCGCCGCCCCAGACGCCCCAGGGCTCGCGGCGGTCCTTGGCGCCGGCCAGGCAGGCCTCCCGCAGCGGGCAGGCACGGCACAGCGACTTGGCGTACTCCACGTCCTCGGGGGACTCGGCGAAGAACACCTCGGGGTCGCCGGTGCGGCAGGGCACGTTCTGGTCGAGCCGCTCGATCGCCTCGTCGAGCGCGTTCAGGGTGAACAGGGGGGTCACAGAGGTCTCCGGATCGGGTGGTGAGTTCAGGTCGGGGCGGGCGTACGGCGCGAGTGGCATGTCGTGTCCTCGTGCGTTCGGTTGTGGTGGCCCCGGCTGGTGCCGGGTCGGGCGAGGCAAACAGAAGGGCCGCGGATCCCGGTGTGGGTTCCGCGGCCCTGGAAGGTGCCGACCTGATCTCGCCGATCAGGCTGGATCGCTCCAGGGATCGAGCCCGCGGAGGGCCCACATGTGACGCTGCGTCTTCTTCTGTCCAAAGGTCTGGGTCTCGGAGCCGGCGTCATTGGCCGCGACGGCAGCTGCCGCGTCAACCGCGCGCGGAGTTGCTGCCACTACCACCGGTGCCGGGACAAGTCGCTCGTGACGGACCACACGCGTCGCGTGGACGGCCGGACGTGCGACCAGGGCACCGGGCAGACCAGTGCCATACCGCTGGACACCGCCGGGCGCGCAGGAGAAGGCGGCCTCGATGCCGGGCAGTGTGATGATGCTGGCCATCTTGGTTCGCCTCCTTCGTGGCGTCGTGGCGGGACGGAGCTGATTCCGTCCCGACGGGGTCACATCAGTACAACACGGAGCCGCTGAGAGAGGAAGCCTCTCCGGCGCCGTGGGCAGCACGCTATGCGGACTTCTCCGGCGCGCGCAAACCATTTTTCGCGTGAGTTTCAGAGGTTCTCCGAGGAGTCCTCGGCGGGGGCGTCGTCGGCGGCGTCCTCGCTGGTGGGCGGCTCCTCGCCCGCGCACAGGGCCAGCACCTCGGCGCCGAACTGGCGCAGCTTGTGGGGGCCCACCCCTGAGATCCGCGCGAGCTCGTCCTCCGCGCCGGGCACGTCCTCCGCGATCGCCATCAGGGTGACGTCGGTGAAGACCGCGTACGCGGGACGGGAGAGCTCCCTGGCACGCTCCAGGCGCCACTCGCGCAGCCGCTCGTAGAGCTCCTCGTCCATGCTGGACGGGCACTCGGCGCAGCGCCGCAGCTTGACCTCGACCGCCTCCGTGAGCGTCTTCCCACAGACCCGGCACTTCACCGGCCCGCGGGCCCTGCGGGAGCGCCCGCCGCCCCGCTCCACGCCGCCTGCCGCGCCGCTTCTGGCGCCCGCGGCGGAGCCGGGCCGCAGCCCGTCCAGGAAGCGGCTCGGACGCCGCCCGGCCCGGCCACCCGGCGAGCGGGCCAGCGCCCAGGAGAGGGTCAGGTGCCGCCTGGCCCGGGTGACGCCCACGTACAGCAGGCGCCGCTCCTCCTCGATCTGCTCGGGCGTCTTGGCGTGGGTGATGGGCAGCGTGCCGTCGGTGAGCCCCACGAGAAACACCGCGTCCCACTCCAGCCCCTTGGCGGCGTGCAGCGAGGCCAGCGTGACGCCCTCCACCGTCGGGGCGTGCTGGGCGGCCGCGCGCTCCGTCAGCTCGGTGACGAAGTCGGCCAGCGTGGCCTCCGGCCTGGCGCCCTGGAAGTCCTCCGCCAGCCGCACCAGGGACCGCAGCGACTCCCACCGCTCCCGCACCGCGCCGGAGCCCGGGGGCGGCTGCGGGGTCCACCCGGTGGTGGCGAGCACGGCGCCCACCTGGCCGGCCAGGTCCTCGGCGCCGTCGAGCGCGCCGTCGTTCCCCCCCGCGCGGGAGGCGCCGCGCAGCGCGAGCGCGGCCTGCCGGATCTCGGGCCGCTCGAAGAACCGCTCGGCCCCGCGCAGCTGGTACGGCACACCGGCGTCGGCGAGGGCCTGCTCGTAGATCTCCGACTGCGCGTTGACCCGGAAGAGGACGGCGATCTCGCTGGCCGGCACCCCGGGGCCGCCCTCGGCGGCCGGCACGAGCAGCTCCCTGATCCGCTGCGCGGCGGCCTCGGCCTCGGCGGGCTCGTCGGGGTGCTCACTGAAGACCGGGTCGGGCCCGGGCGGGCGCTGCGAGACCAGCTCCAGACGGTTCTCCGCGGTCCTGCCCCGACCCTGCGCCAGCAGCCCGTTGGCCAGGTGCACCACCTGGGGTGTGGAGCGGTAGTCCCTGACCAGCTTCACGACCGTGGCGTCGGGGTGCTCGGCGCGGAAGTTCAGCAGGTGGTCGGGGGTGGCGCCGGCGAAGGAGTAGATCGTCTGGCTGGCGTCGCCCACGACGCACAGGCTGTCGCGCTCGCCCAGCCACAGCCGCAGCAGCCGCTGCTGCAACGGGCTGACGTCCTGGTACTCGTCGACGACGAAGTGGTGGTACTGGCGGCGGACGGTCTCGGCGATGTCCGCCCGGTCCGTGAGGATTCCGACGGTCAGCAGCAGCACGTCCTCGAAGTCGATCACCCCGCGGTCCTGCTTGAGCCGCTCGTACGTCGCGTAGATCCTGGCGGTCTCCGCCGGGTCACGCGGCGCCTCACGCCCCGCCTTCCCCAGCGCCGCCGCGTACTCCTCGGGGGTGATCTGGGTCACCTTGGCCCACTCGATCTCACCCGTGACGTCCCGCAGCTCCGCGCGCTCCAGCCGCCCCCGCAGGCACCGGGCGGCGGCCTCGGCCACCAGGGCGAACTTCCGCTCCACGAGCCGGGGCGGCTCTCCCCCCACCGCCCGTGGCCAGAAGAACTGGAGCTGCCGCAGGGCGGCGGCGTGGAAGGTCCGCGTCTGCACACCCCCCGCGCCCAGCAGCCGCAGCCGCCCCCGCATCTCCCCCGCCGCCCGCTGGGTGAAGGTGACGGCGAGCACGGTGGCCGGCCGGTACACCCCCGCCCGCACGCCGTACGCGATGCGGTGGGTGATCGCCCGGGTCTTCCCCGTCCCGGCGCCCGCCAGCACGCACACCGGTCCGTGCAGGGAGGTGGCGACGGCACGCTGCTCGGGGTCGAGCCCTTCCAGCACGGCGTCGGCCGAGGAGTCCGCGGCGACGGTGGTGGACGCCGGGACGGGCGCGGAGGCGGAGGAGGACGGTGTGGGTGGGACTGGTGCTGTCACGCCCGCCATGCTGCCAGGTGGCTCGGACAGACAGGTTCCGTTCTCCACAGCCGGTCGGAATTATTCATACCGGGCGGTGCGTTTGGCTGGTGACCCCAAGGCGAGTGCGAGGAATGCGAGGACTGATGGGCACCGTGACGATGTACAGCACGACGTGGTGTGGCTACTGCCGCCGGCTCAAGAGCCAGCTGGACCGCGAGGGCATCGCCTACACGGAGATCGACATCGAGCTGAACCCGGAGGCCGCCACCCTCGTGGAGAAGGCGAACGGCGGGAACCAGACGGTGCCCACCGTGGTCGTCGCGCCGAACGGCGGCGGGCCCGAGGTCACCATGACCAACCCCTCGCTCGCCGACGTCAAGCAGGCCCTGGCCGCGTAGGGCTCTCCCACACCGGGCCGGCCGCGGCCGGCCCGCGGCGGCCGGATGTGACACGCGCTACGCCAGCGGCTTGCCGTACCACATCTCGATGAGCCGGGCGGCGATGGAGACCTGGTAGGGCGGAAGCACCTCGCCCGACTCCAGGGCCGCCCGGAACGCGTCGCGCGAGAACCAACGCGCCTCGTCGATCTCCTCACCGTCCACCCGCAGCTCGCTGTCCGCGGTCCGCGTCAGGAAGGCGAGCATCAGGCTGGACGGGAACGGCCAGGGCTGGCTCGCGACGTACTCCGACTCCACGACCGTGAGGCCGACCTCCTCGGCGACCTCCCGCGCCACGGCCTGCTCCACCGACTCCCCGGGCTCGACGAACCCGGCGAGCGTGGAGAAACGCCCCTTCGGCCAGTGCAACTGGCGGGCGAGGAGGGCCCGGTCCTCCTCGTCCGTCACGAGCATGATCACGGCCGGGTCGGTGCGGGGGTAGTGCTCGGCACCGCACGCCGGGCAGCGCCGGACGTGCCCGGCGGCGGCGATGACCGTCCGCTCCCCGCAGCGCGAGCAGAAGCGGTGCATGCGCTGCCAGTTCTCCAGCGCGACGGCGTGCACCATCAGCTCGTTGTCCCGCTCCGACAGGAGCCCCGCGGCCTCGCGCAGCCCCGCCGGCCTGGCCAGGTCGTCCATCCGGCCCGGCAACGCGTCCTTCTGGAGCGCGAAGTACCGCACCCCGTCGGCGTCGGAGCCCAGGTAGTACCGGTGGGCCTCGGTGAGGGGGGCGTCGAAGGACGGCATCATCACCAGCTCGGTGCGCCCGTCGTCGGTCTCCTCCACCAGCGCCTGCCCCCCGGAGACGACGAAGACCCTGGTCGTCGGGTGGCTCCAGGCCGCCGCCAGCCACGGCTCGTCGAGGCGGTGACCGGCGTCACGGTCGATGCCGCCGGTGCCGGTGAGCGGTACGGGAGGCCGGACCGCGCTGTCCTGAGCCGAGGGGGTACGCATGGACAAAAGCCTAACCGGGGTCGTTCGGGTCCCAGGTGTCCTCCCCCAGCAGCAGCCGCTCCAGCATGGCCCGTCCCGGCAGGATGGGCGGCCGCACCAGCTCGCCGCTGCGGACGTACAGGAACGCCGCCGAGACGTCCCGCAGCGGGAGGCCGTGGCGCTCGGCCCAGGCGAGACGGTAGATCGCCAGCTGGAGCGGGTCGGCGTCCTGGCGACGCGTCGTCTTCCAGTCGACGATCTCGTACGTGTCGCTGGCGGGCCCCGCCGGGCCCGGCCGGCGGTACACGGCGTCGATGCGACCGCGGATGATGCGGCCGGCGAGCTGGATCTGGAACGGCGCCTCGATCCGGTACGGCGTCCGGTGCGCGAACGGCGTGCGGGCGAACGCCTCCTTCAGCACGGCGAGCTCCCGCTCGTCGCGGATCTCGGCGCTCTCCTCGACGTCCTCGTCGTCGATGCCGCCGGGAAGCTCGTCGGGGCCGAGCATCGGCAGCGCCAGCGTCTCGAAGCGGGACTCGACCCAGGCGTGGAAACGGGTGCCGCGGCGGGCGGCGGGCCGCGGCGGGCGCGGCATGGGGCGGGCCAGTTCGCGGGCGAACCCCTCGGGGTCGGCGGCGAGCCGCTGCACCTGGGTGGCGGAGAGGGTGGGGGGCAACGGGACCTCGCGGACGGCCTCGCGGGAGCGGCGCAGCTCGCCGGCGAGCGCGTCGAGGTCCCGGTCCCAGGAGGCGACGAGCCGCTGCTCCTCGGGCGTCATGTCGTCTCCCCGCCCGTCCTCGCGCGCGACGCCGTCCCTGGGCGGGTCCCTGGGCGGCACGCCGTCCCCGGGCGGCTCCCCGGCCGACGCGACGCCGGGCGCCCCGCCCCGCGCGCC
>NZ_JBQQBZ010000039.1:0-63201 GCF_052245655.1 Streptomyces sp. 4N509B
CTCCCTCGCTTCCTTCCTCCCTTCCCTCCCCCCGCCATCCCCCGAGGAGTGTCGTGGTGCCCACCCCGCCCGAACCCCAGCCCTCCGCCTCGCCCGCGCCCGGACGCCCCACCCGCCGCGCCGGCCGCCGCCCCGCCCCCGTTCCGCTGCGCCTCGCCACCCCCGGCGCCGTCCCCACCGACGTGCCGACGGGCCGGACCCTGATGATCCAGCCGCCGTACGTGCACGACAACTACCTCGCCGAGGACACCGCGTTCGTCACCGACCGGCAGCCCTTCCTCCCCGTCGCGCCGCTGTACGCCGCCGAGCTGCTCCAGTCCCGGGGCGCGGCCGAGCCCGAGCTGTTCGACTGCCAGCTGCACGACCTGCGCGAGGTCCCCGACCTCGACGCGTACGACTCCTTCGGCATCAGCGTGATGGGCGCGCAGAACATCACCCCCGCCGTCCACGTCTTCCGCCACCTCGCCCGGCACGTCGACCCCGCCCGCGTCCACGTCGGCGGGCAGGGCGTCGAGCGCCTCTTACCCGAGGAGTTCCAACGCCTCTTCCCCGCTGCCCGCAAGACCGAGCGCCAAGCCCTGGCCGGCCTGCCCGGCGCCATGGACGCCACCCTCGACCGGCAGGTCGACCGCCTCACGGACGACGACCTGCGCGTCTACCTCAGCAACGAGCTGACCCTCCCCTTCAGCCAGGGCTGCCTCTTCGGATGCAGCTTCTGCGGCGCCCAGATCCAGCGCCGCGAGACGTTCTTCAACACCCGCGCCGTCCTCGACCTGTACTGCCGGCACGCGGTCCGGCTGGGCATCAGCTCCCTGGAGCTGTACTGCACCTCCCTCGACTTCTTCCAGCAGGCGCTGCCCGGCGGCGACCTCGCCCTCCTGACCCGCCACCTGGCCGACGTCGCCGACGTCTCCCGCGAGCACGGCGTCACCCTCACGCTCCACGCCCTCACCCGCGCCGACTCCTACAACGCCGCCATGGCCTCCGACCACGTGCGCGAGCTCGTCCAGGCCGCGGGCTTCAACCGCTTCGGCTTCGGCGCCGACGGCGCGGCCTCCGTCAGCCTGCTGCGCGCCATGCGCAAGCACGCCGACGGCCTGCGCTCGGACCTGCTGCGCGCGTTCCAGCACATGGAGGAGCACGCCATGGTCCCCGAGATCCTGTACGTCTTCGGCATCCCCGAGGACAACGAGGAGACGCTCGCGGAGACCCGCGAGCTGTGCGGCATGCTGCTGGAGACCTTCCCCCACTCCGAGTACCGGGGCTTCCCCGCGAAGAACGAGATCCCCGGCAACGCCAACTGGAACCGCCCGGGATGGCGCGGCTCGCCGGGTCACACGGCCCTGCTGGAGCGGCCCGACCTCTTCCTGAACCTCGGGTTCGAGACGCTGGCCAACGAGATCTCCCACGCCGACCCCGAACGGCGGAGGATGGTCAACCACTACGCCGTGGACATGAGCCACCACGCCCACCGCCTCGGCCGCGTCCGCAGCTACCTCACCGTCCCGCTGGCCGACGACTCGGCCGCGCTGATGGACGACGTCACCCTGGAGCGCTTCCGCGACATCGTCGGCCACTACGCCCCGCGGCTCGCGCCCGAGCTGCGCAGGGACAACCTCACCGCCTACCGGGCGCGCCTCAACTCCGCGATCCCGAAGGACAGCTGACGGCGCGCCCCGGCGGCGCCGCCGCGTCGGGGCGCCGGACCCGCACCCGGAGAGGTGGGAGCGGTTAGAGTCGTCACCATGCACTTCCTCCAGATCTACGGCTGACGCGGGCGGGGCGGTTCGCCTCGCCGCGTCCCGCACACCCCCCGCCGTGCGCCGCCACGACCGGGCGTTCCCGCCCGGGTGGCCGGCGCACCGGCTCGTCGTGCCCTGTTCGCCGTAGACCTGAAACGAGGGGTCCCCCATGTCCTCCCCCAGCACCTCCCCGTCCCCATCCCCGTCCGCGTCCGGGTCGCCCTCGCGCGCCACCCGCCGCCCCGCCCACGTCGCGATGGTCGGCATCCCCGCCGTCAGCCACGTCCTGCCGAGCCTGGAGGTCATCCGCGAGCTGGTGGCCCGGGGCCACCGGGTCACCTACGCCAACGACCCGGCGGTGGCCGAGCTGGTCGCCTCCACGGGCGCCGAGCTGGTGCCCTGCGCCTCCGGCCTGCCCGTCGCCGACAACGACTGGCCCGAGGACCCCATCGCCGCGATGAGTCTCTTCCTCGACGACGCCGTGCGCGCCCTCCCGCAGCTGCGCGCCGCCTACGACGGCGACCCCGCCGACCTCTACCTCTACGACATCGGCGCCTACGCCGCGCGCGCCCTCGCCGAGCGCCAGGGCCGCCCCGTCCTCCAGCTCTCCCCGACCTACGTGGCGTGGGACGGCTACCAGGAGGTGGCGGAGCAGCTGTGGCGGCTGCCGGGAGCCGACGCGTACCGCGCGACGTTCGCGCGGTGGCTCGCCGGCTGCGGCGCCACCACCACCGACGTCGACGCCTTCTCCGGCCACCCCGCGCGGGCGCTGGCGCTGATCCCCCGCGCCATGCAGCCACACGCCGACCAGGTCGACACCGACGCGGTGACGTTCGTCGGCCCCTGCCGGCCCGCGCCCGCGGACGACCGGGCCTGGACGCGCCCGGCCGACGCCGAACGGGTGCTCCTGGTCTCCCTCGGCTCGGCGTACACGCGCCAGCCGGAGTTCTACCGCCAGTGCGTGGCGGCCTTCGGCACGCTGCCCGGCTGGCACGTCGTGCTCCAGATCGGGAAGTACACCGAGCCGCGGGAGCTCGGCGAGATCCCGCCCTCCGTCGAGGTGCACTCCTGGGTGCCGCAGCTGGAGATCCTGGAGCAGGCCGACGCGTTCGTCACCCACGCGGGCATGGGCGGCTGCTCCGAGGGCCTGCTCACGGGGGTCCCGATGATCGCCGTGCCGCAGGGGGCCGAGCAGTTCGCCAACGCCGACCGGCTCGTCGAGCTGGGCGTGGCCCGCCGCGTCGACACGGCGGAGGCGACGGCGCGGACGCTGCGGGCCGCGCTGGAGGAGCTGCTCGCCGACCCCGAGGTGGCCGGCCGCCTCGCGCGCCTGCGCGCCGACGCCCGAGCCGAGGGCGGGACGCCCCGGGCCGCCGACCTCGTCGAGGCCATGCTGCCCTGACCGCGCGGGGCGGCGGCCGACCACCCGCCCCCGGCGCGCCGTTCCTCCGAGCGGACCGGGGGCGGGAGGGGAAGCCCGCCGTGTCCGGGCCGTCCGGCCGTGTCCCGGACGGTCCGGACGCCTTGCGGGCGGTTCTCGCGCCGCCACATGCTGGGGCAGACCGGACCGAGGGGGGCCGCGGGGCCGCGGGTCCGCGCACACCGGGGGTAGCCATGGTGGTGACCGAGTTCAGCACCGAGAGCGTGCCGGCGTCGGACCGGTTCGCCCTGTTCGAGGAACACGCCCGGCGTCTCCACATGCCGACGCTGCTCCGCAGCGACCAGGAGGACGACTTCCGCGCCGCGATGCGCGTGGCACGACTCGGGGAGATCCAGCTGTCCACCCACACCTTCCCGTGCCTGGACGTCGCGCGGACCCCGCGCCTCGTCAGGGAGTCCGACCCGGAGGTGTACCAGCTCAACCGCGTCCTCGCCGGCGGCGGGCACCTCGCGGTCGACGGCCGCGAGACGGCGTTCCGCGCCGGCGACGCCCTGCTCCTCGACAGCGGCTCGCCGTGGCGTGGACGGTCCGTCGCCGTCGTCGCCGCCGCCCACGGGATCTCCGTGCGCCAGCTGTACCGGCTGTTCGCGACGAGCGGCACGACCCCCGCGGCCTGGATCCGCGAGCGCCGCCTGGAGCACTGCCGCCGCGACCTGACCGACCCGCGCCTGCACGGGCGCTCCGTCCACAGCATCGCCCTGCGGTGGGGCTTCACGGACCCGTCGCGCTTCAGCCGGCTCTTCCGCATCACCTTCGGGATGTCGGCCAGGGACGACCGGCAGCGTGCCCTTCGGACGGGACGCGACGCGCCCGCGCGCGAGACGAGCCGTTCGCGGACCTCGGACGGCCCGCTCGTCAGACGCCCTTCAGAACACGGTCAAGTGCCGCCCGGCCCACGGGCCCCCAGTTCGGCTTGCCGCCGGGAAGGCCCCGGTCTCCGTTCTGCCCCATGAGCATCAGGAAGAGGCTCTTCATGGCGGCCAGCCCGCGGGCGCGCCGGACCGCCGCCTCGTCCGCGTGCGCGTACGTGTCGAAGAACCGTGCGGCCGTGCCCGCGGGCAGCAGCACCCACGCGGCGGCGAGGTCCCACGCCGGGTCGCCGGCGAACATGTCACCGAAGTCGACGACGCCCGAGAGCGTCCCGTCAGAGACGACGACGTTGGCGGGATGGAGGTCGCCGTGCACCCACACGGGTGGGCCCTCCCACGCGTCGGCCGCGACGGCGTCGTCCCAGACGGCCCGGACGTCGGCGGCGACGTCGTCCGCGGCGACGGCCCGGAGGAAGTCCTCGAAGCCGCCCGTGCAGTCCCGGGGATGGGCACCGCGGTCCGTGGCGATCGGCGCGTCGGCGGGCGCCTTCACATGGAGCGCCCGGAGGAAGCCCGCCAGCGTGTCGGCCGCGTGGACGCCGCGGCTGATCGAGCCGTGGTCCAGCGGCTCGCCGGGCACCCACGTCATCACGGTCCAGTGCCTGGGAAAGCGCTCGGACGGCTCGCCGAACCGCACCGGGGTCGGCACGGGGAGCGGCAGCCGCGGGGCCAGCACGGGGAGCCACCGCCGCTCCCTGAGCTGGTGCTCCGGGGTGGGGTCCATGCGCTGCATCCGCACGGCCAACTCGTCTCCGAGGCGCCACATCTGGTTGCCCCAGCCGCCCGCCACCTCGCGGATGGCCAGCCCCGCCAGGTCCGGATGCTGCTCCCGCAGCAGCTCGCGGACCAGGTCTGCGGTGATCTCGATCGCGGTGTCGGTCATGCGACGCCACAGTACCGAGGCGGCAGGCGCAACGGCTCCGGCCGCGAGGTCGTCCGCGTCGTGGCCCGCGCCCACGGCGGGGACGACCACGCCCGGCCACCGCCGGAGAGCGGCCTGGCGGTGACGTCGCCCTCCCCGTCCTGACCCGCCCGTGGTCTCACCCGGCCGACCAGCCCTGATCGGCGGCCACGGCGCGGGCTGTCGCGGCCAGGGCGGCCAGCGGGGAGGGAACCGACGGCGTGGCGGGGCGCTCGGCGGTCTCGGCGAGAACGAGTTCGAGGGTGACGGCCGGCAGGTCGTCGCTCAGGGACAGCACGCTGACCTCGGGCAGCGAGGCGGCGACGGAACGGGGCAGCAGCATGAACCCGCTGTCGTGCACCCCGAAGTCGTTGCGCAGGCCCGGCACCGGGTTCTCCCAGACGGGGAACGACTCCCCCGTGCTGCCGGCGGCCACGAGGACCGCCTCGTAGTAGTCCGGGGCGAGGTCACGGGCGAAGACGCGCAGCGACTCCCCGCGCAGTTCCCGCAGCGCGATCTCGCGGCGGTGGGCGAGCCGGTGCCGGGGGTGGACGGCGGCGACGTAGTCCTCCCGCCGCAGCGGCAGGACGGTGCAGCCGTCCGGTGCGGCGAGGTGGCGGCCGAGCGCCGCGTCCGTCTCGCCCGAGCGGAGGGAGGCGGTGAGCTCGGTGTCCCACAGCTCGCGCGCCTGCACCCGCACCAGCGGGTGGGCGTCGGCCATGGCGGCGATCAGCAGGGGCGTCTCGGTCGACGCCGTGGTGGGGCCGTACCCGAGGCGCACGGTGCCCTCCGCCCGGCGGGCGGCCTGGCGGGTGAGGGCGACGGTGCGTTCGGCCGCCTGGAGCGTCTCCCGGGCCGCCGCCACGAAGACCCGGCCGGCCGGGGTGAGGCGGGTGGGGCGGCGCAGGAACAGCGCGATGCCCAGCTCGCGTTCCAGCGCGGCGATCTGGCGGCTGAGCGGGGGCTGGGCCATGTGGAGCTGGGCGGCGGCGCGTTCGAATCCGCCGGTGTCCGCCACCGCGATCACGTAGCGCATCAGTCTTAAGTCAATCGACATACCTTGAGGATATATCAGCAGACCAGAACGGTGTGTGCATGAGGCGAGTGCCGAAGCTACGCTCACTTTCCGTAAGTGGAGGAAGGGAGAACCAGGTGTTCGACGACGAGCCCGCGACGGCACACGGCGTGACGCGACGACGCGTCCTTCGGGCCGGCGGCGGCCTGGCGGCCGCGGCCGCGGCGACGGCGGCGACGGACGGGAGAGCGACCGCGGCTCCGACGCCGGCTGCGCCTCCGGCCCCGGAGCGCGGGGACCTGATACGCAGACAGGTCCCGAAGACGGGCGAGTGGCTGCCCGCCATCGGCCTGGGCACGTTCATGACCTTCGACACACGCCAGGGCGCCGACACCGCCCACGTCACCGAGGTGGTACGCCGGTTCTGGGAGGAGGGCGGCCGGCTGATCGACACCTCGCCCCTGTACGGCACGTCCGAGGCGAACACCGGGACGGCCGTCGCGGGCCTGGGCATCCAGAACCAGGTCTTCCTCACCAACAAGATCTGGTCCACGGGTGACTACCTCTGGGACGACAGCCACGCCCTCGCCAGCCTCGAACGCTCCCTGGAACGCCTCGCCCGCGACCGGCCCGTCGACGTCCTCCAGTGCCACAACCTGGTCAACGTCGACTGCGTCATACCGCTGCTGCACGCCTGGAAGCAGGAGGGGCTGGTGCGTCACATCGGCCTCACCCACCACGAGCCCGCGTACTACGACATCATGGCCGACTGGGTGGAGCGCGCCGAACTGGACTTCATCCAGGTCCACTACTCCATCCGCACGCGCGAGGCCGAGGCCCGCCTGCTCCCGGCAGCCGCCGACAACGGCGTCGCGGTCATGGTGAACATGCCGCTGGAGAAGGGGCGGCTCCACCACGTCGTCGCGGACCGCGCCCTGCCGGGCCTCGCCGCCGAACTGGGCGTCCACACCTGGTCGCAGTACTTCCTGAAGTGGGTCCTCTCCCACCCCGCGGTGACCTGCGCGCTGCCCGCCACCTCCGACCCCGGGCACCTGCTGGAGAACGTCGCCGCCATGCGCGGCCCGCTGCCCGACGCGCACACCAGGCGCCGGATGGTCCGGCAGCTGACCGACCTGCCGGGCTTCGACGACATCCCCACCACGCCCTGGTACCCGGGCACGTCCTACCCCGGCCTGGTCAGCGACGCGGCCGCGCGACTGCGTCAGCGCAGCCCCTGGTGGCCACCCACGCCACCGACGTGAGCGCCCGGTCCCGCGTCACCGGCTCGCCGCCGTCGCGTTCCTCCCACCCCACGAGCCACCCTGGAGGCGGTTCCTCATGCGTTACCGCACGTTCGGCCCGAGCGGACTGCGGGTGTCCGAACTGATACTCGGCACCATGACCTTCGGCGAGGACTGGGGCTGGGGCGCCCCGGCCGAGGAGTGCCGCAGGCTGTTCACCGCGTACGCCGAGGCCGGCGGCAACATGCTCGACACCGCCAACGCCTACACCAACGGCTCCAGCGAACGCATCGTCGGCGACCTGCTCGCCGCCGACCGGGAAGGCTTCCTGCTCGCCACCAAGTACACCCTCTCGACGGACGGGAGGAACCCCAACGCGGGGGGCAACCACCGCCGCAACCTGGTCCGCTCGGTGGAGGCGAGCCTGAAGCGGCTGCGCACGGACTACATCGACCTGCTCTGGGTGCACATCTGGGACCCCAGCACGCCGCTGGAGGAGACCATGCGCGCCCTGGACGACCTGGTCAGGGCCGGGAAGGTGCTGTACATCGGCATCTCCGACGCCCCCGGCTGGGTGGTCTCCCGTGCCAACACCCTCGCCGCCTGGCGCGGCTGGAGCCCGTTCGTCGCCCTCCAGGTGCCCTACAGCCTGGCGCAGCGCGACATCGAACGCGACCTGCTGCCGATGACCGACGCGCTGGGTATGTCCGTCACCGCCTGGGGCCCGCTGGCCAGCGGGCTGCTGTCCGGAAAGTTCACGCGCGGGGCCGCGTTGCCGGAGGGGACGACGCGGCTCAACACCGCCGAGATCAGCGAGCGCGAGCTGGCGGTCGCCCGCGAGGTGGACGCCGTCGCCGACGAGCTGGGCGTCACCTCCGCCCAGGTGGCGCTGGCCTGGACGATGCACCACCGGGACAGCGTTCACCCCGTCCTCGGTGCCCGCCGTCTCGACCAGCTCACCGACAACCTCGCCGCCCTCGATCTGACGCTGCCCGAGGAGGCCGTGACGCGCCTGGAGGCGGCCACCGGCTTCGAACTCGGCTTCCCGATCGACTTCATCAACCAGGCCCGGGGCTTCGTCTACGGCGAGACGGCCGACCGCACCGAGCTGCGCTGGCCCCAGCGAAACCCGAGGGCGTGAGCACCCGGCCGAGACTCACCCAGGTCCGGGCCCGCGGGGACACCGTCCAGGTCCCGGTGCCGGCGGCGTCGCCCGGGACGAGGAGGCGGTGTGAGCGCCGGGCCGGGACGAACCCGGCGGGTCGGCCATGCGCCGGGAGGTCCGGGCCCGACGCGCGGAAGGATCGCGCGCCCCGGCTCGTGAGTCCGAGCCCAGACGCCAGAACGCCAAATGCCCAGGCCAGAAGATGATCTTCTGACCTGGGCAGTGGTGCGCCGCCAGGGACTCGAACCCCGGACCCGCTGATTAAGAGTCAGCTGCTCTAACCAACTGAGCTAGCGGCGCCTGGTCACGTCGTAGACCTTAGCACCCCGATCTGCCTGCGCAAAAATCGGTTACCGGGACCTCTCCGGACCCGGTCGTCACCCGTCGCCGGCCTCCTCGTCCGTCTCCTGGCGGCGGCGGAGCACGTCCCGTCCGTAGTCGATCATCTTCGTCGCGTAGTCCTCCGTCCAGCCCGCGCGGTCGGCGATCGCGGCGGGTGGGAGGCGGTCGAAACGGCCGGGGTCGGCCAGCTGGGCCGCCGCCACGGCCTGGTACTCCACGGCGCGGTCGGCGGCGGCCTGGAAGGCCACGGCGAGCTCCGTGGCCCGCCCCAGCAGCTCGGCGGGGTCGGTGAGCTTCTCCAGGTCGAAGAAGTGCTCGGGCTCCTCGTCCCGGCGGTCGGCGGGGTCGAAGAAGAGGGGGGCGGGGCGGCGGAAGCGCGGTGAGTCGGCGCGCGGCCGAGGGTCCTGGCCGGAACCGGACATCGTCAGTCAGCCTCCACGGTCGGGATCAGGGGGAGAACGCCACGGCGGCGGCGCCGAAAGCGGAGCGGGCGGGAGCGGGGGAGCGGGGAGGTGGGGACGTCGGCGGGCGCGGCGGCGCGGGGCTCACGTGCGCCGCGCCGCTCCATTGTCCCTCCCGTGCGCCCCCGCCGTCGGACGCCGTGCCCCCGGCACCCTCACCGCCGCCGTCC
The DNA here is from genome assembly GCF_052245655.1 of Streptomyces sp. 4N509B. Lineage (NCBI taxonomy): Bacteria > Bacillati > Actinomycetota > Actinomycetes > Kitasatosporales > Streptomycetaceae > Streptomyces > Streptomyces sp. 4N509B. Next base: position 9,348 of record NZ_JBQQBZ010000039.1, read on the forward strand.
CCCCGGCCTTCCCGCTCTCCGAGGGGGCCGGCCGGCGGGGCCCGCCGATCGCGACGGGAAGGCTGTCGTGCTCCGTGCCGGGCGCCGGCGTGGCCAGGCCCCAGCGGGTGCGGAAGCGGTGCGACAGGCGCAGCAGCGGCCGGGCGGTCAGCAGGCCGACCGTCATCACCACCACGCCCGCCAGCGCGTCCAGGAAGTAGTGGTTGGCGGTGCCCATCACCACGATCGTGGTCCCCAGCGGGTACGCCAGCGCCACGCCACGGGTCAGCAGCGAGCGGCTGCCGTAGTGCCACAGGGCCACGCCGCACCACACCGACCAGCCCACGTGGAGGCTCGGCATGGCGGCGTACTGGTTGGTGAAGTCCCCCATGCCGCTCGGCGCGCTGGCGTCGTCGGTCCACCAGCCCCAGTGGCTGTACTGCGCCAGGCTGTCGACGAAGCCGTAGCTCGGGTCGAGCAGCCGGGGCGGGCTGGTGGGCATCAGGGTGAACCCGACCAGGCCCAGCAGGGTGGAGGTCAGCAGCCAGGTGCGCATCATCCGGTAGTGCAGGGGGCGGCGGCGGAAGAGCCACACCAGCACGATCGGGGTCACGATGTAGTGCAGCGAGGCGTAGACGAAGGACGAGGGGACGCCCAGCCAGGCCACCTGGGTGAACAGCTCGTTCAAGGGATGTTCGGCGTTCAACCACAGGGAGCGTTCGAAGTGGAGGATGGCGAGGCCGTTGTCTATCGCCGTGTCGACGTTCCCGCGCGCCAGCATCCGTGCGACGGTGTACGCCCCGTACACGACCACGATCAGCAGCAGCTCACTCCACCAGCGCGGCCGGTCTCGGGGCATGTTCTCGCTTCTCCAGGCTCACATCAGCATCTACCGCGGGCTGCGCCCGTCCATCAACCGTAAGGCGACGTCCTCCTTGGGGGACGCCAGGGGCGGTTGGTTCGGTTGCCTCCCTCCCTAGGCGATGATGTGCGATGGGTGCGAGATTGGTGAAGGCGTTTTCTCGGGGAGGCTTCAGATGGCACGGCGGATCCTGCTGGTCAGGCACGGCCAGACCGAGTGGTCCGTGTCCGGCCGCCACACCGGGCGGACGGACGTTCCGCTCGTGGAGGACGGTCGAACCCAGGCGAAGGCGCTGGGGGCGCGGCTGCACCGCTCCCCCTGGCACGGCCTGCGGGACTCCGACGTTCGCACCAGCCCGCTCTCCCGGGCCGCGGAGACCTGCGAGCTGGCGGGCTTCGGGGACCGGGCCACCGCCTGCGACGCGCTGATGGAGTGGGACTACGGCGACGTGGAGGGGATGACCGCCCACGAGGTGGTCGAGCGCCGTGGCGAGGACTGGCGGCTGTGGCGCGACGGCGTCACGGGCGGCGAGACCCTGGCGCAGCTCACCGGGCGCGCCGACGCGATGGTCGCCTGGGCCAACGCGGCGGAGCACGACATGCTGCTCTTCGGCCACGGGCACATCCTGCGCGCGCTGGGCGCGCGCTGGCTCGGGGAGGACGTGAGGTTCGCCGCACATCTCGCCCTGGCCCCGGCGTCGCTGAGCGTCCTCACGTTCGGCTCCTCGGGCGAGCGGGTCGTGGAGCGCTGGAACGACACCTCGCATCTGGAGGACCGCGGCTGAGGGCCGGCGACCGCCGGGGGCGCGGCCCCGTGACGTCACGCTGTGACGTCACGGAGGCGACGTCACGCCGCGGCCTCGCGGAAGGCCGCGACGGCCGGGTCGGAGGCGTGGGGCGACAGACGGTCGGCCGTCGCGGCGAGCAGGGCGCTGACGCGGCTGGAACGCACCCGCGTCAGCAGCTCCAGGGAGTGGTGGGCGACGGTCGCGGCCTCGGCGGGATCGCCGTGGCGGGCGAGGTGGCCGGCGAGTTCCGCGGTGAAGAGCGCGACGTTGCGCGTGAAGCGCGGCTCCTGGAGGTCGACGGCCCGCCGCGCCTGCGCGGAGGCCCTGCCGAACACCCGGAGCGTCGCCCAGCACTGCGCGGTCAGGCTGGCCATCTCCGCCTCACCGAAGAAGGTCATCCACTCGGGGTCCGCCGCCGACGGCCCCTGGCCGTACAGCTCGGCGGCGAGGCCGAGGGCCCGCTCGCAGCTGGCGCGCTCGTCCATGCCCGCCCAGCCGCCGGCCTCGCGCAGCGCGAGGAGCGACCGCAGGCGGGGGGAGCCGAGCCGGCGAGCGGCCCGCGCTCCGGCCTGGGCGGCGCGAACGGCCTCGCGGGGGCGGCCGGCGTCGCGCGCCAGGAAGGCCATGTTGCAGAAGGCGTGCGCCTCCAGGCCGGCGTCGCCGCCCATCCGGGCGGTGGCCAGGGCCTCGGCGTAGTGGGAGCGGGCCGCCGAGAAGCGGCCCGAGTCGTGGGCCAGCCAGCCGACCGAGACGGCCAGCTCGCCCGTGCCCCCGTGGAGCCCGTCGGCGACCGACTGCCGCCGGGTGCCGACGTCGAGCAGGGCGTGGGCGGCTCTGAGGGCCTCCTGGGCGGGCCGGTAGAGGGCGTCGGCGCCGTAGCGGTCGTCGAGCAACCGGATGTCGCGCACCGCCTGCCACACGGCGTCGACCTCCCGCGGTCCCGGCCGGGCCGTGGCGGGGGCGGGGCCCAGGGAGGTCAGTGTCGCGAGGGCGGCGGTGCCCCCGGTCACGAAGGAGCGACGCAGCACTTCGTCCTCCTCGGTATCGGTGAGGTCGGTCGGGTCGGTGGGGCTGGCGGGGCCGGCGAGGCCGGCGAGGTCCGCCGGCGTGGCGCGTCGGGCCGGGCGGCCGGCGTCGGGTGGGTCGCCGGGCGGGCCACACGGTCGTCGGTGGGTGCGGCCACGGACCAGCTGGCGAGGCTCGAAGCCCATGTCGGTCAGGCTGCGCCCAGGGAACATATGGATGAATACCCGCTCGTACGAGTAGTTAGGGCAGCGAATCTCGCCCGCCTCCACCCGTCCGACGTAGCGCGCGTCGCACGCGACGTTCTCGCCGATCTCGCGCGCCGCCCGGCGTACCGCCGCGGCGAACTCCGCGGGCGACAACGGGCCCCGCAGCTCCCGGAAGCGACGGTTGGGGGCGCGGTCGGGGCCACCTCGCCGGGACCGAGGCGCCGCTGGGGAGGTCGCCATGGGCGGACCGTACCGTGCGGCGGGAGTGTCGTTCTCCCGAATATCACAACAAAACGGGTCATCATTCCGGGTATCTGCCATGATCTGCCACCCTTTACGGCGGTCTTCGGCCGTAGCCGTTGACGGCGCTCCCGCGTTGTATCCACGACGTACCCACCTGACCGCGAACCGCGAGGAGGACACCGTCGTGGATGCGACGTCCGTCGACCTGGTCACCGTGCCCGCCCGTGAGGGGCTAGAGGCCGTCGACCTTCTGCGTCTGCGCGAGCGCGTCGGACCCGTGCTGCACGACAGGGAGGGTGACACCGTCGGCTTCGTCGTTCCGCCGGGCACCGCCGCGCGCTGGGACGTGCCCGGCAGCGCCTGCGCGCAGGCCGTCGGGCCCTTCGGCCCGACCCAGCCGCCGGTGTCCGGCAGCTGCTGGCTCGTCGCGCCCGACGGGGCCGTGGCCGAAGCGACGGAGCCGGAGGTGCTGCGCGACGCCCTCCGCGAGGCGGAGAGGCTGCTCGCCGTGGTCGACCGGAGCCGGTGAGCCGCTGCCCCGGAGCCGGCGAGCCGCTGGCTCGGGGCCCGGCCGCGGGGTGGCCGACCCGCCCCCGCGCCCGGCGCGGCCGACACGGCAGACTGGGGACGTGGCGAAGTGGAGAGGCAGGGGCCGTCGGGCCGCGGGGGAGGACCCCGTCGAGCACGGGGAGGCGAACGGCGGCCGCAGGCGGCGGGGACGCGCCGAGCTGAGTGAGGCCGTCGACGGCGGCGTCGCGCGGCTCGTGCCCGACCCGGACCGCGAGGGCGCCTGGGAGCTGCTGATCGGGGGCGCGGCCCAGTCCCACGTCGACCTCGCCGAGCCCCGCCGGCTGGTCTTCGAGTACCAGCGCCGGCTGGGGCACGTCGCCGACCTGCTGGCGCCCGCCGGGCGGCCCGTCACCGTGCTGCACCTGGGCGGCGGGGCCCTCACCATGGCCCGGTACGTCGCCGTCACGCGGCCACGCTCCGAGCAGCAGGTGGCGGAGCCGGACAGCCGGCTCACCGCCTTCGTCCGCCGTGAGCTGCCGCTGCCCCACGGCAGCCGGATACGGGTGAGGGCGCTGGACGCGCGCGTCGTGCTCGACCGGCTGCCCGAGGGGTGGGCGGACCTCGTCATCGTCGACGTCTTCGACGACGCGAGGACCCCGGCGCACTGCACCAGCGGGGAGTTCCTCGACGCGGTGCGGCGCGTGCTGGCGCCCGGCGGCTGGTACGCGGCCAACCTGACCGACGGCCCGCCCCTCGCCCACCTGCGCGGGCAGGTGGCCACGGCGCGCAGCCGCTTCCCGCACGCCTGCCTGATGGCGGAGCCGGCCGTGCTGCGCGGCAGGCGGTTCGGCAACGGGGTGCTGCTGGCCGCGGACCGCGAGCCGCCCGTCGCCGAGCTGACGCGGCGCTGCGCGGGCGATCCGTACCCGGCGCGGCTCCTCGCCGACGCGGAGCTCACGGACTTCGCGGCGGGCGCCGCCGTGGTCACCGACGCCACCGCCCTGCCCTCGCCCCGCCCGCCGGACAGCGTCTTCCGCTGACGGCGCCCGGCGTGGCCCGACGGCCGCATGCCGGAATCGCCACGTGCCGCGCCCCGGGGGTCGACTACCGTACGGGACGCGGGGGTCCGCCCAGGCCGGCCGCGTGTCCCGCCGCGTGCCGTCGTCCCCCGTCGTTCCGATCCCCGTCGTTCCCCCTCGTTTCCGCAGTGGAGCAGTGATGACATCCCCGACCGCCTCCCTCACGGCCGTCCTCGCCGAGGCCACCATCGCGCCCGAGGTCACGGCCCTGCGCCCCGACTACCGCGCGCTGCTCGTCGCCGTCGAGGGGCTCCACCCGGGGCCGAGCGACGCGGCCAGCGAGGAGGTGCTGGCGCGCGCCGAGAAGGAGGCCAGGGAGCGCTTCGCCGAGCAGCCGCCGGGCGAGAACCCCCACGTCCAGCAGTGGCACGAGGCGTTCCGCGCCGCCGGGATGAAGCCCAAGCGCACGCGGCCCAGCGTCGAGGCGCTGCTGCGCCGCGTCGACGCCGGCCTGCCGCGCATCGACCGCATCACCGACGTGTACAACGCGATCTCCGTCGCCCACGTCCTGCCGCTGGGCGGCGAGGACCTCGACCGGTACCAGGGCCCGCCGCGGCTGCTGCGCGCCACGGGCGAGGAGGGCTTCGAGACCACCGCGAACGGCGAGCCGGTGGTGGAGTCTCCCGAGCCGGGCGAGGTGGTGTGGGCCGACGACCTCGGCGTGACCTGCCGGCGTTGGAACTGGCGCCAGTGCACCCGCACCCGCATCACGGGCGAGACCACGCGGGCGGTGTTCGTCATGGACGCCCTCGGTGCCGTGGACGACGAGGAGCTGGGCCGCGCGGGCGAGGAGCTCGTGGCCGGCCTGGCTCGGCTCGGACCCGGCGTCGTGGCCGTGACGCGGCTGGTCACGGGCGCGTGACGGCGACCTGACGGGGTCGGCGGGACGGTTCTGACATGCCGGGGAGAGCGGCGCGGCGGGTGAGCGTGAGGAGGAGGACGCCATGATGATCCACCCGTGGGACGCGGCCGACGAGGCCGGCGAGTGGCGGGCGTGGCTGGCGGCCGGCCGGGACTTCGGGCAGCTCGTCGTGAACGGGCCGCCCGGCGGGCCGCCGTTGGTCCTGCCCACCCACTTCGTGCTCGACGAGAGGGGGGAGGGCGACGGCGAGGCCGGTCTCGCCGAGGTGGTGACGCACTTCGCCCGCCCCAACCCGGTGTGGCGGGCCCTGGCCCTCGCGCCGCGCGTGGCCCTCAGCGTCGTGGACGACTACGCGTACGTGCCCGCCGCCTGGCGCGCCCGCGACGACGAGCCGCCCGACCACGGGGTGCCGACCTCGTACTACGCGGCCGTGGTGCTGACCGGCCTGGCCGAGATCGTCGACGACCCCGAGGAGAAGGCCCGGCTGCTGCGCCGCCAACTCGCCCACCACGAGCCGGCCGGGGGCCACGCCGAGGTCACCGTCGACGGGCCGCCCTACGGCAGGCAGCTGTCCGGCATCCGCGGCCTGCGGATCCGGGTGACCGACGTGGCGGCGAAGTTCAAGTACGACGGCCACCGTCCCGAGGAGCAGCGGCGCGCCGTGGCGGCCCGTCTGGTCGAGCGCGGTGGCCGGCTCGACGCGGGCGCCGCGCGACAGCAGCTGCGCCGGCTCGGCGACGCCTGAGCCGCGGGCTCAGACGGGGACGCGGTCCGGCCGCGGGTCCGGGCCGCACGACGGGGCGGCGCCGGCCCGCGGCCGGAAACGAACAGGGGGTCCCGGTGCCGGTGCTGGGTGACTGGTGGCTGCACCGGCCCGGGACCCCTGGCATGCCCGGCGCGTCGGGCGGTGACGGGGTGCGCCGGGCATGCCCTTCCCCCCCTCACAGTGGTCCTCTTCGCCTACGCGGGCAGCTGCCCCGCGGCGATCACCTCCGAGTACCAGTGCGCGGACGCCTTCGGAGTGCGCTTGAGCGTCTCGAAGTCGACGTGCACCATGCCGAACCGCTTGCTGTAGCCGTAGGCCCACTCGAAGTTGTCCAGCAGCGACCACAGGAAGTAGCCGCGCACGTCCGCGCCCTGCTCGATCGCCGTGTGGACGGCGCCGAGGTGGCCGTGCAGGTACGCGATGCGGTCCGAGTCCTGGACCATGCCCGCCTCGTCGGCCTTGTCCTCGAACGCGCCGCCGTTCTCCGTGATGTAGAGCGGCAGGCCCGGGGCCTCGCGGCTGTAGCGCAGCAGCAGCTCGGTGAGGCCGGTTGGGTCGATGAGCCAGCCCATCTCGGTGCGCTCACCCGGCACGTTGTGGAAGCGGACCAGGTCGTGGGAGCCGACCCACGGCGAGTGCTCCGACTGGCCGTGGCCGTCGGCGCCCTCGGTCGGGTCGCCGTCCTGGGCGGCGGAGACGACGGCCGGGGTGTAGTAGTTGATGCCCACCCAGTCCAGCGGCTGGTGGATGGTGGCCTCGTCGCCGTCCTGGACGAAGGACCAGTCGCTGACCCGCGCGGTGTCCCGCTTGAGGTCCTCCGGGTAGGCGCCGTGCAGCACCGGGTCGGAGAAGATCCGGGTCTGGAGCGCGTCGATGCGACGCGCCGCGTCGGCGTCCTCGGGGCTGTCGGAGTACGGCCGAGCGACGACGGGGTTCCACGTGATGCCGATCTGCGCGCCGCGCGGCAGCACCGTGCGCAGGGCCTTGACGGCCAGGCCGTGGGAGAGGTTCAGGTGGTGGGCGGCCTTGAGTACGGACTCGGGCTCGGTGCGGCCGGGGGCGTGGACGCCCGAGCCGTACCCCAGGAAGGAGGCGCAGAACGGCTCGTTGTGGGTGGCCCACATGCCGACCCGGTCGCCGAGGGCCTCGCCGACGAGGAGCGCGTAGTCGGCGAACCGCTCCGCCGTCTCGCGGGCGGGCCAGCCGCCGGCGTCCTCCAGCTCCTGGGGGAGGTCCCAGTGGAAGAGGGTCAGGCAGGGGGCGATGCCCTTCTCCAGCAGGCCGTCGACGAGCTCGCGGTAGAAGTCCAGGCCGCGCTGGACGGCCGGGCCGCGGCCGGTGGGCTGGACCCGGGACCACGAGACGGAGAAGCGGTACGAGCGCAGGCCGAGCCCGTGCATCAGCTCGATGTCGTCGCGGAAGCGGTGGTAGTGGTCCACCGCGACGTCGCCGGTGTCGCCGCCGAGCACCTTGCCGGGGGTGTGGCTGAAGGTGTCCCAGATGGACGGCGTACGACCGTCCTCGCGGGCCGCTCCCTCGATCTGGTACGAGGAGGTGGCCGCGCCCCACAGGAAGTCCGCAGGAAACACCCGGGGTTGGATTTCAGTCATGGAAGCGCTCCCATTTCACGGTAGGAGAGGAGTGTCGGACCTCGGAGTGGGTGATCAGCCCTTGATCGCTCCGTGCATGATGCCGCCCACGATCTGCCGCCCGAACAACGCCAGTGCGACGAGCAGCGGGAGGGTGGCGAGCACCGCGCCGGCCATGATGGCGCCCTGGTTGGGGACGTAGCCCTGTCCGATGCCGGTCAGGGCGACCTGGACCGTGGGGTTGTTCTGGCTGAGCACGATGAGCGGCCAGAAGAACTCGTTCCACGCCATCACGAAGGTGAGCATGCCCAGCACGGCCATGGCGGGTCGGGCGGCGGGGAAGACCACGTGCCACACGATCCGCAGGCTGTGCGCGCCGTCCACCCGGGCGGCCTCGATCAGTTCGGTGGGCAGCGCCGCCACCAGGTACTGGCGCATGAAGAACACGCCGAAGGCGCTCACCAGCATCGGCAGGATCACTGCCTGGAGGTGGTCGGTCCATCCCAGGTCGGAGATGTACATGAACAGCGGGACCACGGTCAGCTGCGGGGGCACCATCATCGTGCCGATGACCAGCAGCATCAGCAGGTTCCGCGCCCGGAAGCGGAGCTTGGCGAAGGCGAAGCCCGCCAGGGTGCAGAAGAGCACCGTCGCCACCGTGATGGTGGAGGCCACGAACAGGGTGTTGATCATGGCGTGGCCGACGTTGCCGCGTTCCCAGGCCATCTCCCAGTTCTCGCCGAGGTGGCTGCCGAACCAGAACGGCGGGGTGGCCTCGGCCAGCCGCTTGTTGTCGTGGGAGGAGGCGATGAACGCCCAGGCCAGCGGCGCGACGGAACCCAGGGTGAAGATGGCCAGGACCGTGTACGTCAGCCAGCCGCCGTGCAGCTGCCGGCCGGCGCTGCCAGCCCTGCGGGCACGTCCACGGCGGGGCGGCGCGGGGGGTGGGGAGCCGGCGGAGCGCTCCGTGACCGGCAGGGCACCGGCCCGCGTGCTTGTGGTGGTCGCCATCACGCCTCCTCGCCGCTCGTGCCACTGCTGCGACCGATCAGGCGCGTGAGGGCCCAGTAGACCAGCCCGATGAGGATCAGCAGCAGGAACATGACCCAGGCGATGGCGGCTGCCCGGCCCATGTGCAGGTTGTACCAGCCCGTCTCGTACATGTAGAGGCCGAGCGTCTGGTAGTGGCCCTGTGCGCCACCGTCCGGCTGGCCCTCGCCGAAGAGGAGGGGTTCACCGAAGATCTGGGTGGCGCCGATCGTGGAGACCACGATCGTGAAGAGGATCGTCGGCCGGAGCGCGGGGATCGTCACGTGGCGGAACTGCTGCCAGCGGTTGGCGCCGTCCAGCGAGGCCGACTCGTACAGGTCGTTCGGCACGGCCTGCATGGCGGCGAGGTAGATCAGGGTGTTGTACCCGGTCCAGCGCCAGATCACGATCGCCGAGACCGCGAGCTTCGAGGTCCAGTCGCCGGACTCCCAGTCGATGGCGTCGACGCCGACGAAGCCGAGGGCCCAGTTGATCATGCCGTAGTCGCGCCCGAACAGCATGGCGAAGACCAGGGCGGCCGCCGCCACGGAGGTGGCGTACGGGGCGAGCATCGCGATGCGGAAGAACATGCTCCCGCGCAGCTTGTAGTTGAGCAGGTGGGCGAGGCCCAGGGCCATCGCCAGCTGCGGCACCGTCGAGATGATCCCGATGAGGAAGGTGTTCCGCAGCGCGTTCCAGAAGTACTCGTCCTCCCACAGCCGGGTGAAGTTGTCGAAGCCGACCCACTCCATCTCGGTGGGGGTGATCATCGACGACTGGTGGAGGGCGGCCCAGCCCGTGTAGAGCAGCGGGAAGAGGCCGAACGCGGCGAAGAGGAGGAAGAACGGCGCGATGAAGCCGTAGGGGCTGAACTTGATGTCCCAGCGGTAGCGCCGCGACCGCCAGCTGTCGCGTTCCTTGCCGGTCGAGGGGGTGGGGGAGGCCGGTGAGCCGGACGCCTTCGCGGGGGAGTCGGGCGTCACCAGCGTGGTGCCGGGGCGCGGGGCCGCGCCCCCCGGGGATCCGGGAGGCGCGGTCGCGTTGTGATCAGTCGTCATCAGCCTTTCCCGATCACTCCGCCAGGGCGTTCTCGAGCTGGCTCATGGTGTTGTCCCAGGCCTCGTCGGGCGAGACGCCCTGCTGCTCGATCTGGACCAGACCGTCGGTCAGGCCCTCCTGGATGGTCTGGTCACGCGGGCCGATCACGGCCGCGGGGATCTCACCGGCGGCGTCGGAGAAGATCTGGCCGGTCGGCGCGCCGTTGAAGTACTCGCTGGTGACCGAGACGACCTCGGAGTCCGCGGCGGCCTCCGCGGACGACGGGAAGACGTTGGTCCGCGTGAAGAGCTTGACCTGCTGCTCGGGCGCGGTCAGCCAGGCGGCGAGCTCCACGGCCTCGTCCACGTGCTCGGCGGAGGCCGGCACGCCGACGAAGGCGCCACCCCAGTTGGAGGCCTGCGGGGCGGCGGCGACGTCCCAGGTGCCGGCGCCCTCGGGGCCGGCCTTCTCCTCGATGTAGCTCAGCATCCAGGCCGGGCAGGCGATCGTGGCGAAGTCACCGTTGGCGAAGGCGCGGTCCCAGTCCTGGGTGAACTGGTCGAGGCGGGCGGTCATGCCCTCGGTGTTGGCGGCGCGGACGGAGATGTCCCAGGCGTCCTGGACGGCCTGGCTCTCCTCGTAGACCAGCTCGCCGGCGTCGTTGTAGAACCGCTCGTCGTAGCCGTAGACGACGGCGTTGAACACGCTGCCCGCGGAGTCCACGAAGGCCGCGTCGCTGGAGGTGCCGGCGAGGAAGTCGTCACCGACGTCCAGGTAGTTCTCCCAGCTGCCGTCCCACAGCTCGGCGAGCTCCTCGCGGTCCGTGGGGAGCCCGGCCTCCTCGAAGAGGTCGGTGCGGTAGCAGATGGCCATCGGGCCGATGTCGTAGCCGAGGCCGATGACCCGGCCCTCGGGGTCGGTGGCCTGGGCCACCTTCCACTCCTGGAAGTGGCTGAGGTCGACGTCGTACTCGTTGAAGTCGATCCAGCGGGGGCTGAGGTCGCCGGCCATCTCCGCGATGTTGCCGACCTCGATGGCCTGGATGTCCGCGAGACCGCTGTTCTGGGTGAGGCGGTTGCGGAGCTGGGTGATGTAGTCCTGGTTCTCCTGGACGGAGGTCTGCTCGATGTTGATGTTCGGGTGGAGCTCCTCGTACTCGGCGTAGAGCTCGGCTGCCTCGAACTGGATGCTCCCGAACAGACCGACGTTCAGGGTGATCTGCTCGTCGCCGCCGCCACCACCCTCGCCGTCGTCGTCGCTGCTGCAGGACGCGAGCAGGCCGGTGGCGAGGACGGCCGTCAGACCGACCGCGAGTGATCTGTGGACGTGGCGGCGCGGTGGGAACATACGGGTACGGGCATTACTACGCATGACGGGTCGTCCTCCTGGCTCACTGACGTTGCCTTCCCAGCCGGGTGGTGCGACGCGTGGGGGGCGGGGGGCCTGGGCTCGGAACGTACGGGTTCTGTAGGGTTTGGCATATGTAGGAGCGCTCCCAGATGTGATGAGTTGAAGGGTTCCGGAGCCATCGACGCGTGTCAAGACGTCGAGGCTCACGACTCGGTATCCGTGATGTAGTTGGATCCTGGGGCTGAAACTGGAGGATCGATGGCAGAGGCAGGACGCGGCACGGGCCGCGATGGCAGACCAACGCTCGAACAGGTCGCGGCCCGCGCGGGGGTGGGCCGGGGCACCGTGTCCCGCGTGATCAACGGCTCGCCCAGGGTGAGTGATCGCACACGTGCGGCGGTGCAACAGGCGATCGCCGACCTGGGATACGTCCCCCACCGCGCCGCCAGGGCGCTGGCGGCCAACCGCTCGGACGCGATCGCGCTCGTCGTGCCCGAGCCGGAGGAGCGGCTCTTCACCGAGCCCTTCTTCTCGGGCATCATCCGCGGCGTGAGCGCGGAACTCGCGGACACCGACATCCAGCTGCTGCTGACGCTCATCCGCACGCCCAGGGAGCGGGAGCGCTTCACGCAGTACGCGGCGAGCAACCGCCTGGACGGCGTGCTGATGATCTCGGTGCACGGCGACGACCCGCTGCCCGACCAGCTCGCCGACGCGGGCGTCCCCGCCGTGATGACCGGCCGCAGGTCGGCCGAGGAGCGGGTGCCGTACGTGGACTGCGACAACGGCGGTGGCGCCCAGCTGGCCGTGGAGCACCTGCTCGGTCGCGGCAGGAAGCAGGTGGCCACCATCGCGGGCCCCGCCGACATGTACGTCGCCCAGTGCCGCCTGGAGGGGTACCGGGAGGCGTTGAGCGCCGCGGGGCTGCCGGTGGACGAGGAGCTGGTCGCGCGCGGCGACTTCACCGAGGAGAGCGGACACGTCGCCATGCGGGAGCTGGTGCGGCGCCGGCCGGAGCTGGACGCGGTCTTCTGCGCGTCCGACCTGATGGCCGTCGGCGCCCGGCGCGCCCTGCGCGAGGTCGGGCGCTCGGTGCCGGACGACGTGGCCCTGGTGGGCTTCGAGGACTCGGCACTGGCCCGGCACATGGACCCGCCGCTGACCAGCGTCAACCAGCCCACGCAGGCGATGGGGCGGGCCATGACGCGGGCGCTGCTGGAGGAGATCGGGGACGGCGGACCCGAGCTGCCGCGCCTGGTGCTGCCGACGGAGCTCGTGCGACGCGCGTCGTCCTAGCCCTGGCGCCGGCAAGGGCGCCGGCCCTCGTCCGGCCCTTTCCCCCAGCGCCCGTCCCGGTCCCCGCCGCCTCGACCGCCGCGGCCACGGCGGGGGCGGCGACGGCGGCCACGAGGACGGCGGCGACGGCGGCGGTCCGTGGCGCGACCTCCGCCCCGCCCGTTCACACCTCGAACGCGCCGCGGCCGCGGCGGCCGGGACGACGGGGGTGAGGGCGCGGGATCGTGTCATCGACATCAAGCTCACCACAACGTCGGACGAAACAGTCCGAGGCGGCCGGCTTCGCGGCCCGAGGCGCCCGCGGGATCAGCCCCGGCGGGGCCGGACGGACGGCGCGGACGGCGGTGGGCGGGGGCACGGGACGTGGTGGGGGACGGGGTGCGGCGAACCGCTGACGTGTCCGGCGCCGCCCGGCGGACCGGCCCCGCGCACGGCTTCGACCCGGTCCCGGCACGGCTTCCGCACGTTCCGGCGCGTTCCGGCACGTTCCGGCGCGGCCCCGGGGAGTCTCGCGAGCACCCCGGGAGACGCCCGCCGGCGCGGCACGAGGACCCGCCCCCGGCGGGGGTGTGCGATCTCACATGGCCGGGGATCGCCCTCCTCCGTGGCCGGGGGTGCCGACCCCGCGTGTCCGTCGTGGGGCCGATCTCGGCCGCCCCGCGCGGTCCCCGCCCGCCCAACGCGCCCGCCCAACGCACCCGCCCCCGGTGCCTGGAGAACACCGGGGGCGGGGCGTGGGGGGAAGCGCGGCGGTCAGACCGCCGCTGTCAGAAGCCGGTGGTCACGCCGTCCGTCACAGGGGCGGGTAGGCGTTGTCCATCAGCTCCTGGAACTGAGCCTCGAACCAGTGGCCGGAGAGCGGCGCACCGCCCAGGGCACCCGACATGTTGTTCTGGTTGCGCGGGTTGCCCTCGTAGGTCGGGTCGCACATGCGGTCGAAGCCCTTGCCCTCGTCGTTCGGGATCTCCTCGCTGGAGCCGTCCGACTCACCCGGGGGCTTGATCCACACGAAGGCGTCGACACCCGAGACCGGGGAGGCGGTGGGCCGCTCGCCGAGGCCGGCGCCGGCCTGGTTGCACCAGTTGCCGGTGTGGATCCGGCGGTCGATGCGGCCACCGTCGACGTACTCGTCGACGCTGCTCTCCGCGCCCGGGCCGCTGGGACGGTCAGGTCCGCCCCAGCCGTTGCGGGAGGTGTCGATCAGCAGGCCGCCGCCGCCGTCGACCGCCGCGGCGAAGTCCAGACCGAAGTCCAGGTTGTTGGTGTACTGGTTCCAGTCCACCCACGAGGACTGCCGGACCGGGGTGCCCGCGATCGTCTGGTTCAGGTCGAAGTTCGGCTCCTCGATGGAGCCGTAGTTCGCGACGTTCACGGCCACACCGGCGACCTTGTCGGGGCTGGCGGGCGCCGTGTTGATGACCTCGTTGAAGAGGTCGGCGGAGGCGCCGAAGTTGTTCTCCCAGCCGATCCAGCCCCAGTGGCCGCCGTCGATGTAGTTGTAGACGTTCTCGTACTCGCCGAGGGTGCCGACGTTGTAGGAGACGCCCTCCTGGTAGTTGCCGTTGGCGAGCATCTCGTCGCACTCGGGCGTGGCCGTCTCGCGGTCGCCGACGTTGGTGACGAGGTTCGGCAGCGAGTCGATCTCGACGATGTTCACGATGCGGAGGTTGGGGTTGGCCGTGGCGTACTCGCCGACGATCTCCGCGATCGGGTCGATGAACTCGGTCTTGTACCGTTCGATCTCCTCCGGCCCGAGCTCGCCGTTGGAGGCGAGCGCCGAACAGTCACGGCCGGGCAGGTTGTAGGTGACCATCTGGAACACGAGCGGCTCGCCGCCGGCCTGCTCCACCGCGTTCTGGAGGTGCTCCTCCAGGCCGGTGCTGTTACCGGCGGAGCCGCCGGTGATCGCGGCGATCCGGTCCAGCCACACGGCGGTGGGCTGGTCGGCGATGGCCTGGCCGCCACTGGCGCTCGCGTTGGCGGACCAGTCCGGGTTGACGTAGACCTCGGCGCCCTCGTACGGGTTGTCCACCCGCTGGAAGGTCGACGGCTCGTCGGCGGAGGCGAAGCTGAAACCGCCGGCGGCGATGGCCGCGGCGCCCAGCAGTGCTCCGGCGGCGAGAACGGGGCGCCGCCGGCGCAGACGGTGTGTGGGGGAGTGTGGGGGGCTACTGCGGCTCATTACGGTCCTTCCTCCAGAAGGTTTTCTCCGGTGACTCCTGCTGCGGAGGTGACTTCCTGCTGTGTCCCGAAGCCGTTACGGCGTCGGGGGCGACGCGCCAGGTCGCCAGCCGAACGAATCGCTGGGCGCACCCCCCACGCCGCACCGCCTGTCGTTCGCCCGACCGACGGCATGGGTGCACACCGCTGCGGCTGGTGCAGCGGGTGGCCGGGTGGGTGAACGTGTGACGGAGGTGGGGGCGATGTGGGGAAACGTGGGGGGATGCATTCGGAGCGCTCCGTGTGTCATGGCGCGCCGTCCTCGGCGCCTGACAGATGGGACCGCTCCCACTGGTTGAAGGGGACCGTATGGCACAAGACCCCCTCCCGCCAAGGGGGCGTTCGAGAAATTACCGCTGACCTGCCGTTGAGCGGCCCGTTGTGTCAAGGGTCTTGACGCACGCACACGGTGCCCCAATGCTTGGGAGCGCTCCCACTGGTTTCCGTGTGCACGTCATGTCACGACGCGCACTGCCTCGTCCCCCACCGAGCCGCAGGAGGCCCCATGCGGATCCACCGTGGATCAGAAGAAGAGTCATCCACGCAGAGCACCAGCCACCGAAAGACCAACGTGAAGCGCCGGGCCGTCCTCGCGGGCACCGCCGCCGCCGTGTCCCTCCCGGTCACGGCGCGTCTGGCCACGGGCGCGACGGGCGGGTCGGGCTCGTCGTCGCAGGCCCCGCAGCTCCTCCAGGCCGAGCAGGACTTCCTCGCGCTCTACGAGAAGATCAAGGCGGGCCCGTACTTCTCGCCCGAGGGAATTCCGTACCACTCCGTCGAGACGCTGCTGGTGGAGGCGCCCGACCACGGCCACGAGACCACGTCCGAGGCGTACTCCTACCTCATCTGGCTGGAGGCGCTGTACGGGCGGATCACCGGCGAGTGGGGGCCGTTCAACGACGCGTGGGGCGTCATGGAGCAGTACATGATCCCCGCGTCCGACCAGCAGCCCACCAACAGCTTCTACGACCCGTCGTCGCCCGCCACCTACGCGCCCGAGCACGACGACCCCTCCGGCTACCCCTCCCAGCTGGACGGCGACGTGCCCGTCGGCGAGGACCCGCTCGCGGCGGAGCTGTCGTCCACCTACGGCACGGACGACGTCTACGGCATGCACTGGCTCCAGGACGTGGACAACGTCTACGGCTTCGGCGACGGCCCCACGTTCATCAACACCTACCAGCGTGGCCCGCAGGAGTCGGTCTTCGAGACCGTGCCGCACCCGTCGATCGAGGACTTCAGCTACGGCGGCGAGAACGGCTTCCTCGACCTGTTCACCGGTGACGCGTCCTACGCCCAGCAGTGGCGCTACACCAACGCCCCCGACGCGGACGCCCGCGCCATCCAGGCCGCGTACTGGGCCAAGGAGTGGGCCGCCGAGCAGGGCAACGAGTCGGCCGTCGCCGAGACCGTCGCCAAGGCGTCCATGATGGGCGACTACCTGCGCTACGCGATGTACGACAAGTACTTCAAGGTCATCGGCAACTGCACCGACCCCAACTCCTGCTCCCCGGCGCAGGGCAAGGACAGCTGCCACTACCTGCTGTCCTGGTACTACGCCTGGGGCGGCGCCCTGGACACCAGCGCGGGATGGGCCTGGCGCATCGGCTCCAGCCACTGCCACTTCGGCTACCAGAACCCGATGGCCGCCTACGCCCTGTCCGAGGGCGGCATGCCGCCGGAGAGCCCGACCGGCGCCGAGGACTGGGCCACCAGCCTCCAGCGTCAGCTGGAGTTCTACCGCTGGCTCCAGTCCTCCACCGGCGCCATCGCGGGCGGCGCCAGCAACAGCTTCGGCGGCGCCTACGGCGACCCGGGCAACCTGCCGACGTTCAACGGCATGGCCTACGACTGGCAGCCGGTCTACCACGACCCGCCGTCGAACAACTGGTTCGGCTTCCAGGCCTGGTCGATGCAGCGCGTGGCGGAGGTGTACTACGCCTCCGGCCACTACCTCGCCAAGGAGCTCCTCGACAAGTGGGTCCCCTGGGTGCTGAGCGAGATCACCACCGGTCCCGACTTCCAGATCCCCGCGACCCTGGAGTGGTCCGGCGAGCCGGACGAGTGGGACCCGGCCAACCCCGGTGACAACGCGGGCCTGACCTGCTCCGTCGCCAACTACAACCAGGACGTCGGCATCACCGGCTCGCTCGCCAACACCCTGTGCTGGTACGCGGCGGCCAGTGGCAACACCGAGGCCCAGGAGGCGGCGGCCGGCCTGATCGAGGGCATCCTGGCGCACTCCGACGACCTGGGCGTCTCGACGCCCGAGGTGAAGGACGCCTACGACCGCCTGGTCGACGAGGTGTACATCCCGTCCGGCTTCAGCGGGACCATGCCGAACGGCGACGTCATCGAGCCGGGCTCGACCTTCGACTCCATCCGCTCGTTCCTCCGGGACGACCCGGACTGGGGGAAGGTGCAGGCGTACCTCGACGGCGGCGAGGCGCCGACGTTCAACTACCACCGCTTCTGGGCGCAGGTGGACGCCGCGGTCGCGATCGCGACGTACTCCATCCTGTTCGGCGACAGCGCCGCCTGATCGGCGCTGCCTGGTCAGCGCTGCCTGACCGAGGGCGCGGCGCACGTCGCACCCGACCCCGAGGGCCCCGGCCACCGAGCGACAGCCGGGGCCCTCGGCCTGCGCGGGTTCGGGCGCGGCCCGGCGGGGCGGGGCCGCGCCCGGCCGTCGCCGCTCGTCGGTGTGGGCTCAGCCCGCCGAGGAGCCGACGGGCCCACCGAGGAGCCGACGGACGGCGGCGGTGAGGTCCGCGGGCGGACGTCCCGCCCGCGGACCCGCTCCCCCGGGAGCGTCTCGCCGCCGCGCCTGACCCCGGCGCCACCGGTTGGCAGTCCGCCGACGGGCGCCTCGCCAACAGAAGCCTCACCAACAGATGAAGAGGAAGCAGTCCTCGTCCTCTTCCGTCGGACTCGGCGAGGGTTCCTGGGTGGGCTCGCTCGGCGGCGGCTCGCTCGTGGGCGGATCGGGCGTGGTCGGGTCCGTGGTCGGGTCGGACGGGCTGGACTCGCCGGGCGTCGGCTCCGTGATCGAGCCGCCGCCCTCGGTCTCCTCCGGTCCCGAGCTCTCGTCGCCGGGTTCGTCGTCGCGGCCGCCCTCGCCCTCGCGGTCGCTGTCCTCCGACTCCTCGGGGGAGGAGCTGTCCTCCGGCGAGGAGGACGACGGGTCGCCCACGCCGGCTCCCGAGCCGTCGTCGCCGTCCTGGTTCTGGTCGCGGTCCTCGCCGTCGCCGTCGTCGGTGCTCTCGGGGGAGGAGGACAGGTCGCCGTCCGCCTCGGTCTGGCGGTCGGCGCCCGTGGGCTCGCCGCTCGGCATCACGACGTCCCCGACCTCGCCGATCGTGACGGCGACGAGGACGACGCCGAGCAGGCCACCCACGAGGTAGCGGCGGCGCCTCGGCTGACGGGCCGCGCGTCGTCCCCGGGACCTGCCGCCGCCACGGCCGCCACCGCCGCCGCCCGAGCGCGTGTCGGCGGCGGGCAGCGCGGCGGTGTGCGGGCCGTCCGGGTCGCCGTCGCCCTCGACGGTGCCGAGGGTCGGCAGTCCGGCCGCGCCCCCCGACCGACCGTCGGCGACGGCCGGCAGCGTCCGCGTCCCCGCCGCGTCCCCCGCCGGGCCCCGTCGGGTGCCCGGACGCGGCGACGCCGCCGGCGTGAGGTGGGTGGCCGTGGTGTTCGGGGTCTCCCGCTCGTCACGCCACAGCGGCCGGCCGTCGGAGAGCCCCGCGGCGCCGCCCGTCGTGGGGTACGCGTCCGTGCCCGTCGAGGCGGTGGCCCGGGAGGCGCCGCGCGGGCCGCTCGACCGCCTGGCCGACGAGGTGTCGGCCGCGACGTCGGCTGACGCGTCAGCGCGGGCCGCGCTCGTGCCCTCCGACTGGAACCAGTCCCGCTCGCCGCGGTCACGCCGGCCGCCGCGCCCGGCGCCCGCCGCGCCCGCGGTCGTGCCCGTGGCGGCGTCGGGGCGCGGGCCGCCCGCAGCGGTGTCCGTGGTCCGGCCGCTCAACGGGTCCACGGCCGGCGAGGGCCGTGCCCGCCTGCGGCGCGGCATGCCCGAGCCGCTCGCGTCGGGGCCGGTGGCTCCCGCGCCGGTGGCCTCTTGCCTCCCGGGCGTGGTGCCGGTCTCGTGGGCCCGTCGGGCACTGGCGGAGGGCACGCGCAGGCCGCCCATGCCGGGCGGCTCCGGCTCGTCGGGGCGCCAACCGGACACCGTCGGGTCCGGCAGCCGTGCCGCGCCGGGCGTCTCGCCGCGCGGGGTACGGCGCGGCGGGGGCGCCACGGCGTCGCCGCCCGCGCCGGTCGCCGCTGCGGACTCGTCCGCGGTCCATCGCCGGTACCGCTCCGACGCCGCCTCCCCGGTCGCCGCGTCGGCCGGTGTCCCCGACGCGTCAGGCGCCCCCGCCCGTGTCGCCGGGCCGCTCGAACGCGAGCCCGCGCGGCTGGAGCCGGCCGAGGGCCAGTTCGTGATCTCCCCGCAACCCGGGCACAGCAGCGCGCCGTTGAGGTGGCGGCGACAGGTTGTGCAGTAGTCCACGGCTGCCCGCTCTCTGTACGTAAATCATGGGAAGGGGCGTGCGATGGCGAACACCATAGCGTCGCAGACCTGTTCGAGATGACCGCCCGTCACCAGGGCGGCCGCCGCCTATGGGTTGCTTGGCCCTGTTCATTCCGTCCGTTCCGTTGGCCGCCAAGGTGGCGAGAGGTGTTGGTTTGCTCGGGGGAAGGTCGCGCGGAGACGTGAGAAGAGTGGGGGAGATGTGTGGGTGAGGTGTGCGCGGCGGCCGGTGGGGGGCGTGTGAATGGGAGCGCTCCCAAAGCTGTGACCAGCTGGCGCACACGTCAAGGCACTTGCTCGCAGATCATGGAGGGTGAGTGGCGAGGCGGGACGAACAAGGAGATGTCTCCACTGCTCCTTCATGAATTCCTGTACTTCTGCGACGGTTGGTCGCCGGTGCGAAGGCCGCTACGGCCCGTAGTCGGGGTGTCAGTGGGCGGCGGTAGGCTCGCCGGCATGTGCGGACGGTATGCGGCGAGCAGGTCACCCGAGGATCTCGTGGGGCTCTTCGACGTGCGGCACTGGGATCCCGAGGAGCCCCTCGCCGCCGACTGGAACGTGGCCCCCACCAAGGACGTGTACGCGGTCCTGGAGCGGCCGCTGAAGGAGGCGGGGGCCGGGCCCGAGCCGGTGCGCCAGCTGCGGGTGCTGCGCTGGGGCCTGGTGCCCTCCTGGTCCAAGTCCCCCGCGATGGGCGCCAAGATGATCAACGCGAGGGCCGAGACGGTGCACGAGAAGCCCGCGTACCGCCGGCCCTTCGCCGCCCGCCGCTGCCTCCTCCCCGCCGACGGGTACTACGAGTGGGTGACGGGCCGCGAGGAGCGCGTGGAGGAGGAGAAGGGGAAGCGCAAGCGCCCCCGCAAGCAGCCGTACTTCGTGACGCCCGCCGACGGCTCGGTGATGGCCATGGCCGGGCTGTACGAGTTCTGGCGGGACCAGACGCTCCCCGAGGACCACCCCCGTGCCTGGTGGGCGACGTGCACGGTGGTCACCACCGAGGCCGAGGCCACGCCGCTGGCGGGGGTCGGGGCAGACGCCGCCGCCGGCGCCGGTGAGGCGGGCGGTGAGGACCACACGGGTCCGCGCAGCCTGGCGGAGATCCACCCGAGGATGCCGCTGATGCTGCCGCCCGACCGCTGGGACGCCTGGCTCGACCCCCACCGCACCGACCCCGAGGAGATACGCGGGCTGCTCGACCCGCCGCCGCCCGGCAGCGTCCGGGCGTACCCGGTCACCACCGAGGTGAGCAGCGTTCGGAACAACGGGCCCGAGCTCGTCCGCGAGCTGCCCGCCCCGGAGGAGGAGACCCTCTTCTGACGGTCGCGCCCGAGGCGTCCCGGCCGCCTGCGCCGGGGCCGCTTCCGCCCGCCCGCTTCCGGCCGCCTGCCGACTCGGCCGCCTCCCCGCCGCCGGGCGGCGGCGGCCGGGAATGTGCGGGGGGTCGTCGGTGTTGTCCCCTGGCAGACACCGACCCGAGGGAGACCCCGCAGATGGCACCGACCGCCTGCCTGGCACCGAGCGTCACCACCGCGAAGCGGCCTGTTCAGCGCGCCGCGGAGATCGACTGGGCGACGTTGCGGCTGGCCGCCGAGCGCGCGTCCCGGCCAGCGGGCCGGGCGGATCGTCGTCTATCCTCCGAAGCGGGCGATCCCGACCTCGGGCTCGCCACGGCTCCGAAGGATTCCGAGGAGGTGGGTCCGGTCACCGCGAGGGACGACGACAGGCGCGAGCAGACCAACGGCACCCGCGTCGACGCCGCGAGCGAGACCGAGGCCGAGCGCAACGCCCGCTTCGAGCGGGACGCCCTCGGATACCTGGACCAGATGTACTCCGCCGCCCTGCGCATGACGCGCAACCCGGCGGACGCCGAGGACCTGGTGCAGGAGACCTACGCGAAGGCGTACGGCTCGTTCCACCAGTTCCGCCAGGGGACCAACCTCAAGGCATGGATGTACCGCATCCTGACCAACACCTTCATCAACTCCTACCGCAAGAAGCAGCGCGAGCCGCAGCGCAGCGCCGCCGAGGAGATCGAGGACTGGCAGCTGGCGCGCGCCGAGTCGCACATGTCGACGGGCCTGCGGTCCGCCGAGTCCCAGGCGCTGGACCACCTGCCGGACTCCGACGTCAAGCAGGCGCTCCAGGCGATCCCCGAGGAGTTCCGCATCGCCGTCTATCTCGCCGACGTCGAGGGCTTTGCCTACAAGGAGATCGCGGACATCATGGGTACACCCATCGGCACGGTGATGTCCCGGCTGCACCGCGGCCGTCGTCAGCTGCGCGACATGCTCGCCGACTACGCACGGGAACGCGGGCTGGTCCCAGCCGGGGCACGGGAGGACTCAGGATCATGAGCGGCGAGTCGCCACGCCCCACGGACTGCTCCGAGGTCCTCGACCACCTCTACGAGTACCTCGACCGTGAGATGCCGGACGTCGACTCGGCGAAGTTCCAGGAGCACATCGAGGAGTGCTCTCCGTGTCTGGAGAAGTACGGGCTGGAAGAGTCGGTGAAGAAGCTCGTCAAGCGCTGCTGCGGCCATGACGAGGTGCCGTCCGACCTGCGGGCCAAGGTCCTCGACCGCATCGACCTGATCCGCGCCGGCGAGGGCCGCGCCCCCGCCGAGCGCCCCACCTCCGCCGAGGGCTCCGCCCCCGCCGAGGGCGTCGCCGGGTCGGGCGAGCCCGCCCGGCCGGCACCGTCCGCCGAGTAGCACCCGCCCCGCTCGGCCTTCCGCTCCCACCTCGCCTCGCACCGGACGCCCCGCGCGCCGGTGCGGGCACCGAGGGTCAAGGTGCGGTCGCCCAGGGTCGTCTCCCGCCTCCCGTCCCGTCTCGCGTGCCGCCGAGCGCTGCCCCATCCTGTGAGCAGGGGCCGTGACAAGGGAGCTGCGCGCCCATGGTTGGATGCCGTCCGGGACGGACAGGAGAACCGTGAAGTGCAGACTACGAGGCGGGAATCAGGCGAGACATCGTGAGGATCTTCGGCAGGGTGAGGCAGCGGCCCTCCACGGACTGGCGGCTGGCCACCAACCGCGCGTTCTCCCTCATCGACGACGGTCGTTACGAGGACGCGGGTGAGCTGCTGACCCGGGCGGCCGACCTGGAGCCGTGGCTGGCCGAGTCCTGGTTCAACCTCGCCCTGCTGCACAAGTTCCGGCACGACTGGGAGGCGGCGCGCGCCGCCGGCCTGCGCGCCGTGGCGTTGCTGGAGAAGGACGCGGGCGCCCCGGACTGGTGGAACGTGGGCATCGCCGCCACCGCCCTACAGGACTGGCCGCTGGCCCGCCGCGCCTGGCAGGCGTACGGCCTGCGGGTCCCGGGCGTCGGCGGGCCGGCGGGCTCGGGAGAACCGCTCGACTGGCACCTGGGCGGCGCGGCCGTGCGCCTGTCGCCCGACGGCGAGGCCGAGGTGGTCTGGGGCCGCCGGCTGGATCCCGCCCGCATCGAGGTGCTGAACATCCCGCTGCCCTCCTCCGGCCGGCGTTGGGGCGAGGTCGTGCTGCACGACGGCGTGCCCCGTGGCGAGCGCACCACCACGGCGCCGGGCGGCGTGCCGGCCGCCGGTCGGCCGGCCGTGTATCCGGTCTTCGACGAGATCGAGCTGTGGGCGCCGTCGGCGGTCCCCACCTGGGTGGTGCTGATCGAGGCGGCCACGGAGTCGGACCGGGACGCGCTGGAGCGGCTCGCGGCCGACGCCGGGTACGCGGCGGAGGACTGGTCCTCGTCCGTCCGGCTGCTCTGCCGGGCCTGCTCAGAGAGCCGCATGCCCACCGAGGAGGGCGACGGCCTCGCGGTCCACGACCCGCACGACCACAGCGTGCCGGGGCACCCCGGCCCCCTCGGGCACACGGCGGCCGGTGGCCTGTGGTCGCCGGAGCGGGAGTGCGGGATCGCCGCACCGCGCTCCCTGGTGCGGGGCCTGCTCGACGGCTGGGTGGCCGACAGCCCCGACGCCCGCGACTGGCGCGACCTCGAAGAGGTCTGCTGAGCCATCGCACGCCACCGCAGCGCCACGGCGCAGCCACCACGTCGCCACCACGCCCACCGGCGCCCGCGCGATCCCGCCGCGGGCGCCGTCCGCCCCGCGCCCCCTCCCGGCCGCGCGGCCTCAGGGCGCCCGACCGGGGACCGGGCGCCCGGCATACGCCCCGCCGCCCGCGCCGTAAGCTGTACGAGTTACGGACAGGGTTATGGAAAGGCATACGGCGAACATGGCGCAGCAGGAGACCCACGAGCGCGTCAGCGACGTCGGCGACGAGTTCATCGACGACACCACGGACTGCGCGGAGCGGGAGCGGGCACACGCCGAGCGCGGCACCGCCCGGCCCATCACCGTCGTCGGTCACCCGATGCTGCACCGGGAGTGCCGGGAGGTCACCGAGTTCGACGACGGCCTGGCGACGTTGGTCGACGACCTCTTCGCCAGCCAGCGCGCGGCCGAGGGCGTCGGCATCGCCGCCAACCAGATCGGCGTGGACCTGAAGGTCTTCGTATACGACTGCCTCGACGACGACGGCGTCCGCCACGTCGGCGTGGTGTGCAACCCGGTGCTGGACGAGCTGCCCGCGGGCGAGCGGGTCCTCAACGACGACAACGAGGGCTGCCTGTCGGTGCCGACCGCCTGGGCCGAGCTGGCGCGCCCCGACGTCGCCGTGGTCCGCGGCCAGGACGCCACCGGCCAGCCGATCGCCGTCCGCGGCACCGGGCACTTCGCCCGCTGCCTCCAGCACGAGACGGACCACCTCTACGGGCGCCTGTACATCGACCGGCTCTCGAAGCGGGAGCGGAAGAAGGCCCTGAAGATGATGGCCGAGGGCACGCCGCGGTACGAGACCGTTCCCAACGACGTTACCCAGCCGTAGCTCGTCGTTCCTCGTCCACCCTCCGGGGTGGACGAGGATGACGGCGGCTCGGGGCGCACCGAGTGTGCGACGCGCGTTGACTCGATCAAGTCCCGGTGGGTTGACGCGCGTTGACTCCCTGGGACAAGCTCTTTTCCTGACCAGTGCTCCACCTCTCTCCCCACGGAGGAAGCATGTTCAGACGCGTGTTGCGCGTTGTGCTCACAATTGTCATGCTCGCTACAGCTAGCGTCGCCGTATCGATGACCACCGCCTCCACGGCACAGGCGGACGGCTGCTACACCTGGGGCCGCACGCTGAGCCAGGGGATGTCCGGCGAGGACGTACGCCAGCTCCAGATCCGCGTCGCCGGCTACCCCGGCTACAACTCGGTGCTCGCGATCGACGGCCAGTTCGGCCCGCACACCGCCTCCGCCGTGCGCCGCTTCCAGGAGGCCTACGGCCTGGCCGTCGACGGCGTGGCCGGCTCGCAGACCTTCAACAAGATCTACGCGCTGCAGGACAACGACTGCACCCCCATCCACTTCACCTACGCGGAGCTGAACCGCTGCAACTCCGACTACTCAGGAGGCGCCGTCAGCGCGGCCACGGCACGCTCCAACGCGCTGCGGGCCATGTGGAAGCTCGAGGCGCTGCGTCACGCCATGGGCGACGCCCCCATCAACGTCAGCAGTGGCTTCCGCTCCTACGCGTGCAACAACGCGGCCGGTGGCTCCTCGACCAGCCGCCACCTCTACGGTGACGGCGTGGACCTCGTCGGCAGCCACTCGCTGTGCGCCCTGGCCCGGCAGGCCCGCTACCACGGCTTCGGTGAGATCCTCGGCCCGGGCTACCCCGGCCACAACGATCACACCCACGTGGCGCACGACCCGAGCCCCTACTGGTCCGCCCCGAACTGCTTCTGAGGCCGGCCCCGTCCGGGGGAATCCCCCACCCCCACTCCGGCGCCCGTGACGCGTGACGTCACGGGCGCCGGAGCCCGTTCACGGCCCTTCGCGGGCGGGGGCGGAGCGGGGAGCGGGGCGGGGACGACCCGCTCAGAAGTCGTCGTCGAACGAGACGCTTCCCTCCACCGCCACCTGGTAGGCCGAGGCGCGGCGCTCGAAGAAGTTCGTGAGCTCCTGGACGTTCTGCAGCTCCATGAAGGAGAAGGGGTTCGCGGAGCCGAACACCGGCGACAGGCCGAGGCGGACGAGCCGCTGGTCGGCGACGCACTCCAGGTACGCCCGCATCGACTCGGTGTTCATGCCCGGCAGGCCGTCGCCGCACAGGTCGCGGGCGAACTGAAGCTCCGCCTCGACGGCCTCCCGCAGCATCGCGGTGATCTGCCGTCCCATCTCCTCGTCGAAGAGTTCGGGCTCCTCCTGCCGGACGGTGTCGACCACGTGGAACGCGAAGTCCATGTGGCAGCTCTCGTCGCGGAACACCCAGTTGGTGCCGGTGGCCAGGCCGTGCAACAGGCCCCGCGAGCGGAACCAGTAGACGTAGGCGAAGGCGCCGTAGAAGAAGAGGCCCTCGATGCAGGCCGCGAAGCAGACCAGGTTGAGCAGGAAGCGGCGGCGGTCCTCCCGCGAGTCCAGGCGCTGGATGTCCTCCACCGAGTCCATCCACCGGAAGCAGAACCGGGCCTTCTCGCGGATGGAGGGGATGTTCTCGATGGCGGCGAAGGCGTCGGCGCGCTCGTCGGGATCGGGGAGGTAGGTGTCCAGCAGCGTCAGGTAGAACTGGACGTGGACGGCCTCCTCGAAGAGCTGCCGGGAGAGGTAGAGGCGGGCCTCGGGCGAGTTGATGTGCCGGTAGAGCGTCAGCACCAGGTTGTTCGCCACGATCGAGTCGCCCGTGGCGAAGAAGGCCACGAGCCGGCCGATCAGGTGCTGCTCGCCGGGGGAGAGCTTCGCGAGGTCGGCGACGTCGGAGTGGAGGTCGACCTCCTCGACGGTCCAGGTGTTCCTGATGGCGTCGCGGTAGCGCTCGTAGAAGTCGGGGTAGCGCATCGGGCGCAGCGTCAGCTCGAATCCCGGGTCGAGCAGGTTCCTGGTGGTCTTCCGCGGCGTGCTGGTCGGGGGCGTGGTGGTCGTCACTGGCATGCCTCGCAGGACTCGGGGTTCTCCAGCGAGCAGGCGACGGCCTGCTCAGGGACGGGGACATCGGAGGAAACGGAAACGGAAACGGAGCCGGGAACGGGACCGGGAACGGCGGTGGGCGTGGGGACCGCGGCGCGGGCCGACTGGGCGATGCGCGTGGCCGGCCGGGAGCGCAGGTAGTACGTGGTCTTCAGCCCCTGCCGCCAGGCGTGGGCGTACATCGAGCTGAGCTTCCCGATGGTGGGCGCCGCCATGAAGAGGTTCAGCGACTGACTCTGGTCGAGGTACGGGGTGCGGGCGGCGGCCATGTCGATCAGCGCACGCTGCGGCAGCTCCCACGCCGTGCGGTAGAGCGTCCGCACCTCCTCGGGCAGCCCGGGCAGCTCGGCCACCGAGCCGCTCGCCTGCCGCAACGCCTCGCGGGTCTCCTCGTGCCACAGGCCCAGCCGCTTGAGCTCCGCCACGAGGTAGGTGTTGACCTGGAGGAACTCCCCGCTGAGCGTCTCGCGCTTGAAGAGGTTGGACACCTGGGGCTCGACGCACTCGTAGACCCCGGCGATGGAGGCGATCGTGGCGGTGGGGGCGATCGCCAGCAGCAGCGCGTTCCGCATGCCCGAGCGGGCGACGCGCGCGCGGAGCGCCGTCCACCGCTCGGGCCAGGCGGGGTGGGCGTCCGGGTAGTGGTCGGGGTGGAACACGCCCTGGGCGGTGCGGGTGGCCTGCCAGCCGGGGTGGGGGCCGAAGCGTTCGGCGAGCGCGGCGGAGGTCTCGTAGGCGGCGAGCATGACGCGCTCGGCGAGGCGGGTGGACAGCTCGCGCGCCTCGGGCGAGTCGAACGGCAGCCGCAGGCGGAAGAGGACGTCCTGCAGGCCCATCACGCCCAGGCCGACGGGGCGCCAGCGGGAGTTGGAGGTGGCGGCCTGGGGGGTGGGGTAGTAGTTGATGTCGACGACGCGGTCGAGGAAGGTGACGGCGGTGCGGACCGTCGCGTCCAGCCGCTCCCAGTCCACGGTCCAGCCGCCGGCGCCGTCCCGGTCGAGGTG
This sequence comes from Streptomyces sp. 4N509B, assembly GCF_052245655.1. Lineage (NCBI taxonomy): Bacteria > Bacillati > Actinomycetota > Actinomycetes > Kitasatosporales > Streptomycetaceae > Streptomyces > Streptomyces sp. 4N509B. Next base: position 36,751 of record NZ_JBQQBZ010000039.1, read on the forward strand.
GGCGGCGAGGTTGACGGACCCGAGGTTGCACACGGCCGTCTCGCCGTCGTCGGTGACCTCCAGGATCTCGGTGCAGAGGTTCGAGGAGTGGACGATGGTGCCGGGGCGCGCGGTCTGGTTGGCGGTGCGGTTGGAGGCGTCCTTGAAGGTCATCCAGCCGTTGCCGGTCTGGGCGAGGGTGCGCATCATCCTGGCGTAGAGCTGGCGGGCGGGCAGCGTCCGCACGGCGCGCCCCTCGGCCTCGGCTTGGCGGTAGGCGGCGTCGAACTCCTCGCCCCACATGTCGACGAGCGCGGGGACGTCGGAGGGGGAGAAGAGGGACCAGTCGGCGTCGGCCTCGACGCGCCGCATGAACTCGTCGGGGATCCAGTGCGCGATGTTGAGGTTGTGGGTGCGGCGGGCCTCCTCGCCGGTGTTGTCCCGCAGTTCGAGGAACTCCTCGATGTCGGCGTGCCAGGTCTCCAGGTAGACGCAGGCCGCGCCCTTGCGCCGGCCGCCCTGGTTCACGGCGGCGACGGAGGCGTCGAGGGTCCGCAGGAACGGCACGATGCCGTTGGAGGTGCCGTTGGTGCCGCGGATCAGTGAGCCGCGGGCGCGGATCCGCGAGTAGGACAGGCCGATCCCGCCGGCGTGCTTCGACAGGCGGGCGACCTGGTGGTACCGCTCGTAGATCGAGTCCAGCTCGTCCCTGGGGGAGTCCAGCAGGTAGCAGGAGGACATCTGCGGGTGGCGGGTGCCGGAGTTGAACAGCGTGGGGGAGGACGGCAGGTAGGCCAGGGTGCTGGTGAGCCGGTAGAACTCGGCGACGTCGGCGAGCGCGCGCTCGGAGTCGTCCTCGGCGAGGCCGCAGGCGACGCGCAGGAGGAAGTGCTGGGGCGTCTCGATCACCCGGCGGGTGGTGGGGTGGCGCAGCAGGTACCGGGAGGCGACGGTCCGCAGCCCGAAGTACTCCATCCGGTCGTCGGCTCGCTCGGCCACGGCCCGCTCCACCAGCGCGTCCAGGCGCGCGGCGTGACGGCGCACCAGGGCCGCCGTCGCGTCGCCGATCAGGCCCTCGCGGTGGCCGACGGCGATCGACGCGGAGAAGGAGACCGCGCCCTGGCCGGCGGCCTCCTCGCGGAGGGCGAGGGTCAGCAGGCGGGCGGCCAGCCGGGAGTACGCGGGCTCCTCGGCGATGAGGCCGGCGGCGGCGTCGATCGCGAGGGCGCGGGCGCCGGCCTCGTCGCCGCCCTCCGGGTGGCCGCGCAGCACGGCCGCCGCGATCTTCTCGGGGTCGGCGTCGGGCAGGTCGGCGGCGGCCTCGCGCAGCGCACGGAGCGCGGCGGCGACGGGGCCGCCGGGATCGACCGGATCGACCGGATCGACCGGATCGACCGGATCGACCGGATCGACGTCGCCGACCGTGGCGGCGGGATCAGGACGCGCGACGGCGGGCGTGGGGGGCGCGGCGACGGGTGCGGTGGTCACGGCAGTATCTCTCCCTCGTATCGCGGAGGGCGTGTCGTGGCCGGGGCGCGACGGGCGCGCCGCCACGGCCGTCCCTCCCGTGAAGGCACAGACCCGCGCCGCGTCCGTCGGCCCAGCCCACGAGGCCCGGACGTGTTCGACGCCGCCGGCAGGTACTCGGACTCGTGTGGGCGCACATCAGCTCATCACACACCGTTGCGGGACAGTTCCGGACTCGCACCGGATTCCCCTGCGTGGCAGCGAGGATGAGCATACATCTTGTGCCGCCGCTGTCGAGAGCCCCTATATGTTGTGGTCGTCGTCGCGGCCGGGGGAGAGTTCACATGCGAACACCTGGAGCGGGTCCAGCTCGGGCACCGGCTTCCAGTCCCGCTCGGGGGTTCGCACGAAGCCGAGCCGGTGGTAGAGCCGGTGTGCCGTGTGCATCTGCGACTGACTGGACAGCACGACACGCGCCCTGCCGGCCTCGCGGGCGCGTCGCAGGCACTCGCGGACGAGCGCCTCGCCCACCCCTCGGCCGCGGGCGCCGGGCGCGACGGCGAGCATGCGGAACTCGGCCTCGCCCTCACCCGAGACGTCCGCGAACGCACCGCCGGCGCCCACGTGGGTCACGGTGCCGACGACCTCACCGTCGGCGTCGACCGCCACCATCACCTGGGCGTGGGCGGCGCGGCGCCTGGCGTCGCGCAGCTCGGACAGGTACGGGTCCTCCTCGCCGTAGTCGAGCAGCCCGTCCGCCAGATACACCCGGGCGGTCAGCTCCCCGGCCGCGTCGAGCTCCGCCTCCGTCGCGTCCCTGATCACGAAGTCCATGGGGAGAACGTAGGCGGGCGCGGCGGGGCGGGCACGTCGTTTTCGTCGTCCGGGGCGTCACGCGCGCCGCAGGACGACGTATCCACTCTCCTGGGCGAGCACGGCGTAGTGGACGCCGTGGTAGAGCGCGCGGACGTACTCCGCGATGCTCTCGGGTGACCGCGCCGGGTCGTGGTACGCGACGTACTCCGGCGCCGGGTCCTCGGTGTGGCCTATCCAGAAGACCCGGCAGCGGCCCGTGAGGTGGGCGATCGGCCGGACGTTGGCCGCCACCTCGGCGTCGTCGGGGATCCGCCGCAGGACGTCGGCGGCGTCGGCGTCGGTGCCCGGCTGGTAGGTCTCGGAGTGGGTGAGGGCCGCCGTCGGCAGCGTGGTGGCCAGCGCCAGGGAGGCGGCGAGGACGGCGGTCGGCAGGTGGTGGGCGTAGGCGCGCAGCCACGGCCGGCCCCAGATCCGGCGGCCCGCCGGGGTTCTGGCGTTCGCGTCGGCGGGGTCGGCGGGTTCGGCGGGGTCGGTGACGTCGGCGGGATCGGTGACGTCGGCGTGGTGCCCGGGACCGGCCTCGGCGCGGGTGCGGGCGACGGCGTCGACGAGCGCGAGCGCGACGACGGGCATCAGCACGGCGCTGTAGTGCCAGTCGGTGCCCCAGTAGTGCGGCTCGGGAACGAGGAAACGCCAGGCCAGCGTCGGCAGCAGGACGAGCAGGAGGGGCGAGCGCAGCGCCAGCAGGCCGGTGGTGGGCAGCAGGATCCACAGCACCGTGCGGAGCTTGGTGTCGACCTCGGAGACGGCGGCCTCCAACGGGCCCTCGCCCTCGAGCTTGTCGAGGTAGTCGTACGCGCCCGCGGTGTTGAACGCGGGGATGACGGCCCCGACCGTCAGCAGCGCCGCGACGGCGCAGGCACCCGCGACCACGAGGGCGATCGTGGCGGCCCTCGCCTGCCCGCCCCGCCAGGCGCGGACCGCGACGACCACGGCGATGGCGGCGGCGGTCAGGCCCAGGTCCTCCTTGACCAGCAGCAGCGGCGCCGCCCACCACAACGCCGCCCGCCAGCGCCGTCGCAGCACCGCCTCCAGCGAGAACGCGATCAGCGGCACGGCGAAGCAGATCTCGTGGAAGTCGAACTCCACGGCCCGCTGGACGCCCCAGGACAGTCCGAAGGCCACTCCGACGGCGAAGCCGCCCGCCCGCCCCAGCAGCGCGGCGGCGCCGCGGGTGACCGGCACCACGGCGAGCGCGAACAGCGCGGCCTGCGCCACCAGCAGCGTCACCGGACTGGGGAAGGCGCGGTAGAAGGGGGCGAGGAGCGCGGTGACCGGGCTGAAGTGGTCACCGAGGATGACGAAGTCACGGCCCTTCAGGTCGGCGACCGGGGCCTGGAGGTGGGCGTAGGAACGGACGGCCTGCTCGAAGATGCCGAGGTCCCAGGAGCGCGCGCCGTGCCGCAGGAAGCGACTCACGGAGAGCGTGGCGTAGACGGCGAAGAACGCGACGGCCAGCAGGAGGGGGTCCCACCGTCCACGTCGCGCCGGCCGTGCGTCGAGCCGTCGCCAGGGCCACCGGCTGCCCCGTTCGCCGCACCGGGTGCGGTCGGTCGGGGGAGGCGGCGCGGGAGACGCGGAGGAGGTGGTCGTGGCAGTCGTCATCGGGCTTCTCGCCCTGAGACGCCACGACCACCTCCAAGGTTCCCGGCATACCGGACTACTTCTCGTCCGACGGCCGGTGACGCGAGGTCAGCAGCAGCCCCGGTAGTACTTCTTCGCCGGGTCGCCGCCGCCGTAGCGCTCCTCGGTCCGCCAGCGTTCGAACTCGCGGCGGGTGGGCACGGGCGCGGCCGGGTCCTCGCGGCGCAGCCGTTCGGTGTACCGCTCGTAGGCCGTCTCGCCGGTGAACTCGCGGACGTACCACCACAGCCGGGCGACGGGGTTGCCGCTCGGCCCGCTCGGCCCGCTCGTGGCCGCGCAGGCGGGCCCGCCCACCGGACCGCTCGCCGGCAGCGCCGCCGACCCGTCCGCCGATCCGCTCGTCGACCTCCTCCGGATGACCCTCACTCACGTACCTCCTCTCGTTCGTCACGCTCGTCGTCCTCTCCCACGGTGCGCGTGGCCGTCGCCGACCGCGAGCTCGCGACAGAGGTCGCGGCCGAGGTCGCGGCCGAGCCCGCGCCGGGGGCCTCGCCCGGGATGCCCCCGCCGGGGCCGAGCCCCGCGGCGACGAGTTCCTCGCGTTCCTCCCTGGTCGGGATGAGCCCGGCCGGGGCGATCGTGCGCGACGGCACGTGGGGATGCTCGGCGAGCTTCGCCGAGGCGGGGTTGCGGATCGTCCGCACGCAGACCCGCATCGCGTCGGCGATGATCACGACGACCAGCAGCGCCAGCACGGCCGTGAGGATCGCGTCCACCATGGAGTTGTTGGCGATGGTCCGCATGTCGTCCATGTCCTGGGCCGGTGGCAGCACCTGCCCCGCGTCGACGCCCTCCTGGTACCGGTCGTACTGGCTCAGGAAGCCGACGCGCGGGTCGCCCGAGAAGACCTTCTGCCAGCTGGCGGTGAGGGTCACGACGGCGATCCAGGCCATGGGGATGGCGGTGACCCAGGCGTATCTGACGCGGCCGGCCTTGACCAGCAGCACGGTGCTGATGGCGAGGGCGACGGCGGCGAGCAGCTGGTTGGAGATGCCGAAGATCGGGAAGAGGGTGTTGATCCCGCCGAGTGGGTCGTTGACCCCGACCCACAGCAGGTATCCCCAGAGGCCGACGACGACGGCGCTGGTGATCCACACCCCTGGTAGCCACGTCGTGGAACGCAGCCTCGCGAGCTTCGGGTGGGCGTCGGCGAGGCCGTCCTGGAGGATGAAGCGGCCCACGCGCGTGCCGGCGTCCACGGCGGTGAGGATGAACAGCGCCTCGAACATGATGGCGAAGTGGTACCAGAAGCTCATCATGCTCTCGCCGCCGATGAAGTCGGCGAGGATGCCGGCCAGGCCGAGGGCGAGCGTCGGCGCGCCGCCCGTGCGCGACAGGATCGACTCCTCCTCCACCGCCTCCGCGGCCTGCGCGAGTTGGTCGGGTGTGAGGGTGAAGCCCCAGGAGGTGATGGTCTCCGAGGCCGACTGGAGGGTGTCCCCGATCATGGCCGGTGGGGCGTTCATCGCGAAGTAGATGCCGGGGTCCAGCACGCAGGCCGCGGTCATCGCCATGATCGCCACCGAGGACTCCATCAGCATCGCGCCGTAGCCGATGGTGCGGACCTGCGTCTCCTTCTGGATCATCTTCGGCGTGGTGCCCGAGGAGATCAGGGCGTGGAAGCCGGAGACCGCGCCACAGGCGATGGTGATGAAGACGAACGGGAAGAGGGAGCCGGCGAAGACGGGTCCGTCACCGCGTGAGGCGAAGTCGGTGACGGCGTCCATCTGCATCGAGGGCAGCACCACGACCAGGGCGACGGCCAGCAGCGCGATCGTCCCGATCTTCATGAACGTCGACAGGTAGTCGCGCGGGACCAGCAGCATCCACACCGGCAGGACCGAGGCGGCGAAGCCGTAGACCACCAGGCAGATGACCAGGGCGTTCGGGTCGAGCGTGAAGGTGTCGGCCAGGCCGGAGTTGGCGACCCAGCGGCCGGAGACGATCGCCAGCATCAGCAGCGCGACGCCGATGACGGTGACCTCGGCGACCCTGCCGGGCCGCAGGTACCGCAGGTAGAAGCCCATGAAGAGGGCGATGGGGATGGTGAGCCCCACGGAGAAGGTGCCCCAGGGCGACTCGGCGAGCGCGTTGACGACCACGAGCGCCAGCACGCCGAGCAGGATGATCATGATCACGAAGATCGCGATGATCGCGGCGACGCCGCCGATCGGTCCGATCTCCTCGCGGGCGATCTGGCCCAGGGACTTGCCGTCGCGCCGGGTGGAGAAGAAGAGCACCACCATGTCCTGGACGGCGCCCGCGAAGATCACGCCGGCGACGATCCATATCGTGCCCGGCAGGTATCCCATCTGCGCCGCGAGCACCGGGCCGACCAGCGGGCCGGCGCCGGAGATGCCGGCGAAGTGGTGGCCGAGCAGCACCCGTCGGTCGGTGGGGTGGTAGTCGAGTCCGTCGTTGAGCCGCTCCGCGGGAGTGGCGCGGGTCGCGTCGACCCGCAGCACGCGCGTGACGATGAAGCGGGCGTAGAAGCGGTACGCGATGGCGTACGAGCCGAGTGCCGCGGCCAGCATCCACGCGGCGGAGACGTTCTCGCCGCGCGCCAGCGCCAGCACGGCCCAGCCCGTCGCGCCGACCAGCGCCACCGCGGTCCAGATGGCGACGGAGCGCGGACCGAGCCGCATCAGGGCTCCCGGCTGCCGTGTTTGACCTCGTTGTCCTGCCATGGCGTCCTTCCTACCCCGTCCTGTCAGCTTCCTTGCCGACGTCACGGCCCCAGTCGACGTCAGCCGGAATGTAGGGCGTCACGGCGCGGCTGACCAGACGTCCGGCACCAGGAGAGGTGTGCGGAGGGGAAGGGACGGCCGGGACGGCAGGGTCCGGGGTGACGGGGGAGCGCCCGCGGGGCCCCGGCGCGGGGCGTGGGTGGGGACGCCCGGTGACGCGTCCGGGCACGGCGGGCCCGCGCCGCGCGGCACACGCGGCGGCGCCGCGGTCCGGCCGACCACGAGGACGGTGGCGGGCGGTGGCGGAGGGCCCTAACGAAAGGGGGTGGGCCGCTCCAGGTTCGCCACGAACTTGTACCGGTCGCCCCGGTAGACCGAGCGCACCCACTCCACCGGCTCGCCCGCGGCGTCCCGGGAGTGGCGGGAGAGCATCAGCATCGGCAGGCCCACGTCGGTGCCGAGCAGGCCGGCCTCCCGCGGGCTGGCCAGGGCGGTCTCGATCGTCTCCTCCGCGCTCGCCAGGTGCACGCCGTAGACCTCGGCGAGCGCGGCGTACAGCGAGGCGTACCGCACCAGGCTGCGGCGGAGGGCGGGGAAGCGCTCCTGGGAGAGGTGGGTGGCCTCTATCGCCATCGGCTCGCCGTTCGCCAGGCGCAGCCGCTCGATGCGCAGCACCCGGCCGCCGGGCCGCAGGTCGAGCAGCCGGGCCAGGCGCTCGTTGGCGGTGATGTAGCCGATCTCCAGGAGCTGGGAGGCGGGCTCCATGCCCTGGGCGCGCATGTCCTCGGTGTAGGAGGTCAGCTGGAGGGCCTGGGAGACCTTGGGCTTGGCGACGAAGGTGCCCTTGCCCTGGATGCGCTCCAGACGGCCCTCGACGACCAGCTCCGACAGCGCCTGGCGCACGGTCGTGCGGGAGGTGTCGAACTCGGAGGCCAGCGAGCGTTCGGGCGGCACCGGGGTGCCGGGCGGCATGGTCTCGGTCATCTGCTGGAGGTGCCGCTTGAGGCGGTAGTACTTCGGGACGCGGGCGGTGCGGGCGCGGTCGGCGGCGTCTGCCGCCCCTCCCGGGCCGGAGACGCCGGTGGTCGTGTCTCCCTCTCGCGCCACCTGCGGAACCTCCCACCTCGTGTGAACATCGCGGCTCACATCGTGGCACGCGGGTGAGGCACGGTGCTCCCCCGCGCAGATGTCGGAACGGTAACGGAGACGCGTGAGCCCCTCGCGCGCCCTTGACGCCCTCAGTGGTCTAGGCCAAGGGTCTAGCCCAGAGGGTTCCGTGCCCGGATTCCGGACCCGGGAGCGGGGGCCACGCGGGACCGTGCGGGGCCCGCGCGCCCGGCACGGGCCGGCCCGCCCGTTCTGATCCGGCACCGCGAAGGGACAGCCACCATGAGTCACGCCGTGCCCGGGAGCGACACCCTGACGAGGGACGCCCTGGCCGTCCTCCATCCCACCTTCGCCGGCACGACGACCGCTCCCGCCTGGCTGCTCGCCCAGCTGGAGAACGGCATGACGGGCGTCGGCGTCTTCGGCCGCAACGTCGTCTCGGACGAGCAGCTCGCCTCGCTCACCGCCCAGCTGCGCTCGGCGCGGCCCGAGGTGCTGGTCGCCATCGACGAGGAGGGCGGCGACGTCACCCGGCTCGACGCGCTCACCGGCTCGGCCTTCCCCGGCAACCACGCCCTGGGCGGCATCGACGACCCCGAGCTCACCCGCGCGGTGGCGGCCGCCATCGGACGGCGCCTGGCGGCGTGCGGCGTCACCGTGAACTGGGCGCCCTCGGCCGACGTCAACTCCGACCCGGACAACCCCGTGATCGGGGTCCGTTCCTTCGGCGACGACCCGCAGCTGGTCGCCCGCCACACCGCCGCCTACGTGACGGGCCTCCAGGAGGCCGGCGTGGCGGCCTGCGCCAAGCACTTCCCCGGGCACGGCGACACCCGCGTCGACTCCCACCTGGCGCTGCCCCGCATCGACGTGGACGTCGACACCCTCCAAGCCCGCGAGCTGGTCCCGTTCCGCGCGGCCGTGGCGGCGGGCACCCGCTGCGTGATGTCCGCGCACATCCTGCTGCCCGCCCTCGACGCCGAGCGCCCCGGCACCCTCAGCCCCGCCGTGCTCGCCGGGCTGCTGCGCGGTCCGGTCGCCGAGGGCGGCCTCGGCTTCGACGGGGTCGTCTACACCGACGCCATGGAGATGCGGGCGATCACCGGCACCTACGGCCTGGCGCGGGGCAGCGTGCTGGCGATCGCTGCCGGCGCCGACGCGATCTGCGTGGGCGGCACTCCCTCCGACGAGGCGGAGGTGCTCCACCTGCGCGACGCCCTCGTCCAGGCCGTCCGCGACGGCGAGCTGCCGGAGGAGCGGCTCCACGACGCCGCCGAACGCCTCCGCGCGCTCGGCCGCTGGACCGCCTCCGCCCGCGCGGCGGCCGGTGGGGCCGGCCCCGCGGGGCCGGCCGCCGACGCGGCGGACGTCGGCCTGGCCGCTGCCCGCCGCGCCCTCCGGATCACCGGACCCGACGGGAAGCCGCCGGCCCTGCCCCTGACCGCGCCGCCCTACGTCGCCACCTTCACGCCCACGGCCAGCATCGCCGTCGGCCGACGGACCCCCTGGGGCCTGGCACCCGAACTGGAGCGGCTGCTGCCGGGCACCCGCTCCGGCGAGCACACCCGGGAGGCGGCCGAGCGGCTCCCGCCCGAGGAGACGGCCGCGGCCGTCCTGCGCGCCGCGGGGGAGAGCCCCGTCGTCGCCGTGGTCCGCGACGCGCACCGCCACCGCTGGATGGCGGACGCGTTGCGGGCCCTGCTGGCCGCCCGGCCCGAGACGATCGTCGTCGAGATGGGCGTGCCCCACACGACCCCGGCCGGCTCGTCCCACCTGGCCACGCACGGTGCGGCGCGCGTGCTCGCCCGCGCCGCCGCCGAGGCCCTCACCGGACGCACCAGCTGACGTCCGAGGCACACCCTCAGCCACGGATCGCACGGAGGAGTCCCATGCCCCACAGCCCTCACGACAGCGCACGGCCCGGCCAGCTGATGGCCGGCGAGATGGCGGAGCAGCCCCGCGTGCTGCGCCGCCTCCTCGACCAGGGCGCCACCCCCATCCGCGAGGTGGCCCGGAGGATCGCGGCCCGCCAGCCCCGCTTCGCGCTGCTGGCCGGGCGCGGCACCTCGGACAACGCCGCGCTCTACGCGAAGTACCTGCTGGAGATCCGGCTGGGCCTGCCCTGCGGCCTGGCATCCATGTCCACCACCACCGCCTACGGAGCGCGCCCCGACCTCACCGACTGCCTGGTCATCGCGGTCAGCCAGTCGGGCGGCTCCCCGGACCTGGTGGCCTCCACCGCCGCCGCACGCCGCTCCGGCGCGGTGACCCTCGCGGTGACCAACAACGCCGACTCACCACTGGCCGCGACCAGCGAGTACCACATCGACGTGCTGGCCGGCCCCGAGCGGGCCCTGCCGGCCACCAAGACCTACACCGCCGAGCTGCTGGCGCTCTACCTGCTGGTGGAGGGCCTGCGGGCGGCCCGCGGCGCCGGCGACGCCGCCGGCTCCAACGGCGCGGGCCCCGGCGGCGCCGGCCACGAGGGAGCCGCCGCACCGCTGCCCGAGCTGGCCGCCGCGGTCCTGGACCGGGCCGACGAGGTGCGTGCCCTCGCCGCCCGCTACCGCTTCGCCGAGCGCATGGTCATCACCTCCCGGGGCTACGGCTACCCGACCGCCAAGGAGGCGGCGCTCAAACTCATGGAGACCAGCTACATCCCCGCCCTCTCCTACTCGGGAGCGGACCTGCTGCACGGCCCGCTGGCCATGGTGGACAACGTCTCCCCGGTGATCGCGATCGTGCCGGACGGCCGGGCCGGTCAGGCGCTGCGGCCGGTCCTCGACCGGCTCCGCGACCGCGGCGCGGACCTCGTCGTGATCGGGCCCGGGAGCGAGGTCGAGGCGGCCTCGGCCGGGTTCGCCCTGCCCAGCGGCGGCATGCCCGAGGAACTCCAGCCCATCCTGGAGATCCTGCCGCTGCAACGGCTCGCCCACGAGGTCACCCTCGCCCGGGGCCAGGACCCCGACGCCCCCCGGGCCCTGGCCAAGGTGACCCGGACCCGCTGAAACCGAGGGCCCGCCCTCCTCCGCGGGCGCCGCGGAGCCCGGCGCGCGCGGAGGAGGGCCGGGCACCAGGGCTGCCGAAAGCGACGCGGAGCAGAGCCGCGGCGGGACAGGGAGAGGGAGGCCCCCTACACCTGCGGGCCGCTACAGCAGCGAGCCGCCGGTGACGTCCAGCCAGTGCCCCGTGACCCAGCGGGCGTCGTCCGAGGCGACGAACCCGACCACGTCGGCTATGTCCCCGGGATCTCCCACCCTCCCGAGCGCGGCGGCCGCCGCGCCCTGCCGCCGTCCCTCCTCGCTCGCCCGCAGCCAGCCGGCGTTCATGTCCGTGTCGACGACGCCGGGCGCCACGGCGTTGACCGTGATGCCGCGGGGCGCCAGCTCCTTGGCGAGGACGGTGGTGAACACGTCCAGCGCGGCCTTGGTCATCGAGTACGCGACGAGGCCGGGCATGTTCGCGGGCCGGCGCGCCAGGCCCGAGGAGACCGCGATGATCCTCCCCCCGTCCCGCAGCCGGTCCAGGCCCTGCTGGGTGAGGAAGAACGGCGCCCTGACATTGGTGGCGAAGACCCGGTCGAAGTCCTCCCACGTGGTCGCGGCGACGCCGGCTGGCGGTACGACGACGCCCGCGTTGTGCACCAGGACGTCCAGCCCGTCGGCCTGCGCGTCGAACGCGGCCCACAGCGCCTCGGCGTCGCCCGGCTCACCCAGCCTCGCCTGGACCGCGAAGGCGCTGCCGCCCGCCGCCTCGATCGCCGCCACCGTCTCCTTGGCCGCAGCCTCGCGCTCGTTGTAGTGCACCCCGACCCGTGCGCCGTCGCGGCCCAGCCGCTCCGCGATGGCGCGCCCGATGCCCCGGCTGCCGCCCGTGACCAGCGCCGTCCTGCCCGTGAGTGTGCCCATGACGGGTCCCCGTTCGTCTCAATGTTTCTCTAGCGGTCGCTACAGAAAGGACCCTAGCACCCTCCTCCGACATTGTGTAGGAGACGCTACAGAAAACCGGGTGCGGCAATCCTAGAATCGACTCCATGACGCCCAGACCGCGCGGCCGGCCCCGCTCGTTCGACCGCCAGCAGGCCCTGGAGCGTGCCACCCGCCTGTTCTGGGAGCGGGGCTACGACGCCACCTCCATCGCCGACCTCACCCGCGTCATGGGCATCGGAGCGCCCAGCCTCTACGCCGCCTTCGGCGACAAGAAGACCCTCTTCGAGGAGGTCCTGGAGGACTACGTCCGGCGGTACGGCAACGTCGTCCAGCGCCCCCTGGACGAGGAGCCGACCGCCCGCGAGGCCATCTCCCGCATGCTGCGCGAGGCCGCCGTCGGCTACACCCACCCGGACCACCCGCCGGGCTGCATGGTGATCACGGCCTCCGCCAGCTTCGGGACCTCGCCGGAGGTCGCGGCCGCGATGCGCCGACGGCGTGAGGGAAACGTCACGCTGCTGGAACGGCGCCTCCGCGCCGACGTCGCCGCGGGAACGCTCCCGCCAGGGACCGACACCGCCGGCCTCGCCCGCTTCTACGGAGCGGTCGTGCAGGGCATGAGCCAGCAGGCACGGGACGGCGCCAGCCGGGCGGACCTGGAGGCCGTGGCCGAGGCGGCGATGCGGGCGTGGCCCGCCTGACGGCCGGGCGCGGCCGGTCGGCCGCCCGCGGGGGAGGGGCCCCGCACGCGCGGCCCACCTCGGAAAACCCCGGGCGGAGTGCCGCGCGCCCCCGAAAAACACCCACGGGCCGCGGCGCCGGGGAGGGACCCTCAACCCTCGCGGCACCGCAGCCCGGAGCGATGCGAGCCCGGGGCGCCGTCAGGGCAGAAAGCGCCTGGGTCTCGCTCTGCCCTCCTGTGCGGGGAGGACAGAAGCCGTCGCGTTGTCCGTTCGCCATTCTGGACTTCACCCCGTGCGCGTGTCCATGCTCTGAGCCGACTTCGTGCGCTCACCGTGCGCGCACGGCGCCGGCACCCGTCGTCTCCGGTCGCACCCCTCGCGCACACCGCGCGCCGGGCTCGCGCCCCTCGCGCCGGTAAGCTCGCCACCGTGCCCTCCATGAACGACCTCGTGCGCCAGCACACCGACCTCGAGGAACGCGACCTCGAGTGGCTCCACCTGCTGGTCTCCGAGTGGCAGCTCCTGGCGGACCTCTCGTTCGCCGACCTGGTCCTGTGGCTGCCCACCTCCGACGGCACGCGGTACGTCTCCGTCGCCCAGATGCGGCCGAACACCGGCCCCACCTCGTACCAGGACGACATGGTCGGCCACCACGTCCCCCGGGGCCGGCGCCCCCTGCTGGACATGGCCCTGGACGAGGGCAGGATCGTGCGCGAGGGCGACCCGGAGTGGCGCGAGGAGGTGCCCGTGCGCATCGAGTCGATCCCGGTCCGCCGCGGGGACCGGGTGCTCGGCGTCATCGCCAGGAACACCAACCTCCTGACCGTCCGCACCCCGAGCCGTCTGGAGCTCACCTATCTCCAGAGCGCTTCCGACCTCGCCCAGATGATCGCCGGCGGCGCCTTCCCGTTCCCCGGCCAGCAGGTGGGCATGGACCGCGCTCCGCGCGTGGGCGACGGCTTCATCAGGCTCGACGCCGACGGCGTCGTCCAGTACGCGAGCCCCAACGCCCTGTCCGCCTACCACCGCCTGGGCCTGGCCACCGACCTGGTGGGGCTGCCGCTCGGCCCGACCACCGCGGAGCTCGCCCCCACCCGCGGCCCGGTCGACGAGTCGCTCGTCAAGCTCGCCAGCGGCTGGGCGCCCCGCGAGGCCGAGATCGAGGGCGACGACTGCGTCGTGCAGCTGCGCGCGATCCCCCTCAAGCCCAAGGGCGAGCGCATCGGCTCCCTGATCCTCCTCCGCGACGTCACCGAACTACGCCGCCGCGAGCGGGAGTTGATGACGAAGGACGCCACCATCCGGGAGATCCACCACCGGGTGAAGAACAACCTCCAGACCGTCGCCGCGCTGCTGCGCCTACAGTCCCGACGCATCGGCGCCAGCGGGGACGACCGCGCCCGCGCCGCCCTCGACGAGGCGGTGCGACGCGTCGGCTCCATCGCCATCGTCCACGAGACGCTCTCCCAGAACCTCGACGAACGCGTCGAGTTCGACGAGATCGCCGACCGGGTGATCGCCATGGTGGCCGAGCTCTCTCCCGACGGGCGCGTGACCGGCCACCGGCAGGGCCACTTCGGCATACTCGACGCCGAGACGGCGACCCCGTTGTCCATGGTCCTCACCGAGCTGATGCAGAACGCCCTGGAGCACGCCTTCGGTCCGGGCCAACGGGGCACCGTCGAGGTCCACGCGACGCGTTCCGAGCCCCGGCGCGCCCAGCCGGGCCGCCTGTTGGTCACCGTGCGGGACAACGGCTGCGGCCTGCCGGAGACCTTCGACCCGCGCAACCACGGCAATCTCGGACTCCAGATCGTCCGCACCCTCGTGGAGGGCGAGCTGGGGGGCGGGTTCGACATGGTGCACGCCGCGGAGGGCGGCACACGCGTCGTCCTCGACCTTCCCCTCAACCCCAGCAAACGATGATTCCGTGAACCCTCGTGAATCAGCCTGGGCCGTCGTGACCTGCCGTCGCCCGTCGTGAAGCCCCGTGCACGTTCGTGACCGTCCCGCACCCGACGCGGCGGACTCGCGAACGTCGACGCACACCACCGCACACCATCACCCACCAGATGACGCCCCCGTGGGCGCACAACACAGAGCCCCACTCCGGGGCTACAGGCTCTCCGGGGCGGGGCTCGTGCGGTTCACGTGATGTTCGTGCTCTTTCGCGTGTGCACCGAGGCGGTGCTGCGCGCTGCGGCTCGGGGCAGCTGGGTGGCGGTGATGGCGGGTGGGCGAGCCCGCCGGGCGTGTCCCTAGGCGCTGGCCTTGCGCGCCCGGTTCCTGGCGGCGCGGCGCTTCATCGCGCGGCGCTCGTCCTCGCTCATCCCGCCCCATACGCCGGAGTCCTGGCCGGACTCCAGAGCCCACTGCAGACACTGCTCCATGACGGGGCAGCGGCGGCAGACGGCCTTGGCTTCCTCGATCTGCAGCAGCGCAGGACCAGTGTTGCCGATAGGGAAGAAGAGCTCGGGGTCCTCTTCGCGGCAAACGGCGCTGTGACGCCAGTCCATGTCTGCTCCATCTCCTGCGGGTTGCAGTCTCGTTGCTTGTGAATGTGAACGCTTTCACGAATCCTCCCCGAAGAAACGAGCCGGTGCTCAGCTTCGGGGGAGGGGGGTTCGGGCTCTCAAGGGGGTCGAGGTCGGCTCGGCCGTCCCGATCGCCATGAAGAGGTTCGCAAACCTCGGCGACGGATACAACCCCTTCCGGAAAGTTTTTTTTGATTCCTTGGTGTCGACTTGCTCACAGCCGTACTTCGCCTGGGTGGAGTCTGGGCTAAACGTTCGACTGGAAGGACTTTCCGGCGTTCCGCTCACACAATCACACGCAGTGCACGCGAGACGCCCGTGAAACTAACGCTCGTGCGCAGGCCGAGATGGTCTCCGTCCAGCTGGAACGGGAGGGACGCCTGCGATCGCAAGGTCACCTCCGGCTCGTCGTGCAGGGCCACCACGTGCCGCCCCTCGGGCCCCCGCTCGGGCGTCGAACGCAGCAGTTGCGTGCCGTACCGGGTGACGGCGGCGGCGGAGAGTTTCGTCAGCCCGAGCACGTCGAGACCGGTGTCGAAGGACGCCCGGGGGGCGGCGTAGATCGGACGGTTTCCCAGAAAGGTCCAGGGCGCGGTGTTGCAGACTATCGACAGGGCCAGTCCTTCGACCGGCTCGTGCCCGGGACGCGCCAGCGTGATCGTGCCGTGCGTGCGCCGCTGGTGGTCGCCGAGGAACTGCCGTATCGCCTGCCGCACGTAGAGCGCGTGGGTGGAGCGCCGCCCGCGCTCGCGCTGTGACTCCACCCGGCCGACCACTCCGGCGTCGAAGCCGAAACCGGCGGTGAACGTGAACCAGCGCGCCGGAACCTCGGCGTCGGCCGTGCCCGGCGTGCCGCTCGCGAGGCCCAGACCGATGGGGCGTTCGCGCCCGGCGCGCATCGCGTCGAGCAGCGCGCCGGTGGCCTCCACCGGATCGTTCGGCAGGCCGAGGGCGCGGGCGAAGACGTTCGTCGAGCCGCCCGGCACGACCGCCAGGCGCGGCACCCGCCGTGCGCCGCCGTCCCCGCCGCCGCCCTCCCCACCCCCGGCTCCGGCTCCGTCCCCTGCCCCCGCTGCGGGGTCGGCCTCCCGCTCGGGCCCGTCGTGCAGCAGGCCGTTGACCACCTCGTTGACGGTGCCGTCGCCGCCGAGCGCGATCACCACGTCGGCCGACGCCCGCTGCGCCGCCTCGCGCGCCAACTCCCGGGCGTGCCCCCGGTGCTCGGTGGCCGCCACCTCCAGCTTCACCTCGCTGGACAGGGCCCGGCACAGAACGTCACGGGTCCGCGCGCTGGTGGTGGTGGCGACGGGGTTGACCACGAGAAGAGCGCGCATGATGTGCAGCGTACTTAAACGAGCTCGGGTGCGAGGTCGCGGGGGACGGGCGGGCTATACCCTGGCGGGGTGAGCAGGACAGCATCACCGCGGGACGAATCGGCGGGCCGGGCGGAGACGGCCGGCGAGGACACGCTCTCCGAGCGGCGCCCTCGCCGCGTGAGCGCCGCGGCGTTGCTCTGCGGCGTCCAGGGGGTGGTCGTCGCCGCGCTCGGCGGCGTCATGCTGCTCCTTCTCGCCTTCGGCGACCCCGACGACGTGACCCAGGCCGCGACCGGCGCCGTCATGGTGCTGCTGCTGGCCGCGCTGCCCCTGGCCGCCGGGCACGGGCTGTGGCGGCTGCGTCGCTGGAGCCGCGGGCCCGCCGTGATCACGCAGCTGCTGGCGCTGCCCACCGCCGGGCCGATGGCCGGAGCCGGCGGGCTGTGGCCGCTGGGCGCCGCCGCGCTCGCGCTCACGGCCCTCGCCGTGCTCGGCTGCCTGGTCAACCCCACGGCGTCCGAGGCGCTGGGCGTCGGCGCCCGCGAGGGTGTGCCGCCGGCCCGCGGCGGCAGCGGCCGGTGACGGGCCGCCGCCTGCCGCCTACTCCTCCACCAACAGCTTCTCGCGCAGCTGCGCGAGCGTGCGGGCCAACAGCCGGGAGACGTGCATCTGGGAGATGCCCACCTCCTGGGCGATCTGCGACTGCGTCATGTTCCCGAAGAAGCGCAGCAGCAGGATCTTCTTCTCCCGGGGCGGCAGCTCCTCCAGCAGCGGCTTGAGTGACTCGCGGTACTCGACGCCCTCCAGCGCGTCGTCCTCGGCGCCGAGCGTGTCGGCCACGGCGGGCGACTCGTCGTCGGTGTCCGGGACGTCGAGGGAGAGCGTGCTGTACGCGTTGGCCGACTCGAGGCCCTCCAGCACGTCCTCCTCGGAGATGTTCAGCCGCTGCGCCAGCTCGTGAACCGTCGGCGCCCGGCCGTGCTGCTGGGAGAGCTCGGCCGTGGCCGTGCTCAACGACAGCCGCAGCTCCTGGAGACGGCGCGGCACCCGCACCGCCCAGCCCTTGTCGCGGAAGTGCCGCTTGATCTCGCCGACGACGGTGGGGGTGGCGTAGGTGGAGAACTCCACGCCCCGCTCGGGGTCGAAGCGGTCGACCGACTTGATCAGGCCGATGGTGGCGACCTGGGTCAGGTCGTCCAACGGCTCGCCGCGGTTGCGGAAGCGCCGCGCCAGGTGCTCGACGAGCGGGAGGTGCATGCGGACCAGGCTGTCGCGCAGCGCGGCCCGCTCGGCCGAGCCCTCCGGCAGCGTCCGCAGCTCGACGAAGAGGTCACGCGCGGTGCTGCGGTCGTGCGCGTCGGACAGCGACCGCCGCCCGGCGCGGGCCGTGCCCACCGGGCGCGCGGGGCGGGCCGGGGGCGCCAGCTCCACCGTGCCGATCGGCTCGTGGCCGTCGGCCGGGCGCACCTGGGCCCCGTCGGGGACGGCCTCGGGGACGACCTCGACCTGCGGCGCGTGCTCCGCGGAGCCCACCGGCTGACCCGGAATCTCCGGCGTGGCCGCGCCCTGGGGCTGCGGCAGCCGTTCCGGACGGGCGGCCCTGGCCGCCTGTTTCACCTCGTTCACCTCGGCCCCCTCGTCCCGTGGCGGCCCCTGCACGCCGGTCACGGCGCACCGGGGGCGGCGCCGCGCTTCTTGTGCAGGCTGATGCTGACCGTCCTGTCCTCCGCCACGGTGGACTCGACCTCCCCCGCGAGCGCCGTCAGTACCGTCCAGGCGAAGGTGTCCCGCTCGGGCGCGTGCCCCTCCGTGGTGGGTGCCGAGACCGTGACCCGCAGCGCGTCGCCGACGAGCGTGAACACGCAGTCCAGCACGCTGCCCGGCCGCGCCTGTTGCAGCAGGATCGCGCACGCCTCGTCCACGGCGATGCGCAGGTCCTCGATCTCGTCCAGGGTGAAGTCGAGCCGGGCGGCGAGGCCGGCCGTGGCCGTCCGCAGCACCGACAGATAAGCACCCGCCGCCGGCAGCCGGACCTCGACGAAGTCCTGCGAACCGGGCTCACCTCGGATGTGGGACACCCTCACCTCCACAGTGGCTGACACTGACTGAGCGCACACGGGCACTGCCGGGGCGCCCCTGCGACGCTACCGCGATCCGCGGCCTGGTGTCGCCCGTGGTCGCGGGGAGAGGGGCGGCCACCGTGGCCTGCGACAGGACGGCATCACTCATGGTAATGCACCCGATGCTGTTGGTGTCTGGTTCTGTCTGGTCAAATCCTGCCGAGGGGTGGGGACTTCCCGGGGCGGACGGCCGGGGTCGGCGCCCGTCTCCCGGGCACGCGCGCCGGGCGCCGGACACCCCCGCGAGCCGCGCGGATTCGCATGTCCGAGGGCCGGAAACAAAAATCCCGCCGAATTGTCGCGGCGGGACGATAAACTCGATATATTTCATTCTTCGTCTGTGCTTGACCAAGCATCAGATGTGAAATTCGACTAAGCGAATTCTAGCGAATTGAGGATCCGAGTGTCAAGCGAAGAGAGCGAGCAGTCCCACGTCACACGGCTCTACGAACGGCTCGACTCGATGCGCCAGGAGACCAGGAGCCGGCTGGAGGAGGTGCTGGGACGTGCCGGGACCGGCCACCAGCAACTGGCCGAACGGGACGTCGCGGCAGGCGAGTTGGCGGGTCGGCTCGCCCGTCTCGACGCGGTGGAGAACGGCCTGTGTTTCGGCCGGATCGACCTTCGGGACGGAGCCGTCCGCCATATCGGCCGGATCGGAATTCTCGACGACGGGGCCGGGCCCGGAGACGGCCGCGCGGGCGCACGGTCCGGCGCGCCCACCGACGACGAGCCGCTCCAGATCGACTGGCGCACTCCCGCGGCCCGGCCGTTCTACACGGCCACCGCCGTTTCGCCGCAGAACCTCAGACGCCGCCGCCACATCAGCAGTCGAGGCCGAACCGTGACCGCCGTGAGGGACGAGGAATTCGACGGAGCAGCGGACGTCGCCGGCGACACCGCCCTGCTCGACGCCCTGACCGCGCCGAGGAGCGGTCGGATGTCGGACATCGTCGCCACCATCCAGGCCGAGCAGGACGCGGTCATCCGCTCCCCCCACACCGGCGTCCTCGTCGTGCAGGGCGGCCCCGGCACGGGGAAGACCGCCGTCGCGCTGCACCGGGCCGCCTACCTCCTCTACACCCAGCGGGAACGGCTGGCCCGCAGCGTGGTGCTGGTCGTCGGCCCCACGCCGACGTTCCTGCGCTACGTCGAGGAGGTGTTGCCCTCCCTCGGCGAGACCGGGGTGCTGCTGGCCACCGTCGACGAGCTGTACCCGGGCGTGCGCGCGCGGCGGCCCGAGACGCCCCGGGTCGCCGAGATCAAGGGACGGCCCGCGATGGCCGAGGTCGTCGCCGCCGCCGTCCGCGACCGCCAGCACGTGCCGTCCGAGCCGGTCGAGATCGAGCACGAGAACGTGGTCCTCACCCTCGACCCCGCCGAGATCTCCCGCGCCCGCGACCGTGCCCGCGCCGCGCGGCTGCCGCACAACGAGGCCCAGCCGATCGTCCACCGCCTGCTCGTCGACGTCCTCACGCCCCGTCTCGCCGAGCGGTACGGCACCGACGTGTTCGACGGTGGACTCCTCGTCGGGGCGGAGGAGTTCGAGGAGCTGCGCGAGGAGCTGCGCGGGAGCCCGGCCGTGCGCGAGGCCGTCGAGCGGCTGTGGCCGGCGCTCACCCCGGAACGGCTCCTCGCCGAACTCCTCGCCTCGCCGGCCCGGCTGGCCGCCGCCGCGCCCGGCCTCACCGAGGAGGAGCGGGCCGCGCTGCTGCGACCCGCCGACGCGTCGGGCTGGTCGGCGGCGGACGTGCCGCTGCTGGACGAGGCCGCCGAGCTGCTGGGCACCGAGCCACGCCGGGCCCGCGCCGCCCGCGAGGCCGCCGCCGCCGACCACGCGGAGCGGCTGGCCCTCGCGCAGGAGGCGCTCGACGTGGCCTACGGCTCCCGCACCACGGACGTCGACGAGGACGGCGAGGACGCCGAACTGCTGTCGGCGCACGACGTCCTGGACGCCGAACTGCTCGCCGAGCGCCACCGCGAGGCCGACCACCGCACCCCGGCCGAGCGGGCCGCGGCCGACCGCACGTGGGCGTTCGGGCACGTGGTGGTCGACGAGGCGCAGGAGCTGTCCGGCATGGCGTGGCGGCTGCTGGCACGCCGCTGCCCCGCCCGTTCGATGACGGTGGTCGGCGACATCGCCCAGACCTCACACGTCGCGGGGGCGGACTCCTGGGAGCAGGTCCTCGCGCCCCACGTCGGCAACCGGTGGCGGCTGGCCGAGCTGACGGTCAACTACCGGCTCCCGAGCGAGATCGCCGAGCTCGCCGAGACGGTGCTGCGTGCCGTCGACCCGGCGCGCGGGGGCAAGGCGCCCCGCGCGGTCCGCTCCTGCGGGACCCCGCCGTGGCGCCGGTCGGTGCCGCGGGAGCGGCTGGCCGCCGAGGCCGCCCGGGAGGCGCTGCGTGCCGCCGCCGCGTTCCCGCGGGGCCGGGTCGGGGTGATCGCCCCCGACGTCCTGCGGGAGGCGCTGGTCAGGGAGGTCGAGGCCGCGGGCGGGACGCCGGAGGGGGCGGCGGGAACGGGGCACCGGGTGGCCGTGCTCGATCCGAGGAGCGCCAAGGGCCTGGAGTTCGACGCGGTCGTCGTCG
This sequence comes from Streptomyces sp. 4N509B, assembly GCF_052245655.1. NCBI lineage: Bacteria > Bacillati > Actinomycetota > Actinomycetes > Kitasatosporales > Streptomycetaceae > Streptomyces > Streptomyces sp. 4N509B. The sequence goes on from NZ_JBQQBZ010000039.1 coordinate 57,684, forward strand.
TCGACCCGGACGCCGTCGTGGCCGGCTCGCCGCGCGGACTGAACGACCTCTACGTCGCGCTCACCCGCCCCACCCAGCGCCTCGGCGTCCTCCACACCGGCGAGCCGCCGGCCCTGCTGCGCCACCTGCGGGCGCCGCGCCCGGGGGCCCCGGGCGCCACCGACCGGGCGTGACCCCGGTGCCGGCGCCGCCCGGGGACACACCGCACCCGGCCCGCCGTGGCCGCCGGGAGGGGCGGCCAGGGGAGCCGGGTGCGGGACGGTGGGCCCTGCGCCGTTGGCCGCCGCCGCGGGCTGGACGGCGGCCGGGACGGGTGACGCGGACCCGTGCGGGACCCGGCCGGCGGGCCGGTGCCGCGGGGGTGGGTCAGGTGATGGTGTGGCAGACGGTGCCGTTGAGCCGGAACGCGGTCGGTGGCGGGTTGGCCCCCTCGTTGGCGGCGACGAAGCCGAAGGTGGCGGTGGAGCCGCCGTTCGGGGCGAGCAACGCGTTGCCGCCGTCGTCGGTCACGTGGACCTGCCGGCCGTCGCCGGTGACCCGGGCGTTCCAGGCGCTCTGGAGGGTCTGACCGGCACTGGGCCAGGAGAAGTCGAGACTCCAGCCGTTGATCTGGGTGTCGGCGAGATTGGTGAGGGTGACGGTGGCGACGAAGCCGCTGCTCCAGCTGGTGTCCACCCGGTAGGTCACCTCGCAGGTGCTGTCCCGTGGCGAGGTGGTGGCGAACGTCAGCGGTTCCGAGGGCCGGGAGAGCCGCCCGTCGGCGTCCCGGGCGACGACGTTGACGGTGTGTTCCGAGCCGGGGGGCAGGTTGGCGAGCGTCAGGGAGGTGGTGGTGGAGCTGCCCAGCAGTTGGGCGGTGGCCCCCAGGCGCTCGTACACCTCGTAGCGGACCGGTTCGCCGCCGGGGGCCGCCGGCCAGGAGAGGGTGGCGGTCGTGCTGTCCACGGCGGTTACCTCCGGCGCGCCGGGCGCCTCGACGGACGTGTCCCGGTGGTGCGGGGCGACGGTGACGGTGGTGATCGAGTAGGGCGGCAGCACCCGCGCGTCGGCCGCGGTGACCCGGGTGACGTCGGTGTCGCCGCGTCCGTAGCGGTGGACGACCGCGGGTTCGGCGGTCGGGGTGTAGCCGGCGTAGTCGAGCTCCACCGGGAGGGACTGGTCCGGACTCTTGTTGATCAGCATGACGCTCAGCTCGCCGTCCGCCTGGTGCACCGCGTGCACCGAGACCTCCTCGCTGCTCGAGGTGGCGGCCACCATGGTGTCGCCGGGCTGGCCGAGGTGGGTGAGGGACTTGATGCCGTAGTAGGGGTGGAACGGGGTGTGGAGCGGCGGTTGGCAGACGTCCTCGATGCAGCCGCCGCTGGAGAGCAGGCCGGCGTCGTTGGTGTCGAACTCGCCGTCGACCCAGTTCACCTGCGTCGGGCCGTTGTGGGTGTTCCACCAGTCGACGTTGAAGACGCCGTTCTCCAGGGCGGTCATGTAGACGTCGGCGGCGAACAGGCCGTTGGGGCGGCTGGTCTGCTGGACGTTGGAGTTGACCTCGGTCAGCGCGATGCCGATCTCGGCCGAACGGTCCCCGGCGTACCGGTCGATCTGCCGGCGGACCTCGCGGAGCTGTCCGGGCAGGCGGGCGGCCCGGTCCAGTGCCTCGTCGGCGCTGGCGCCGCCGGGGTAGGAGTGCACGATGACGAAGTCGACGGTGTCGGCGACCATGGACAGCACCGTGTGGTTCCAGTCCGCGGTGTCGCCCGGGCCGACGATGCCGTCGGGCCAGTCGCCGGGGGTGGTCAGGACGGCGCCGATCTCGATGGTCGGGTCGACCGCCTTCATCGCGTCGGCGTAGGCCAGGACGTTGCGGGCGTACTCCCGGGGGCTCTTGTCGGGGTGGTCGTCGGCCTCCCAGGCGGCGCCGTAGTGGCCGTTGCCGTAGATCTCGTTACCGATCTCCCAGTACTTCGCGCCGTAGCCCTGGGTGATGTTGGCGTAGCGGACCCATTCGGCGGCCTCCTCGGGGGTTCCGGTCCCGTAGTTGGCGATGATGATCGGTTGGGCGCCGGTGGCCCGCACCGTGCCCATGAAGGCGTCGAAGTCGGTGTCGGGTGCGACGTAGCCGCCGGGAGCGGTGTGGTCCTCCCAGTGGTAGATGTCGCCGTAGGAACCGCCGGGGTAGCGCATCACCCCGATGCCCGCGTCGCCCATCAGCGTGGCGACCTCCGGGTCGTTCATGCTGCCGTCCCAGATGGCGGTGTTGACGCCGAACGCGGCCTCGTCGATGGTGCCGAGTCCGAGTGTGGCGTTGACCGAGACCTCGACGGCCGGCTCGGTGGCGGGCTCGGCGGTGGGCTCGGCGGCGGCCGGGGACAGGGCGGTGGTCCCCAGGACGGCGGCCAGGGCGCAGGCCGTCAGGGCGGCCAGGCCCCGCGCGGTCCGTCTCGGTCTGGGTGGGTGGGCTGTGAGGAGCATCGGTGACTTCCCTCCGTGGGTGGGCGCCGCGGGCGACGGGCGGGCGCTCCGGAGTAGGGCGGGATCGGCTTCCGCGCCGTCGGGAAGGGGCCCCGGGCGCGCTCCCGCGATCCTGCCCGGGTGGCATGATCACGTAACGATTCCCCGCCGTCCGCGGGACGGGCGGTGCCACCACGCCAGGTCAGCGTCGACGTCGCCTTCGAGATCCCCGCAGGCCCGCGGACGACCGGCGTGCGGTTGGACGTCGTCCGCGTCCGACGTCGGTCGGGGGAGGCCGCCGAGGACCGAGGCGGGGGCTGCTCACGACGGAGGAGGGGTGCCGCTGAGCTGCGCCCGCGGGAGGGAAGCGAGGGGCGGGGCGTTCGGCGGTCGGCACGCCGCGGGTCCGCGCCCACCCGTGGCCGGGCGAAGACGACCGCACCCGGTCCGTCGTGGGCGCCGTGCTCGGCGGACCGCGGACCGGGTGCGGACACAGGGAGACGCTGCGACCAAGGGCGTCGCAGGTCGGGGGGCGTGACGCGGGGTCAGCCCTTCTTGGTCTCCCAGAAGATGGTGTCGATCTCGGCGATGAGGTCGAGCGCCTTCTGGCCCGTGGCCGGGTCGGTGGAGCCCTTGGCGGTGCTGAGGGCCTTGAGGGTCTCGTTCACCAGCGAGTGGAGCTGGGGGTACTTCTCGAAGTGCGGCGGCTTGAAGTAGTCGCTCCACAGGACGGAGACGTGGTGCTTGGCCAGCTCGGCCCGCTGCTCCTTGATGACGGTGGCACGGGCACGGTAGTGCGGGTCGTCGTTGGCCTGGTACTTCTCCTGGATGGCCTTGACGGATTCGGCCTCGATCCGGGCCTGGGCCGGGTCGTACACACCGCAGGGCAGGTCGCAGTGGGCACTGACCGTCACCCTCGGGGCGAACAGGCGGGAGAGCATGAAGCTGTCCTTCCTCGTGATCGTCTTCTCTCGGGTGAGACTACTCCGGGAAAGTGCCGTTTTCCCGCTGGGGCCCGCGCCGCGGCAGGGGCTTAGGCCCAAAGTCCGGTGTGTGGCCTACGGCTGGGGACGGTGTGGCCGCGCTCCGGCGGCCCGCGAGCCGGGCGGGGTGCGGGGGCCGGGCCGACGCCACGGCGCGGGTCGGGCACAGTGTCGGGAAACCGGCCGTGGACCGGCCGTGGACGGGCCGTGGACGGGCCGGGAGACGTGACGGGAAGCGCGACAGGGAGGACGCCGCGATGCCGCTGCCGCTGGGGCTGGCCGACGTGACCAACCCCTCGATGGTGCCGACGCTGGTGCCCGGGGACCGGATGGTGCTGCGGTACCGGGCCAGGATCCGGCGCGGCGACGTGGTGGTGGTGCGTCACCCCTTCCGGCACGACCTGCTCATCGTCAAGCGCGCCGCGGAACGGCGCGACGAGGGCTGGTGGGTGCTCGGGGACAACCCGTACGTGCCCAACGACAGCAGGGAGTTCGGGGTCGTGCCCGACGAGCTGGTGGTGGCGCGGGCGGTGCTGCGGCTGCGCGGGCCCGGGGACGTTCAGCGCTCGCCGCTGGCGATCGCCCGCTGGCTGCTGGGGGCGGTCCGGCCGCTCAGCTCGCGCTCGCGCCGCTTGCGGGCCCGGTAGGCGGCGACGTTCGCGCGGGTGGCGCAGCGGTCGGAGCAGTAGCGGCGGGACCGGTTGGTCGACGTGTCGATGTAGGCGTTGCGGCAGGGCGCCCCCTCGCAGATGCCGAGCCGGTCCACGCCCACCTCGGTCAGGTGGAAGGCCAGGCCCATGCAGGCGGTGGCGGCGTACCCGGCGCTCGCGTTGGAGGGGTGCTCGGCCAGGTGCAGGTGCCAGCGGGGGCGGCCCTCCTCGTCGAGGTAGTCGTGGCCGGAGATCTGCGGGCTCGCCGGGTACTCCAGCAGCAGGGCGTTGAGCAGGTCGACCGCCCTGACCTCGTCGCCCTCGGCCGCCGCCGTGAAGACGGCGCGCAGGCGCGTGCGCACGCCCCGCAGGCGGACCACGTCGGCGTCGCCGGCGCGGCGGGCGGCCTGTTGCGCCTCGCCGAACAGCGCGCGGACGGCGTTGACCGAGGTCAGGCTGTCCGTGCCGCGGAGGGGCTCCTCGGTGTTCACCAGCCGGACCGCGTAGTCCGAGTAATAGGTCAGTTCCACTTGTGTTCCTTACCAGCCGCCGTCTATAGTCAACGGTACCGAGTAAGGGCCACTGTGCGAGAAGGGTCATTACCAATGGCGGGTGTGAGGAACGACGCGTCGGTCAACTGGCAGGCGTGGCAGGAGCGCTGGGACCGTCAGCAGGAGTGGTACATGCCGGACCGCGAGGAGCGGTACCGGGTGATGCTGGACGCCGTCGAGGCGCTCGTCGGCGACGCGCCCCGGGTCCTGGACCTGGCCTGCGGCACCGGCAGCATCACCGCCCGGCTGCTGCGCCGCCTCCCCGGCGCCGTGAGCACGGGCGTCGACCTCGACCCGGCGCTGCTGACCATCGCGCGGGGCACGTTCCGGGACGAGCCGCGCGCCACCTTCGTCACGGCGAACCTCACCGACCCGGACTGGCCCTCCCTGCTCCCGCACGGCTCCTACGACGCGGTGCTCACCTCCACCGCGCTGCACTGGCTGACCAGACAGCAGCTGCGCGCGCTCTACGGCCGGCTCGCCGACGGCGTGCTGCGGCCGGGCGGCGTCTTCCTCAACGCCGACCACATGCCGGAGCCGGAGGCGGGCACCCCGCGCATCGACGCGGCGTGGGCGGCCTTCACCGAGGCCCGACAGGAGCGGGAGAAGGCGGCCGGCGTGGAGGACTGGGCGGGCTGGTGGCGTGAGGTCGCCGCGGACCCGGTGCTCGCGGAGCCGGCGGCCGAGCGCTTCGGAATCTTCGGGGACCCGTCGGCGGGCGACCACTCGGAGGGGGAGGTGGCGCCCCCGGCCTGGCACATCGCCGCGCTGCGCGAGGCGGGGTTCGCGGAGGCGCGGGTGGTGTGGGCCTCCCTGACGGACGCGGCCGTGCTCGCGCTGCGCTGACGAGCGGCCGCACGGCGGCGGGGGGGAAAAAGAAAAAAAACAGAAA